>NZ_CALWFZ010000015.1 GCF_944377805.1 uncultured Mediterraneibacter sp. | reverse complement strand
AAATATGGGTGTTTGTATTTTGGCAAAAAGAGTGGTGCTGGAGCTAGGCTCCAACACCAACTTTGTCTACAGTCTGACATAACCCCGGAGCGAATACTCCGGGGTTATGTAAAATCAGTTGGCAGTTATAGACAATGATCAGCGATACCACACCACCGCCTCATACGGCTTCATGCTTATGCTGCCGTCTCCGGTGATCTGTGAGTCTTCATAATTCCCGAGTATCCGGGAATATCCGTTCAGATCCGGCGCGCTCTTCCACTGATATTCTTTCCCATAGAAGTTGGCTGCCACGATCAGCTCATGGCCGTCATAGCTTCTCCGGTATGCGAAAACAGCCGGATCTTTCTGAGCGAGAGGCTCTATATCTCCGTAAGCGATCACATCCAGCTCTTTCCTGAGAGCGATAAGTTTCTGATAATAATGAAAGATCGAATCCTGATCCTGGAGCTGGTCTTTTGCATTGATTCTCGTATGATTGCCGTTGACTGCAATCCACGGTTCTCTGCTGTCATCAGACGCAAATCCCGCGTACTTCGTATCATCCCACTGCATTGGTGTACGCCCGTTATCACGGGAATGCACCTGAATGATACGCAGCGCGTCGGATGCGGAGAGACCTTTATCCTGAAGGATCTGATAATGATTCAGACTCTCCACGTCTTTAAACTGGGAAATGTCTGTGAAATCCGTGTTTGTCATGCCGATTTCCTCACCCTGATACACATAGGGCGTGCCGCGCAGACAGTGGATGACCGTTCCAAGCATCTTGGCAGATTCCTTCCAGTATTCCCCCTCATCTCCGAAACGGGAAACAACCCGGGGCTGATCGTGGTTGCACCAGAACACGGCGTTCCAGGCGTTATGCTCCGCCATCTTCGTCTGCCACTCGAAAATGATGTCTTTAAGTTTCTGGAAATCAGCCGGAACAAGCACCCATTTCTCATTTCCCATGAAATCCACCTTCAGATGGTGGAAACTGAATACCATAGACAGCTCTCCGGTATCGCGGCCCGCATACTTATAGCAGTTCTCGATCGTTGTACTGGACATCTCTCCAACTGTCACAATGCCTTCGTCATTTCCAAACGTTGCGTCGTGCATCTCTTTTAAATACTGATGGATCTTCGGGCCGTCCGTGTAGAATCTGCGCCCGTCGCCTGTATCGTCGTCCTCAAAGCACGCTTTACTGATCAGGTTGATTACGTCGAAGCGGAATCCTCTGACGCCTTTCTCCATCCAGAATCTGAGTATCTTCTGTACTTCCTTTCTGACATTTTCATTCTCCCAGTTCAGATCCGCCTGAGTCACATCAAACAGGTGGAGATAATATTCATCAAACTTTTCCACATACTCCCATGCGTTTCCTCCGAACTTACTCTCCCAGTTGGTAGGAGCGCTTCCGTCCGGCTTTCCCTTGCGGAAAATGAAGAAATCCTTGTAGTACGGATCTCCTTCCATCGCTTTTACAAACCACTCATGTCGTGTGGAGACATGGTTGAACACCATGTCAAACATCAGGCCAATCCCGCGTTTATCCGCCTCGCGGATCAGCTCTTCCACATCTTCCATCGTTCCATACGCCGGATCAATATTGTAATAGTCCTCCACATCATACCCGTTGTCATTCTGCGGGGATACAAAGAAGGGGGTAATCCAGATATAGTCGACGCCCAGTTCTTTGATGTAATCGAGTTTTGAAGTAACGCCCCGGAGATCCCCAAGTCCGTCTCCGTTCGTATCGCAGAAAGACTTCGGATAAATCTGATAGACTGTGCTCTTTCGGAAATCTTTTCTCATGCCTTTTACTCCTGTCCTTTCTTTTTATATATCAGTCATTGATAAGATTACTCCCACGAAATCACGGTCGTACTGCCTGCCTCTGCGTCCATACCGGAGTGCATCGTGATTCCGGAAGCGCTTCCCTCCGCCGTCACGATCAGCATCGTTGTACACGGATGGCCTGCTGCCCTGATCTTCTCGGGATCAAACTCAATGAGAGGCTGCCCCGCCTTCACATGATCCCCTTCTTTCACGAGGAGATGGAATCCGTCTCCTCCCATATCTACAGTATCTACGCCCACATGAATCAGAAGTTCCAGACCATTTGCCAGCGTCAGGCCGCAGGCATGGCCCGTATCTGCCATAACAACCGTTACATCACAGTCTGCCGGAGCCGTCACTACCGTGTTTGAAGGTTCGATGGCAACGCCGTCCCCCATGATCTTCTGGGAGAACACCTCGTCCTGTACCTGATCAATAGGGATAACTTTTCCGTCCAGAATGGATTTTAATTCTTTCACACGCTCCCCGGAAACTGCCGCGTCACCCTCTTTAGCAGAAACAGCGGCGTCTGTCTCAACAGCCGGAGCAGCGTTCTCTTTCCCGAATCTGTCTTCTCCCGAAAGTCTGATTTTTCCTACAATAAATGTCAGCGTAAAAGGAACAACAATCGCCACTGCCATAGCCAGAAGGAAAATCAGCCAGTATTCCGGCTTGATGGAGAGGATCCCCGGAAGACCGCCCACGCCGATGCTAAGAGCCTCAACACCAAATCCCACAGAGATCATCGCTGCGGCGCAGGAACCGATCATACCGCACACAAGTGGAAATACATATTTCAGGTTAACGCCGAACAGGGCCGGTTCCGTAACGCCGAGATAGCACGAGATACATGCCGGTACATTGACCTGCTGGGCCCGCTCGTTCTTCTTCTGAAGGACACTCATCGCCAGGACACTCGATCCCTGAGCGATATTGGACAGAGCGATCATCGGCCACAGAATCGTACTTTGGGCCGGGGTGTTGAGAAGCTGTGAATCAATCGCGTTGGTCATATGGTGCAGGCCGGTCATAACAAGCGGAGCATACAAAAGGCCGAACACTGCCGCGAACAGAAATCTGAAATCTGATGTAAGACCCGCATATACCACGTCGCCGATGGCATTTCCGATCGTCCAGCCAATCGGCCCCACGATCGTATGAGCGATGATCACCGCCGGAACAAGAGAGCAGAACGGAACAACGATCATACTGATAACTTCCGGGCATATCTTCTTGAAAAATTTTTCAAGGTACACAAGGACAAAGCCTGCCATCATCGCCGCAATGACCTGCCCCTGATAGCCGATCATCTGCACCCTGGCAAATCCGAAATCCCACACCGGAATCTCAGAGGCAGGAGTATCAGCCACACTAAAGCCGTTGAGAAGCTGGGAAGATACAAGCGTCAGGCCAAGAATAATACCGAGGATCTGCGTTGTTCCCATCTTCTTTGTAATAGACCAGACGATGCCCACCGGCAACAGGTGGAATACCGCCTCGCCGATCAGCCACAGGAAATTGTACATGCCCGACCAGAACTGGGAAATATCCGCAAGACTCTGCGTACCGTTGTCAAAAAAATTAATCTCACCGATTATATTCCGAAATCCGAGCACAAGACCGCCGCAGATCAGAGCCGGAATCAGGGGCGCAAAAATCTCGCCCAGCGTTCCCATAATCTTCTGGGCAATATTCTGATTCGTCTTGGCCGCTGCTTTGACCGCGTCCTTGCTCACGCCCTCGATTCCCGCGTAGGCGGTAAACTCATTGTAAAACACAGACACATCATTCCCTATGATGACCTGGTACTGCCCTGCCTGGGTAAATGTTCCCTTTACGCTGGGCAGCTCCTCGATCGCCTTTTCATCCGCCTTCTTCGGATCGGTGAGCACGAACCTCATCCTTGTCATACAGTGGGAGACAGCCTGGATATTCCCCTTGCCCCCGACGAGTTCAAGCAGACGTTTTACATCATTATCATACTTTCCCATCGCATCTCTTCCTCTCTTTCATAATCGTTTCGCAAACTTGTTTGAACATCTCGAATATAGCACGCTTGTTTAAACATGTCAATCCGGTTCTCAAAAATATTGTTCCCGATAACATAGATTTTTCGCTTGATTTTAAGAAAATGGATTTTTATAATAGAGTTGTTTAAACAATCAGATGTTCAGACAAGACAGAGGGGATGAAGTGACTCTATGCCAAAAGCAAAATACGACCATATTTACAGGGATTTAAAAGAAAAAATCGAGACAGAATACTACGCGTACCAGGAGATGCTGCCGTCAGAGCACGCTCTGGTATCAGCGTACGACTGCTCGCGTAACACCGTCCGGCGGGCTCTCGCCGAACTCACGTCCGACGGATATGTCCAGCCCATGCATGGAAAAGGCGTCCGGAATATCTTTCAGCCCATCGAGCAGACGTCATTTACCGTGGGCGGCATCGAGACATTCAAAGAGTCCGCAGAGCGCAACCACCGCCAGGCACATACAGAAGTAATTCTCTTCACCGAGCTCACAGCAGACGGGAAAATAGAAAAAAAGACCGGATTCAGAGCAGGATCAAAACTCTATTACCTGCAGCGTCTCCGGTCACTGGATGGCAGGCCCCTGATCCTGGATCACAATTATTTTCTGAAAGAGCGGGTCAGAGGGCTGACACCGCAGATCGCAAGCCAGTCTGTATACGATTATCTCGAGGGGGAACTCGGTATAACGATTGCGACGAGCAAACGGACGCTCACCGTAGAACGTGTGACTCAGATTGATGAGAAATATATCGATATGAAAGACTATAACTGTATGGCCGTTATCACCAGTCAGACGTTTGATGACAACGGCATACAGTTTGAATTTACACAGTCGCGCCACCGCCCGGACTATTTCCGGTTTCAGGATGTGGCAACGAGACGCTCTCCTCTATATCCGTAACTCCTTTTCCCTCATTGGGATGAAACTGCGAATACACCGTATCGGCAAGGAAGACCACCATAATAACAGAGCAGACAGCCATAACTTTCCTCTCATTCATCCGGCAGACAAGATCGTCGATCATCGGTGCGATCACATAGACGATCACCAGACCTCCGATTCCAAACACGAGCAGTCCCTCGGCGCAGATCCTCCCGTTAAGATTCAGGAAATATCCACTGTAGTCCCACCATTTCTTACCTCCGGTGGCGATCTCCATCACAAGGGAAGTCATATACTCAAGAAATCCACAGAGTACAATCGTTGCGCCAAATTCCAGCGCCGGGTTCTTACGGAACCGGTTCAGCACGGTCAGTATGAGCACGGCGCCGGTGCCATAGATCGGAAGCCAGGGGCCGTGAAGCGCTCCCCGGTTGACGAACTCCCCATAAGAGACCAGATGCATTCCCACTTCCCAGATCCATCCAAAAAAAGACATACCCAAAAATATCGTAATCAGCGACCAGACAGAATAATGGCGCATGTAGTTTAGTGACTGTACCAGTTTGCGCCGCTCCTCTTCCGGAATCGGATAAAGTCGAACCGGGTACGCCTCCCTCTCCACATCGTCGATCATCGTGTGGACGCGCACATACTCTGCCTGATGTTCCTCGTATCTGCGCTCCTGCTCCCTTCGCAGAAGAAGGACGCCGAAGTTCCGCGCCACAAATCCGCGCCATCCGGTCAGGCTTTCCTCTGAATCATCCGGCGTCTCCATCACTTCAATCACATCTGCGTATTTCGCCGCGATCACATAGGAATCCGCCTTTTCATAGAGGTAGGTATCATACAGAAGCTCCGCTCCCGGGATATGTTTCTCAAGCGCTTCTGCCCTTAATTCGGCATAATACCGGGTAAAAGACGCGATCTTATAGGGATTCGTATATAAGATATTGAAAATCCCCATTGTGAGCGCTCCGAGGATCTCCCACCCGAGAAATGAAATCTCAAACATAAAGCACTGCCACTTATGTCCTTTCATCATCCGCCTGGACAGCGTAATCGCCTGTCTTGCGGACATGTCCGGGTTCTCCGCGGCAATATACGGCACTAGATAGTAGGAATAACGCTTCACCACTATACCAGCTATGGTAAGGCACCAGAGCGAATAATATATGTATTTCACAAACATAATCCACGACGCTTTCAGCCACTTCTTAATACGCAGCAGAAATACAAATCGCTGAGGCGTAACACGGTCGTAGATCATTCCCTCCAGAAAGACTCTCCTGATCACCACGGGAAAAACGTTCTGTATCAGGAACCAGAACAGAAACATTCCCAGAGCTCCGATTATAATGAGAATCAGAATACCAAGGTTATCCGAGCCGGTGATCGAACCGATTGCCGTAGCCGCTGTCACAATAATAGAACCGGAAGTTACCTGGTTCACAATGCTGGAAAACACTCCCCTCGTTCTGCCAAACATCGGATTCCCTGTCCGGGAGCGCTCGATCGCGTTGTCCTTAATCTCTTCAGACATCTCTTTCCCGGCCTGCATATTGTCCTCAATAATTACCCACAGAGTGTCCTCCCAGCTGACGCTGCTCACATGCGTCTTCACTGTATAAGTGCCGTCCCCGTTCAGGCTGCTCTCCACGCCATCGTAAGAAATTGGATAAGACCGCGCGGAAGAAAAGTTAAGGGAACTCCTGAACTCCGACGCCAGAAACGCCGCAATCAGACACGCCGCTACAAAGATCACATAATGCTTCTTCAGGGAGCTTCTCCCCAGCCGTTTTATCTGTTTTCTCGTTTTCATCTTCTGTTATGTGCGGCAGGTGCTCCCATACAACTGCCGCTTCCCCCTTTGTTCGTTCATATACAGTATAAAAGGACGCGGGAGAAATAGCAAGTTGGAAAAAAATGCTGAATTTCAATTTCGCAATTGCCTTTTGTCCTCTCCTCTGCTATTCTGACAAAAAGGAAAACTGATATCGACAGCGCTCTGGCTGTCTTATCTTTTCAGGCCGCAAGGCTTTTCATTTTCGGTATTTCCGCATCGGAACGCTTACCCGGTAACGAATGATCCCTCGTACAACTGATTTACAGGCTAAGGAGAAACGCTTATGGCAAATGTTTTGCGAAAAATGAGCATAGTCCAAAAGAGTTCCACCAGTTCCCCGATCATTACATACACCGTGCCGCCCAGGCTGCTGATACCGATGAGCAGAAGAAACTACTGACAAAGAAAGATACCATTATTTCTCAGAAGGACAAAGAGATCGAGCATCTCAGGCGTCAGCTTGCCGAGGCCTCTCAGAGTGGGAAGTAGGGAACTCATCAGAAAAGAAGTTGAAAAAGGGAAGTCCCGGGCTGTATCCACAGCCCGGGGCTTCTCTTTCTTATTTATTTCCTTCCAGCGGCAGTTATTTATGCTTCGGGGTACAGGTACGGGAGCGGATCTACCGCCGCGCCGTTGATCTCAAGCTGGAAGTGAAGGTGATTGCCCGTGGAGCGCCCTGTTGAGCCGCTCAGCGCGATCTGCTGGCCTTTCTCCACCGTATCTCCCTCTTCCACATACATCTCTTCATTATGCATATATTTTGTCACCAGGCCGTCACCGTGATCGATCACGATCCAGTTGCCTGCAGTATCACTATACCCGGCTGTTACAACAGTACCTGCTGCCGCCGCGTAGATCGGAATGTTCTCACTTCCTGTTCCCAGATCGATTCCTTTGTGGTAGGAGTCTGTAGACTCTCTCCATCCGAAGGTGCTTGTCAGATGCGCTCCCGGACATGGATCCGCAAAGTCGCCCAGCAGTTCACTGAACTCTCCTAATGTCATCCGATCCAGACGATACAGATCGTACCGCTCCATCTGGCTGATCAGGCTCTGAGCGTAGTCAATATCCGTCGCCCATCTGCCGCCGATGCGGACAGCGAACGTGTTGGCGTCGTTGACTCCCTCGATCAGGTCGCTGTACACTCTCTCCAGCAGTTCTGCCCGGTCCTCGATCGATTCTGTATATGTATGATATACGCGGAATCCCGCGCGGATCGTATAACTCGTTCCGTCCTCGGTCTGCTCTCCGGTTCTCATATTGACCGATCCTGCCGGACCTGTTCCTTTGATTCCGAAGAGGTTGTTGTACTGGTATGCCAGATAAGACAATCCCTGTCCCTCATCTCCGTAAGGACCGTATTTGCCAAAGCCTGACTCCTGTATGATCTGGGCGATAGTAACAGACGCCGGATAACCGTACTCGTCCTGTACCTTAAGCGCGCCGATGATCATCTCAGGCGTGATAAATACGGGAATATTATCCAACGGCATATCTGTGCTGTACTTGATCTTCTCCCCGCGATCCAGAAATGCCTCTGACGGATTGTAGGAACGCTCCTCATAGTACGCATCCTTGCGATTATCGCGATAGGATGACGTTTTGTTAGAAGATGACTCTTCATTCGGCATCTGAGCTGCCTCACTGCCGCTGCCCGCGTTACTCGAATTTCCCGCATTTCCCGTTCCAGGAGTTTCCGTCTCAGGTGTTGTCGGCTTCCCTGCTTCAGGCGTCTCAGGCTTCCCTGCTTCAGGCGTCTCCGGCTCCTCTGTCTCGGGTGTCTCCGGCTCCTCTGTCTCAGGCGTCTCAGGCTCCTCTGTCTCAGGTGTCTCCGGCTCCTCCGTCTCAGGTGTCTCCGGCTCCTCCGTCTCGGGTGTCTCAGGCTCCTCTGTCTCAGGTGCCTCAGGCTCCTCTGTCTCAGGCGTCTCAGGTGCTCCTGCCTCAGGTGTCTCAGGCTCCTCTGTCTCAGGTGCCTCAGGCTCCTCCGGCTCAGGCGTCTCAGGCGCCTCCGGCTCTACCGGGTCATTTACAATGACTTCTTCTGTCGTTCCTGTTGCCTCCTGCTCCGTCATCCCTTCTGCCGCCACCGCGCTTTCTGTATCCGCGGATATTGTCTTCGGCACTGCCGCTGTACCTGCCAGCAGGGCTCCTGTCATCAGCGCCGTCATTCCTCTAAGCCATAATTTCTTTCTTCGCATGTGCTCTCCTTTCTAAAATCTAACCTCCGACTCTCACTGTCAGCCACACTTTCCCTTTGATCTGCTCCGCAGACATCGGGCCGTATGCTCGGGAATCGATGGATACCTCTCTGTTATCTCCCAGAAGAAAATACTCGTTTTCTCCCAATGTAAAGGGATATTCGAGTTCGTCTCCTCCCTCAGTTCTTCCCTGTATTCCTTCTTCCTTAAGTTCCTCCCCGTCGATAAATACCGACGATGTGCGTTCATCAATGTATACCTCTTCACCCGGAAGTCCTGCTATTCGCTTAATCAGCACTGTTCCGTTGTCTGTCTCGGCAAGCACCACGTCTCCCCGCTTAAGCTCCCCGTATAACCTGGTGAAGATTACAAGATCCGAGTCCCTGAACGCCGGATACATCGAAGTGCCTTCCACGACCGCCAGGGGGAAAAACACCCTGAGCAGAAGGAACAGGATCAGGCACACCAGCACAGTACCGATCAGCCATCTTCTCCAGCCCCTGCGTTCCGCCCTTACTTCCTCCGTCCGGATCCGGACCGCTTCCAGTACTCCGTCGGCGTCAGCCCGGTTACTCGTTTTCTTGTTGTTTGCTGTCATCGCTCAGCTCCTCGATCTGTTTTATGATCTCACGCGCATTCTCGCAGAAACGGCTGCCTTCCTCTCTGAGCTTCGCTGTCTTCTTACGGTGCAGATCCAGTTCCCGCTGATATTTCGCGTTCAGCTCGCGTATCCTCTGCTCTTCTTTCTTAACCTCCTCGCGCGCCTGCTTCAGAATCTGCTCCGCCTCTTCCTCCGCCTCTTTCATGGCGTGGGAGCGGTATGCATCGATTGCGGATATGCTACGGATGATCTCGTCGCTCTTTTTCTTATACTCTTCTTTGACTTCTCTTGCGTCCTCATCCCTTGTGCGCTGTTCTTCGGTCAGCTTACTGATCACTCTCTCGTACATCGTACAGATAACGGAGATATGCTGCATCACATCTTCCTCGTCGCATCCGCTGAAGGCCTTTTTCCTAAACTCAATGTTCTCAATATACCGGGCGATCTCCTGGAACTCCGGCATGTTTTTTCCTGTCATAACTATTCCTCTCTGTGAATCCTTCCTGCATGATTATCCTACAAGGGCGTTCTTATCCATGTCCGCGGTGTCTGCAGACTCCTCATTCGAACCGGCGTTCTCCTTCTCCGGTAGCGCTGTGTATCCGTAAGTGTCAACGACCATTCCCAGGCTGACTGACAGCCATTGGTCCTCAAGCACTTTCTGGAGCGCCTGATAGAACTTTCGCACAGGACAGTCTTTTGCCGCCCCGCGGCTGCAAAATTCGTCGGGCTCAAGGCATCTGTTGATCTTCGTGGTAGGCTCCATCACACTGAGCACATCCAGCAGTGATATATCCTTCAGAGGTCTTGTCAGGAAATATCCGCCCTGTGCCCCGGCCATAGAATCTATCAGCTTTGCCTCCCGGAGTCTGAGCGATATTTTTCTGATATATTTAGGCGGTATGTTAGTCTCCTCTCCAATAAGAGGCCCTGCCATAACCCTGCCCGGCTCTCCCAGACACAGAAGTATCCGGATCGCATAGTCTGTTGTGATATTTAACTGCATTTTTTCCCCACTCTCTGTCTGACACCGGATACCGGTCAGAACTTTATCTATATCCATCGAGAATTTATATTCTACCTTGTAGGTATACATTCCTATAGTTATATTACATTGAGTTCCCATTATTTTCAATATCTTTTTTAAAAAACATTTCTTAATTTTTAAAAATTTCATTAATCACCGGAAAGTCCAGGCTTTAGAGGATGAAAAGAGAGTTCTGTCTCCAGTATTATAATTCTTGTATTTATACCCCCTCCACTGAGCAGATTAAAGTTTCTGCTTTGACGGCCGGTTAAGCTCCGGCAGGAGTCGAAAAGCATTTAACATGTTTTCATTCAAGTAATGTTTCAGACCAAGTTCTCTTTCAGTATCAATCAGTTCTATCAGTTGAATGGACCGAAGTATTTTATGAAAATCTATACGCTCAAGAACTTTTTTAGTATATGGACGTTTTGCATCAAGAAATGCTATCGTAGAGAGGAACTTCTGAACTCGCGAAGAATTCAAAATCAACATGGCAACATATGCTGTATCATATGTTGGGAGACAGATAAAATAGCTTGTATCATCCGTCATGACAGGTACACTATTGGGCGAAACAAGAACCGAAAAGAGTGGTTTCTTATAGAACCCGCTGACCCCGACCTTATACTGTGCATACGAGTACTCGCCAATCCCAAACATAGAAAAATCCGGCGCGTTTCTGTAAATAGAACTTTTTCTTTTTCTAAAGAGATCTCTATGGGAAACCAAATACCCCCATGTTCTGGGAGAGTCATCCGCTATGTGAGACGTATTTTCCCGCACTTTCTTTTGCGTGACAAGTACATACTTGCTGAAGTCACTTATAATCGGAGATTTAAACATACTGCTTTTTATGAGTGGGAAAACATATTTTTTTTCTATATCCACAGGTTCTTTTAATCCGTTTACGAAATGCTTTCCCTCCAGAGACAGTTCCATTACCTTAGAACAATCATGTTTTATCCCCTGTCTCCACTCAAAACAGCAGTTCCCTGAAAAATCGGTTCTTTCTTCTGCTATATTGCTATAGAACTCTCCGTTGGCATAACCAAATGAACGAATCACATCTGCCGGTCTGTCAAATGAGTACACATTACATATATCAGAAGAAACGTCTTTTGAACTAAGATTTATTATCAGTAAACATGCGCTTACACTGATTCTGAATATCTTATTTGCATTAAACTCCAAAATATCACATGAAGCAAATTTTGTATGGGTACGTTTCATTTCTACAAAAATATTTCTTGCAACAGACGTCTTGCACAGCATTGCGATAGTAGCGTTTGTCCCATGCAATGCGGTGATAAGCTTTAAAATAATAGATTCAGATATGTCAAAGTTACTTGCCCCGGTAATCGCATCCACGCCTCTAAATTCCTTAAAGTTTTTCTTTGTTGGTACATTATCAGAGCCTAAAACTGACAATGTGCTATTATTAACCCACGGTGGATTTCCAACAATCAGCACCTGATCTTTTCCTCTTGTCAGGCTCTTAAAATCGATCGTGAAAATATCAGAATTCAAAATATGTACTCTCGGATCAGTAATGTTCTTTTTGCATGTTTTGCAATATTCCGGGTTGATTTCAATACCTATAATTTCCGATGCGTTGAATATAAGACTGCTTTTCACAAAGCTCCCTGTTCCACAGGTCGGTTCAATGATAACAGACGGTGTCAGGTGTCTCTCTTTTTTAAGATACTGACACACAGCAAGCGAGAAATAGTTTGGGGTCTGGTAATCTCCATACTCTCTTTTACCATTCATAATTAGTCACTCCCGACACTTCATTGTTTAGGGCAATCACCCTTGCATACTGCAATCTCCATTGGAGCGCGGTACTGATAGTCAAATATCCCTGTTCCGGCGGGATTTCTAAAAGCTCATCTGCCAAATTGTCATAAACGATCTCATCACCGGGAACTCTTCTGTCTTCGAGGAAGCTAATAATGTCTTCTTTATTTGCGCCATCATTCAGCATTTCCCGGAGCCGCCTGGTCATTGTAAAATCGGCAGTTCGTTTCTTTTCAATAAAAGTACAATGTGTGAATTGTAGGAAGCACTTATCATCCTCATCTCTCTTGTCATACACAAATACCAAAAGGTTATATCCTAAACCATATATTTTTTGATGAGCACTTTTAAATGGACAACTTGATTGTGGTTGTGTTATGGAGGTGACTTTTATGTCAGTTTCAATGCCTTCTTCCGGGAGGTCGATGCCTTTAGCACTACTGCCAACGGTAACCGCATAATGATCAATAAGATAGTTTTGGAATCTATGTTCCACATATGTACCAATGGTATTAGCAGATCAATTGTTAATACCGGTTTCATATGCAAAATCCTCCTCTATTTTCTTCGTATAATATCATTATACCCGAAGATTACAAAAATGCAATTTTCACTATAGAAGAATTCTTTTTACACCAGTCTCCAGTTCTGGCTTTCCGTCTGCAGTTTCACCATACGGGCATAGAGCCCGCCTTTCTTCTTGAGCTCCTCCGCCGTACCCTCTTCCGCCACGGCGCCTTCCGAGAGCACCACGATTTTGTCTGCGCCAGCCACTGTACGCATCCGGTGGGCAATCACCAGCACGGTCTTATCGGCAATCAGGCGGGAGAGCGCTGTCTGAATCAGCGTTTCATTTTCTACATCCAGTGAAGCGGTTGCCTCGTCTAAGAGGATAATCGGGGCATTTTTCAGGAAAGCCCGGGCGATGGAAATCCGCTGCCGTTCTCCGCCTGAGAGCTCACATCCATTTTCCCCGATGTTGGTATTCCAGCCATCCGGCAGTTTTTCCACAAATTCATCCACATTGGCAAGCCTTGCCGCCGCCATCACCTGCTCATCATCAGCCTCTTTATTCCCGATCCGAATATTTTCCAAAATCGTATTGTCAAATAAAGTAACGTCCTGAAACACAATGGAAAACAGGGACAGCAGCGCCTCCGGGTCTGTTTTTGAAATGTCCATGCCTCCCACGGTAATTCTGCCCCGGTTCACATCCCAGAATCTTGCCACCAGTCGCGAAACTGTCGTTTTACCGCCACCGGACGGTCCCACCAGAGCTGTAACCTCGCCCTGCCTCGCGGTAAGAGAAACATCATTTAAAACTGTTTCTCCTGTGTTGTAGGCAAAGCTCACATGGTCAAAAACTATATCATACCCCTGGTTGGAAAGCCGGTTATCGCCCTGCTGAATAGGATGCTCGAGGATTTCGTTCATGCGGGCGATATTAGTTCGTGTGCTGATTACCGCCGCCAGATTTTGGAGCGCGCCCTGCAGCGGGTCATAGAGGCGCGATACGACAAGCAGGAACATAAAGAAGGTCAGTATATCCAGGCTGCCTTGCATCAGCAAAACAGAGCCCGTCAGCGTAACTGTCGCAATCCCCAGCTTCAGAACCAGCGCTGCGGAAACCACAAAGGCTGCAATTCCGAACTCATTGCGAATGGAGCGGCGTTCCACTGCCCGGATTTTCTTTTCCAGGCCTTTAAGGTATATCTTTTCTGCGTTGTTGGCCTTCAGGTCCCGCACCGTCTCGATGCACTCCTGAATCCCATCAGCACAAGCCATCTTGACATCCATAGCCTTTTGGTTGAGTTTTTCCTGCACTTTCGAGGAAAAACCTACGACAGCAAAAGCCACCGGCATGACCCAAAGCGCCGCCAGGGCCATGCGCCAGTCAAAAATGAGCAGACTGATGGAAACAAGAATTGTGGAGATAATAGAGCCTGCCAGTTCGGGGATAAAATGGGAAAAGCTCTGTTCCAGAAAGGTACAGTCGGCCATAATCGTGCTAGTAAGATCGGCTAAATCCTTTTTGCCAAAAAAGGATAACGGGATTTTACGCAGTTGTTCAGCCAGCGTGATACGCCGCACACCGCTTTCCATATAAGTGGCAAAGTAGGTAGCGTTATACTGGATGTAAGTGGTGAGCAGAATCAGTCCGAGACACACTGCACATCCGATGGCGTAAAATATAATTTTTCCTCCAGATACGCCGCCATTCAGCAGATCACCGACAAAAGAATGAAGCAGCCCAACCGGGAACATAAAAGAAAGATTTTGAAGGACACAGGCCAGACAGCCTTTCACCAGATCCTTTGCTCCCTGCTCAGAGAGCGCGTATCGTCTTTGCAACCGTTTTATCATTTTGTTATACCTCCTTTGCGACCTTCCATTGAACAGAAGTCTGATAGTTCTGCCACATCCGGCTGAAAATTCCGTCTCGCTCCAGCAGATCACGGCTGGTACCGCTCTCGGCGATCTGCCCATCGCAAATGACATAGATTTTATCCGCGCCTGCTACGGTAGAAAGCCGGTGAGCTATCATAATAACCGTCTTTCCTTCGGAGAGCTTTGAAAAAGCAGCCTGTACCCGGGTTTCATTGTCCGGATCGGCAAAGGCCGTTGCCTCGTCTAAAATAATAATGGGCGAGTTTTTCAGCATGACGCGGGCGATGGCAACTCGCTGCTGCTCGCCGCCGGAGAGATAGACGCCCTTTGTGCCAATCACCGTGTCCGCTCCCTGAGGCAGCTTTTCAAGAATATCATCACACTGAGCATTGTGAAGCGCGGCAAGAATTTCATCCCGGGTTGCGTCGGGCCTGCCCATACGCACATTTTCGAGAATAGACGCTTTAATAAGACGGTTGTTTTGAAATACAAACGAAACCGTGTCCATAAGCTCCTCTTTGGCAATGTCCTTTACATCAACCCCACCGATCTTTACGATGCCGCTTAGAGGATCGAAGAAACGTGAGATCAGATTGGCGAGCGTAGTTTTGCCACCGCCGGATGGTCCGACAAAGGCTACGGTCTGCCCTTGCGGTATGGAAAGAGAAATCCCCTTTAATACCTCTGTTTCTCCGTCATAACTGAAATGGACATTTTGAAGCTCTACTGAAGCGTCTTTCGGATGTTTTGGATGTTTTGGTTCTTCAAGAGGTTTCAAATTCAAAACGCTGTCGATCCTCTGTAAGGCGTCGTTTACAATCATGGCATTTTCACTTTGGAACATAATGCGTGTCAGCGTGACAGAAATAATTGGCGTAATGATAATGTAGAAAATCAGATCCAGCATAAATTCTGTCGTTACGCCGTCTTTCGTAAACAGCAGCCCCCCGGCGATCAGGGTAGCAAAAACTCCGTTAATGGCTGCCGTGTAGAACATCATAGGCGCTCGAAGCTCTTTCGTATAGGCGATCACCCATACTTTATAGCGATCAATAGAGTCTTTAAATTTTCTGAAAGAAAAGATTGTCTGTCCAAAGGTTTTCACTACCGGAATACCCCGAACATATTCCACCGCCTCGTTGGACATATCGTCCAGCGCATTCTGGTACTCTTTCATCTTTTCCTGCATCCGCTGCCCGGTCATTGTCATCATAATCAAAAATCCCAGTACTACCGGAACAAGGCTCAGAAGGCCAAGCCGCCAGTCAAACACCAGCAGTAATATCAAAAGTCCACAGGGTGTAGCGATTGCATTGGCCCGGTCGGGAAGTTGATGAGCCAGGTAGGTTTCGGTGGCGGCGCTGGATTCGTTGACAATTTTGCGCAGCTTACCGCTGCCAAAGCTCTCGGCAAACCCAAGCGGCAGTCTGATAATATGCTCCATGATTTGCAGCCGCAGGTTGGTGGCAATCCGAAACGCGCCCTTGTGAGAACACATCAATCCCGCTATGTAGACGAGCACTGCGATGACCGCGAACAGTACCGCCATCCATCCATTACAAGTCAGCATTTGCGCCCGGCTGAAATCCGGCGCAACCTCCAGTATCTCCTGAATAACTTTCCAGATATAATAGAAAGGTACCAAAGCAATGAGGGCGCTGATTGCCGAAAGGATCCACGAAGCATAGATCAGGTGTTTGTGGCTGCCTGCGATCTGGAGCAGGCGTGACAGATTGGATTGTTTTTTCAAAAGAGGTTCCTCCTTTTCTATTGATTTATGATACAGACAACGCATATGCGTTAATCTCATATCCACATGGGTTAGTCGTCGCTAACCAGCGAGGAAAAATTACAGGGCCCTACTGCCCCATAATTTTCATCCATCCGGCCGTATAAAAGGCACGCATTTCCTTTACATAGTTTTCCGCATCGCTCAGCGGCATTTCATGAATCACCAGTTCAAAGAACGTGTGGAACATGCCGGTAATCAGGATATGCTCCAGAGCGGGATCGATCCTGGGGGACGGCCGCCCAAGTTCCCTCAAGACCTCCTGATAGGCGTGGGTTGCCGCCGTCTCAATCTCCACCATCTCATCAATAAGACCGGCAAATTTTGTCCCTTCCGAGCAGCAGAGGATAAGCTTGCATTCCTCCAGATGTTCATACGCGTAGTGAAGGATATCGTACATACAGATTCCCGATATTTCGCTCATAACCTCCGGCTGCTGATTATGAGGCAGGTCGGCAAATTCCTGCTGCGCTTTTTTAAAGCAGGTAAGGATATATTCATAATGTTTACCTACCAGCGCTTCAAACAGTTCTTCCTTGCTTTTGTAATATCCATAAAAGGCTCCTGTAGTCATGCCTACCGATTTAACGATGTTTCTCAGAGAAGCGTCCTTATATCCTTTTTTCAGGAACTCCGATTTTGCAGCGTGATGGATGCGTTCCAGTGTTGTTAACTTTTCGTCTATTGTATACGCCCCCTTACAACACTGTTATATATCACTGTTATATTATAGCCTATGAAAAAGATATTGTCAATAAAAAAGAAAACTTCATGTAAATGGCAGTTCACTTACATAAAGTTTTCTTCTCAACAATCCTTTTAAGAGGCGCAGACCGGATTTGAACCGGTGAATCAGGGTGTTGCAGACCCACGCCTTACCACTTGGCTACTGCGCCTGAGTATGAGCACTTAGCGCCTGTCTTTCAGACACTGAGCGCAAATGACCCCGACGGGAATCGAACCCGTGTTACCGCCGTGAAAGGGCGATGTCTTAACCGCTTGACCACGGGGCCATGAAACGGCCGCTGCATAAGCAGTGACCGTTTTTTATAATACCATACAGGGATAAGAATTGCAACAACTTTTTCAGCTAATTCTCCCTGGAAATATTTAAAGATTAATTTTTATTTCTTCGTCCCACTCTTCGTCTTCGCCGGGCGTGCTGAAGTCATGATTGTAGAAAATACTGATACTGTCAGCTTCTTCACTGTCTTTCATGACAGCAAAGAGATAATAACTCCAGGCTACTTCTGTCTCATTCGCCGGAAGCACATCCCAGAACTCCGCTCCGGGAGCCGTGACGATCTCAAGCTTTCCTTCTCTTACTGTACGGCCGGCCTGAGCCTCCACATGAAGACACTCAGGGTCAAAATCCGTCTCACCGTTGTTAGTCGCCCTGCCGGAGAGCACCAGATAATGATACCCTTCCGTTTCAGGATAATAATCATAATACCCCACAGGATCCGGCGGCTGCACCTGGGTACGGTACTCGATCTGCTCGATTTCAAGCTCGACGTCTCCTATGACGATGCGGTCTGCTCCCTGCTCTGTCGTATTGGCAGCTTCCGCGCCTGACGCGCAGCCTGTGAGCAGACAGACGCCGAGAATAAGGCCGGTCAGACTTGTTAAAGCGCGCTTCTTTCCTGCTCTCATCTTACCTCACCACCAGAGTAGCGTTTGCCGCCCCCTGATTCATACCCTCTTCGTAATTCTCAAGGCTTCCTGTCTGTACAAGAATATAGATCGGATACTCGCCTGCCGGAAGTTCCTCTGATATATCCCACTCTGTGACAGCCATTCCCGGCTCGATCCATCCGCTCTCATAGATCTGCTCGCCTGTATCGGACAGGCTGATAAAGTACTTAAAGTAACAGGGATTCCCCTCCGGGTTGGCCAGAGCCGCATGTACCGTCGTGCCGCCTTCGTCCATCGTGATCGTACTAAATCCCGGCATCAGAATCTGCGACGGGTCTTCATTCTTCATTCCATCAGGCATCTGATAAGCAATAGCCGACTTATCCAGTTCCGGCATCCCCTGACGAGACATATACCACCAGGTTCCCCCGCCGATCAGGACAAGGAGAATCAGGATCGGAATCAGGATCTTCGCGATCGACCTGCGGATCACCCTCACATACCGAAGCGCACCCTCTTCATCCTCACACGGGATATAGCCGGCTTCCTTCTGGCTGTATCCGAGCTTCGCGCGGAAAGGAAGGACGTCAAGCTTCTTCTCTTTTCCGCCTTCTTCTCCTGTCAGAGTTCCTACAGGCTTCTTCTTCGCGCCGCATCCAGCGTCCCCCGCGATGTCCTGAGGTGTAATCTTCTTATCTGCGGCCTGCTTTACCGGAATATATTTCCAGAGATTCTTGTTCTTATCGCGAAAGTTCTTTGTACATAAACTGTCGGTTCTTTCTGTTAATCTCATTGTTTTCAACTCCATTTTCCCATTATTATCTCTATAATAAACTGATTCTCCCAACTATTCAACCGTAATAGTCGTATTTGCTGCGCCCCGGTTCATCTCTGACTCTCCGTCCTCTATCGAAGTAGTCAGCGCCAGCACCGTTACATTATAAGTACCCGGCTCGAGCGTCCTGTTCAGGTCGAACTCCATAATCGCCGTTCCCGGTTCTATCAGTCCCGACTCGTAGAGAACCTCCTGAGTATCCTGCATAACAATCTGATACTTGAAATAGCAGGGATTTCCCTCCGGGTTATAAAGCACATGCTCGATGTGGGTGCTGCCCGCCTCCATCGTAAAGCCGGTGAATCCCGGCATAAGTATCTGGGTGGGATCTGTGTTTTCAAGGCCTTCTACATTATAGGCAATGGCCGATTCATCCAGGCCCGGCACTTCATTCTCGCGCAGATACCACAGTCCTCCAAGGAGCAGTCCTACGATCAGGCAGAGAATTAAAAGAGGCACAATGTACGCCTTTACAATTGATTTCCCAAGTATGCGGACGCAGCTTGGATCGCCTGAGACTTCCCCGTCATTATCCACAGGGAGAACCGGAATATATCCGATCGTCTTCTCGCTGAACCGCTTCTTTGATTTATATTGATAAAGCCCGCATCTCACCTCTCCGTCACGCAGGAGAAGGTTCGCGCTGCCGCTGTCTTTCTTCCTCATGTCCGCGCTAATGCGCTGTTCCTGTTCCGGAAGCTTTAAAAACTGCTTCCTCGTCAGATATTCCCACTGCTTTCCTTTCTTGTCAGTGAAAATATTTTTCGCTTCCTTATTCCTCTTGTTCTCTTCTTTTCTTCTGATAATATACTGCATGGGTATTTATCTCTCCTGGTTTTTCATACGTCAAGAGCCGGCATAAGGCCGGCTCTTGCGCCATTTAACATGATTATGTGTTTTTACTTGCAGATTAATTAGTTTACTGCCGGAGCCACATGAGTAGCTGAGTATGTAAGAATATCTGTGTATGCAACGCCCTGCTTAACATTCTTTACATTTGTTGTTGTCATTACAGGTGTACCGGAGATTGTATCATCAGCCGCTGTAAATGTTGCGATTGTCTGTGCTGAACCTGCTGTTCCTGCAGTAGTAGTCTTATCGATTTTAGGCTGTGCTGACACTTTGTCTCCTGAATATGTAATCTCATAATCAAGTGTAGTGTTTACATCACTAGCATTCTTCAGCAGCATACCATTTTGTGATGCCACGTCAATCTGAACTGAAAGGTCTGCCGGAAGAGCCTCAGTTCCCACCTGTTTCAGTGTTACGTCCTGCTCTGAGTTTGTATCTCCCTGATCATTGAACACAATGTTAGCCGGGAAGCTGATCGCATATCTTCCGTACGGATCCGGTGAATCGGCACCTTTCTCATAGTAAACGTGTGTCTGTGACTCTACCTTCTGAGCCGCGAATACTGTTGCCGGTGCCATTGCTGCTACTGCCATTGCTCCTACGATTGCTAATGTTGCCATTCTTCTTTTCATTGTTTTTCCTCCTATTAAGTGAAACATAGTTTTTATATTTTACCGCTTACGCGGCAGGCGGTTTTTCCGCCTTTTCCTGCGGCCGCTTTAAGGCAGCCGCAAGGATAACAAAATAATTAGTTGCTTTGCAGTCCTCTTATAAGAACTGCCTGTCTGACTGCTTTAAGAAATGCTTTCCTCTTCTTCAGACTTCTTTTTCTTTATGAACAGGATCAAGAGCAGAAACGCTGCTGATCCGACCGCTATTAACGCGTATCCTGTGATGGAAGTGTTATCTCCCGTTTTAACAGGTTTCGTCTGTAAAGACGTCATATTATCTGTTCCATCATCCATATTGCTTTTCCCCTTCGTGTAGGTCACGGTACTATCGCTTCCTACACTTGCGGCCTGCGCCTGTACGGGTATCACTGATGCGATCAGCAGACAGAAGCATGCACTTAAGATAAGTTTTTTTAAATTTTTCATTTTAGTCCGCCTGCCTTTCTATTATGATGGATTGTCCCAATCTCTCGGGGTAAAGTCATAAAGTAATTTACCTTCATACATCGTCTTTCGCGGAGCACTGCTCGTTTCCACATTGATCTGGAACGGAAGGCTTTCGCCTCTTGGAAGACCATTTGGTATGGTTTCTCCATTTTGGCTTCTTATATTGCCGGAAGTATTGTCCGTTTTCTTTTTACTAAGAATTCCCAGCCAGGAATAGCCACCTGTTGGAGTTCTTTCCTCTCCCGTTGCAGAGTAGATCTTCATCGTCAGACTGTTGCTTGCTCCAGGCACTGTCATCGGTTGATTATCACTGACTTTAACCTCAATCTCAGGTGCTTCTTTATCGGAAAATGTTCCATATGTTACCTCAGCCGATTCACCTGCGTAGTTGGATCTTTCCCCGTCTGCAAAGCGATCTCCGTCATCCGAAAGAATGACCCTTGCCGGAATATTTACATAATATTGAGCGTCCTGCCACTCTAACGTAATCGGGGTCGTCACACTTGGCGTTACTCTGTTTGCTTCCGTGTCGCTCTCGGGTGTGATATTAGTCTTAATGTTATTTACATTTACTTCAAATGAAGCGTTTGAGCCGTTCCATGCTACGATATAGTACTGAGCTCCGTCTTCCCACTCCCAGGTTATGCTTGAGCCGCCACTTGCATTTGGAGCATTGAGCAGATTATAGGTAACTGATAAGGTTCCATTCGTAAGCCCCAATTGCTCTCGGCTAACTTTATCCGGTTTATTCGCAGCATTTGTTTTACCGTCATTTGTTACGGTGCTATCCCACATCCAGAGTGCCCAATCCTGGTTTGGCTTTTCGGGCGGATTCTTCTTAAAGATCGCTGTGTGGATTTGCGCCTCCGGTACTGTAGTATCAGTTCCATCCTGTAGTGATTTCGGATAGAGCGTGTCGTACTTAAAGTTTACACCCAACGTATAGTCTTGTTCAGCGGTGACTAGCTTTTGAGCTGCGGTAACATGGGTCTGTGCTCCGGCAGTTGCTATCCTCTTCGGCAGCACTTTAACCGTGTGTTGCTCACCTGGGATGTCACCTGCAGCATTGAAAAATGCATTTGCAATCTGTGTATGTCTATCCGCAGCCGCTCCAGTTGTCCCTGAGGTAGATGCCATATTTTTCAGCTCCGTTATCCCTGGGCCTGTATTGCCATCGCTCCATGCGTGAACCGTATACTGGGCACCCTGATCCCATCTATATTGAATACTGTTGTTCACACTTATGACATCAAATGTAAGTGTTACTGTACCGTCACCTGGGTTTGTCGTCACATCAGAAAGTGTCAATTTACTCTCGTCGAGATATTGCCCGCCTTTATTACTATCTTGAATAGCGGCCTCTCCGTCTGCTTGCGTTATAACCGAACCAAATGCAACCAGTTTATATCTTTGACTGGGAGCACCATCAGTAGGATTTTGTATTATATCTCCATTTGTATCTCGCTGATACTCCAGTTTCGTTACAGCAAACTTTAACTTTCCTTCAGTCAGCATACTGTCGCCTGTATACTTAAAGGTTCCGCTAACTTGGAAGCGTCCATTGTTCACAGTCGGATCAGCGCTTCCATTTGTATAGGTAGTAACAGGATTTCCTGTACTAATCATATCGCCAACTGGTGTAATTTTGTTCTGATCAACCGCGATAGTTGTTGTTACGCTTGGCACATTTTCATAAACTGTACCACTACCGGGCAGGAGGTTTGAGTTAACGCTTGTTTCGTCCACCGCGAAGGATGCGTTCGTAGCGTTCCATGCCACAATGCAGTACTGAGCGCCTTCCTCCAGATCTTTCGTTATACTGTCGGAAACATTCTTGATAGTATAGCCTACGGTTATCTTATCCAAATTACCCACATCTGATCCCACGGTAACTTTTTTCACATCTACTTTGGCATTATCTCCTGAACCGGCAGCTGTTGTGAGATGGTCATCCCACGCCCACAGTGTCCAAGAAGTACTTGATCCCGCCGCTTTTCTGAAAAGCGCTGTGTGGATCTTTGCGTTATCTGTCGGCGTGCCTGAGTCCGAGAGTCCCTGAAGCCCTGCCGGATATAAGTCGTCATACTTGAAGTCTGCTGTCAAATCAAAGTCCTGACCTTCAGCAACTGTTTTATCCGCTGTCAAATGCTGTGTAGAGTCCCCGCTCTGAGACTGCTCAGTGCTTGCTACGAACTGCGGCAATACCCTGATCGCCTGTGTATAGCCCGGAACATCTGTAGCATTGTCCGTAGTAGTCGTTCCATTCCGGAAAGTATTATATACGTCTGCGCTTGCCTTAGCAATCGGGAAGCCTGCCAACTTATTCTGGGAAGGATAATTCGTGTTGCCCTTTGATGTAAGAGCATCCGTACTGCCCACATCCTCGATCCACGCATGAATCGTATACTCCGCATCCTGCTGATCATTGTAAGTGATTGGGTTCTCACTGTCCTGACTTATATTAAATAGCAGTTGGAACTCAGTTGTATCAGCATCGAATCCACTTTTCCCAATCGAGACGAGTTCTCCACTATCTTGCGAAGCCCATCCATATTGGTCATCCTGATCCGCAGTCACAGTATCGCCGTTCATACCCAGAGTTCCGTATGCCAGGAGTTCCGCCGTATTGGCATCAGCATCGTCTTTAATTCTTGTCAGAGCCCATCTCACTGATGCAAGCTGACTGTCTCCTTTGTCTCCTGTATACTCGAACTTTCCTGAAACAGAAAAGCTTCCGCTTCTGCCATAAGGATCAGGATTACCCATGCTGTATGTATCGACGCCGTCACCAGCTGTGATCAAGCTGTCACTTGTACTTACAATTTTCTTCTCCGGCGCTCCGAATGTTGGCACAAGGACGAGTCGTCCTCGGCTGGTGCCGTTTTCTGCAAACAGCGCATTCCAAATCTCTGAGTTCGCAGTATAATTCCAATTTGTACTTCCTTCTCCTATCAGGAAGAGGTTGACGCCGCTTTCCTCCGGCAAAGTATATTCATAAATCTCATCTGTGGTTGCGTCTTTGATCTTAAAGCCTCTAAAATCAGAATAGTTTGCCTTCAGAGCATCGTATATATCCTTATAATTTACAAAGTGGCTCTCGTTATTTACACTCGTGTAAAGTTTATCTTTATTTTGCTCATTCCACTCTTCAATTTCGTTAAGGATCGTTTGATCGCCTTCCAGCTCCTTCACATTAGTTGTATCTATACTTGCCTGAACTGCCGACAGATAGTATAGTTCTGCCACCACATCATTTGCCTGGTTTAAGGTTCCACTTGTTTGACTTCTTAATCCCAGTTTGAAATGCTTGTATGTTGTATCATCAAGAATTTGATCTTTGTATCCTACGATTACAACCTCAGAATTTTTCATAGCCTGTACGGTAGCTGAAACAACATCTTTAAATGAGCTGGACTGATAAGTATTTCCTTGTGAGAATGAAGTCTGCTCCTTGATTAAATATGTTCCATCGACTCTTGCATTTCCAGTGTCAGTTTCTATAGGACGTATTTCCAGTCTGTAAGCGTCCACGTCTCTTTCCAGAAAACTAGCATTTGTTGCCTGCGTATAAACATCATCGTATTTTATAATATCTCCTGTGTGCCAGTTGCTCTCATCGTCCAGGTTTACAATCTTCAGAGAACTACCGTTATTGCTACCGCTTATCTTTACAAGATACACCTCAAAATGATCAAGTTTAGGATGTTCCGTCAGCACCTTTTCTGTCGGGATTATGACATAGTTTCTGCTCTGATCTGCTCCGTATCCCATATCAACTCTGGTAGGACTATTTATGTTTGCACCGTTAGCCCAGAACTGAGCTCTAAATTCTACAGCTTTTGATGAGACCGTAATAACGCCTGGGACATCTGAGGCATCCGTACCTGACAGGGCAATATTATATTTGTATACCCCACCGGAATATCCTACCGGGGTTATAGTCACTCCCGATCCGCTTGTTCGACTCACCAGGGGCGGCGAGTAGCCCGGCCGTATCGCCAGAGCTAATGTGATCTCGCTATTAGGGGGCTTCATATAGGATCTGAATGTAAACGGTAACTCCAGCGCTCTGAATTTTCCCTGTGACTCCACCTGGCTCATTCTCAGAAATGTATAGCTCCTCGGGCCATTTCTTGTCATGTCCCCCTCTATTACGCTTGTGTCAGCTCCTCCTATACCATCGATATCCGGATTTAAGATTACTGCTTCTCTTGCTGTATCAGTAAAATTCAATATGGCATTTTTATGAGCTCCTGAAGTACTCGTCTGATACAGTTTGAAATCATGATAAACACCCTCTACTGTAACTTCATAAGCATACCAGCTCATATCACTAACAACACCACGGAAACTACTAGTGGTCGAGTTAACCGGTATGTTATTGTTTATATTATAATTATTAAAATACTCTGTACTGAACATGTATCCGTCTTGGAATCTTCTTTCATGACGGGTTGGAGAGTCTGAAATGTTGTTATATATATTTTTCCCATTATATGTCTTACACTCGATAATGACCTTTCCTCCGGTCTTCAAGTTGTAAGTTTTAGACCCACTTGTTGGTAGCTCAAAAGTTTCTCTTGTAAAGTTTTCTGAACTGAACTGATCCTGCGCCGTGTAAACATCAACTGCAAGAGTATTAGGTATTACATTCCAAACCTGACTGGAGTCAGTGTTCCTGATTGCAGTCTCAAACCTAACTTTGACCCTGGATCCCGCAGTAAAGTTTCTTACAGGAGCCTTGAACGTTGCCGAATCTGAGGCCTGAGACACTTTTACATCTACCTGTCCAGTTTTTGTTCCAGGCGTGCTCGCCGCATCTCCAGCGATTAGTTTCTCCACATTTGCAAACTGGCTACCGCTTGAGCTATTATATGTTCCGGGGATTCGATAGGTATGGACGTACGGCACACCACCGCTCAAATAGTTTTTCAGTCCATATCCGGGTACTTTCCACCCTCCAAGCCACATATTAAGGGAATCAGACCACTGACCACCCCAGCTATCATAATAGCTATTTCCGCCGTTATCATCACTATAAACCGGGGTATCTACCGTACTGCCGTTAACTTCCAGAGCATAGGTTCTGGACATACCCAGTGACGTAGGATAACTTGCAGCTGATACTCGCTAGGGGTAATAGAAGTCAAGTTATTAGTTTGAAATACAACCTTATGGAGTGGATTGTCAGGCACTTGATAATAGAGCCTCACCTGTGCATTATCGGGAAGTCTGTACCCCACCTGGATAGTGCCGTAACCGTCATCTGAGCCTTGCGTGTTCGATGCGGTGGTGTAGTACCACTCCATATCAGCGGTTCCTCCCTGCAGACTGTATGGATACAGACCGGTTATTGGGATTCCCACGTCCTCGTCGATGCCTTCCTGCACAATGACCAGAGCCGCCTCCACATACTTCCTTGTAATTCCACTTTCTGTATACTCAGGAGCATTCTCGGCAAATGATCCACCAGTATAAGGAACAGGCTTATTATTCGTCAGGCTTAGTCCTTTTTCTTCATATGCATACTGATATACATTATATTGCGCTTCTTCTAATTGATCGTCTCCAGATCCTGTATCATCCGCCAGTGTCGCCAACTCTGCCTTCAGCTCTGCCAGCGGCACTGTCTCCGGCGCTTCAGTTGAATCCGCCGTTACTGCCTGCTGTGCTGTACTGCTTGATGCCTGAGAGCTGCTCTGCGCTCCTGACGCAGCCGCCTCTGTTGACTGAGCCGTCTTCGATGCGGTCTGTTTTGCCGCGATCCGATCTACTGTTACGCTCAGTTCTTCCTCGCGCTCTGCTGTCTCTCCCGAATCTCCAAGTGTCACGCTGTATTCCAGTGTGTACTTGTAAGTTCCGTTTTTTGTAACTGACATTTCAAAGTTATTCGGATCATACTCCGTTCCGTCTGATCCGGTCAGTCCTGTCACAGTTGTGCCTGTCGGAACATTTCCGGCGTTCCCTTTGAGAACCGCGCTTGTCTTATCGCTCGAGTAGCTGACGTCGATCTGGTAGCCGCTCGTCTCTTTCGCGAAGACATTTGCAAGACCGTCATAGTTCATTCCGCTCAGCACTGTCACCGCAGCGACCGCGGCTGCCAGGCACCGTTTCCAGACTGATGTCTTTTTTCTTTTTATATTTCGTCTTCTTCTGTTTCTCTCCATGTTGTCACCTCCTCCCTTCTGTTATTCCTTCTGATTAATGAAAGTGTCGCCAGTATCTGCACTTATCCACACCTGGTATGTCTCGTCCTCTTTGGAGGCTCTTGCCGCCCAGTAGTAGTTCTCCTGCTCTTGTCTGAGGTCCATGCTGATCAGTTCCGATCCTTCGCCCAGCTCTTTGAGCACCAGTTCGCCCGCTTCCTCGCGACTGACTTCCATACTTTCTTCTTCCGCCTGTATAGCGCCTATATCTACCTGTACAGTTCCTTCGTCTGTCACAGTCACGCCTGTCTGAGACTCGATGCGGGCTTTCTCCTCATCGGTGTACTCCGTCTTCACGTCCGTACCCGAATCTCCCGCTTCGCCGTCTGCTGTCGTGTTTTCTGAGCCGTCACTCGAACTGCCATTCCCCGTCTGTCGGTATATGGCAATCCCCCCGATCAGTACCACGACCGCCGCAACTGCGATCAGTATGACTGCTTTTTTCTTTTTCAACACTACTTTTACCGCCTTTCGTCGATGTCCTTCCATACGGAGGGCTTATCTCCGCGTCTGCCCCGGCCTTTTCAGGCCTTACACTCCTCTGCTGAATCTCCAGAAGATTGCGGGACAGCCATTTCTTCTCTAACTCCTCCCATATCTCTTGAAAATAGAGATGTACGAGAGAGTTTTCCGCTTCTCTGTATTTGCCAAATCTTTCGAGCTCCAGATGGCGGAGGAACTTCAGAGAAGGATCCATAGCATCAAGTACTTCCAGCAATGTGATTTCTTCAAGGGGTTTTGTCAGATGGTAACCGCCCCGCGAACCCGGTGTAGAAGCTATCAAATTCGCAGCACGAAGCCGCGAAGATATCTTATTGATATACTTCGGTGGTATCTCCATCTCTCTTGCTATCGCCGATCCTGCCGTGACTTCTTTCTTCTCTGCCAGGCAGAGTATCAGCCGGATTGCATAGTCTGTCGTCATATTCAGCCACATGTCTCCACCCCCGGCTTCACACCTTATCCAAAAGCACTCTTCCTTTACCATTTATTTGTAAACCTTACCGATTAGGTTTGGTTTATAAGTATACTAAACCAGTTAGGTTTACATTGTGATCTTATTTTATATTTGCTCCCAATTTTTGTCAATATACTAATTGTAAAAAATTGTAATATGATATATGTTGTCGGCCATTATTGACATATTTTATCATCGGCTGTATGTTATCTCTTCTCTTCTGTCTGCTTTTCGCTTCACGCTTTTCCCTTTCGCACGGCTTTCATTTGGGTGCGCGAAGCCTCCTGCCACCTGCTGTCTCGCCTCTTCTATCCCAATGATTCTGTCGTTTTTAGTTTCCGGGCCGCCGTATATCTGGATGATCCGCGCCAGGCTTAAGGACGCCCAGTGTTCTTCCACCGCGCTCTGTACTGCCAGATAGAAACGCCGTACCGGACAGGTGTCTGCCGTCCCGCGGTTACAGTACGCGTCAGGCTCCAGGCACCGATTGACCTTCATGGACGGTTCCATAAGTTCCAGCACTTCCAGCATTGTGATCTCATCCAGCGGTCTCTCAAGGTAATATCCGCCCTGCGCGCCTGCTATAGATCCGATCAGCTTTGCCTCCCGGAGTTTTGACGATATTTTCATGATATATTTGGGCGGGATCTTCATCTCCTCCGCAATAACCGGTCCTGGCTTCATCTTTCCTGCCTGTCCCAGGCATAACAGCATCCGAATCGCATAATCTGTTGTAATATTTAATTGCATGTCTTCTCCTTTTTGCGAATGTGTCAATCGCTGCACCGGCCGCGCTGACCGGTATTAATTAATGTCTGCTGTGATTCCGTATTCCCAGAGAGTACCCTCTTCTTTCTGGATGAGTCCTTCATTATAGTAGAACTCAACTGTATCCGGCTCGTCTTCGCCGTCTTTTACAATAGTGATGATATATACTCCAAGTTCACTGCCAACCGAGGGCTGGTCGTCTTCAAGAAACGTGGACTGGTCGCTGCTCTCCAGCGCCAGCTTCGTGTCGAGCTTCTCTGAGCCTCTCCAGGCCGAAGCGCCGAACATATCCGCCTGAATCTGCTGCGGCTCCGGATTTGTCAGTTTTGCTTTTACCACATAATAATGAGAGTCTTTTTCATCATTATAATAGTAGAAATAGCCTGACGGATTTTCCGGCTCCACTTCTTCCGCTGTCCATGTGCTCTCTATTTTCAAGCTGACTTCTGTCCCTTCCAGTGTCGTCTCTTTACCTTCTTGAACGGATATGATCTGTTCTGCCTCAGCTTCCCGCTCCTGTGTTCCGCACCCGGGAAGCAGAGCGGACGTCAGAAACAGCAGGAGCACGAAACCTGTTCCCGCCACTCTGCGCCCTGACCTTCCTGTTTTCTCCGGCATCCTATTCCTCCACTTCGAGCAAAGCATCTATGCTGCCTCCGTTTAATTCCTGAGTGTAGTCGTCTATATCGCTGGCCGCCGCATTGATGACGATGTCATAAGTTCCCGGCTCCAGCGTCCGGTTCAGCTCAAATTCCGGGATCGCGCTGCCCGGCTCGATATATCCGCTCTCATAGAGCACTTCCCCGCTGTCCGCAAGAGAAATCGTGTAGACGAAATAGCAGGTGTTCCCCTCCGGGTTGATGAGCGGAGAGTGAATGATGCCGTCCGAGTTGCTAAGTGTCAGTATGCTGTATCCCGGCAGGGCGATGGAGTCTGGATCCGTATTCACCATGCCTTCCGGCATCTCGTAGGAGATCGCCGCTTTATCAATCTCCGGTCCGCCTTCCTGACGGCTGAGATACAGGAAGATACCGCCCGCAATCAGGGCCGCCAGAATGATCAGAAGGACCGCTATCTTCCCTGCGGCTCTTCCGACGATTCGCACATAGCCGCCTTCCCCGCCGTCTGTGCAGGGGATATAGCCTGTGATCTTATGGAAGAAACCGAGCTTCGGTCTTGTCTGATACAGGGGAATACTGTGTTTCCCGGCGGTCAGTTTGTCTTCTGTTTCTTTCCCTTTGACGCCGGCGTCCGCCACGATAGCGACTCTTCCGCCCGTCACTTTCATGAACCGGTCCTGGTCCATACAGTTCCAGTTGTGTTTCTTCTTATCTTTCCAGACTTTGTTCTCCTGTCCGTGTTCTTCGTATCTGTACTGCATCTTTCTGCTGCCTCCCATTTATCTTACCACGAGTTCCGCCGGGATCTCCGCCCCGTTAAGTTCTACCGTGTAGTCCGCCAGATCGGCTGTCTCTACCTGCACCAGTATGTCGTAAGTTCCCGCTTCCAGCGGCCGATTCAGGTCAAAGGAGAGTACTGCCATGCCCGGCTCGATCTTGCCCGACTCGTAGAGGACTTCATCCGTCTGCGCATCGCGGATGATGTACGTCATGTAGCAGTTGTTTCCATCCGGGTTAATCAATGGAAAGTCTACCTCGGTCTCACCTGCGGTCGCCTCAATGACGCTGACTCCCGGCAGAGCGATAGACTCCGGGTCTGTGTTTTCCATACCTTCCACGCGGTAGGACACGGCAGCCTCATCGATCCCCGGTACTTCCTCTTCGCGGGAAAGCCACCAGCCCAGAAAGAAAAGACCGCATAAGAGCAGCACAACGACCAGCGGCAGGAGCAGGCCGCCTGCCAGATTGCTTTTGCGAATACGCACGAAACTGTCCGGCTGATCCTCCTGACTGACGTTGATATAACCGACTGTCTTCTCGAGGCGCCTCTGTTTCCTGTCATAAGGATACAGGCGGCACTGCTTCCCTGCGCCGGTCAGCAGAAGGTCTCCTGACGCATTCTCCTTTTTCTTCAAGTCCGCGACGATGCGGTATCCGCCGTTGGGATAGCGTTCCAGCAGTTCTTTCCCGGTGATGTATCCCCATGTATTTCCTGCCGAGTCCTTGAATCTGGCAGAGTTATGCTCTTTTTTTACCGTCCATTTCATGTAACGTACTCCTTCCAACAACAGGACAAGGAGCAGAGATTGCTGCTCCTTGTCGGTATGTTTGCGGGTTGTTCAGTTTCCCGCAGGGTGTGATGTATGTAGGATTAATTTCCAGTTCTTGTAAAAGTGAAGTCAATAGTAGCTGTGTATGTAGCGCCTTCTACAGCCTGACTCACCTGGCCTGTTTTGATTACCGCATATCCCTCATTGTCAGGATCAGCAACAGTCAGTGTCGTCACTGTTCCGCCTGAATTCAAGAATGCAGTTGTGCCAGAAGCTACAAGACCCATTTTCACAGTGCTTCCACCCGAAGTAGCATTCATAGCGATGTCTGAATTTCCTCCTGTCCATGTTCCGGACACCTGAATTCCATCGCCTACATTTCCCGCTGTAACTTTGTCACTATTATCAGCTCCTGCCTGCCTCTGTTTCACTGTAAACGCTACCGCCTGACCTTTTGTTGAAGCCTGAGCTGCTTCGGCCTCATTGTTGTCCATCAGAGTGATTGTTCGCGGATAAGTTACCATCCAGTTGTTATTGGCATTCTCCTCATTTCCAGGAGCAATCGGATCTGTCGGGCCTGCTGTTCCCGGAGAGTAAGTGAATTTTGTCTGTCCATTAGCTGTAGTAGAAGCAGTGCTTGCCATAACTGTTGTTCCCATCATCGATACTGCAAGTGCGCCTGCGATTAATGTTGCGTAAAGTTTCTTGTTTCTCATCGTTTTCTCCTCTTTTCCTTTTTATTTTTTGTCTTTATTGTTCTCTATGTTCAAGCGCCTGAGCGCTACGAACCGCTTTTCTGTATGCCGGAAGCTTTTTGCTTCCTTATACTATGCTGTCTTCTGTCCGTTCTTCTCTCTGCCTGAGCCAGAGAAGAAGAAACAGTATCAGGGCTGAACCCGACAGCATCATAAGCCAGTTGCCTGCTTCTGTCGTATCACCGGTCTTCGCCGCGGTGTTTCCGCCGGATCCGGTTCCCGGCCCTCTGTTGATTTCTGTCTTTTTTGATGTGCGGTAGACAAACTCTGTTGTTGTTGAGACCTCGCCGGATGCTGCCTGTACATGCATCTGATCCGGCAGGGCCGCAAGGAGGGTCAGACAGATCAGTCCCGCCAGTATGAATTTTTTCATGGCTTCTCCTCCTTAGTTCGTTGTACTCGTTGACTGAGCAAAGTTAAAGTGAATTGTTCCCGTGTAGTCCGCTCCATCAGCCGCGTTCGGCGCGCTCACTGACCTGAAGTAGATCGGAATAACATCTTCGCCGCTTTCAAACTTCAGCGTTCCGACAGCTCCTCCAACTGCTATTTGCTGAGCCGTCGATGCACCGATTGTTCCCTTGTAGGCTGCGATAGCTATTGTGTCTGTACCGCCGGCACCTCTGCTAATATTAAAGGTGTTTGCAGTTGAGAACTCTTGTATGGTTACGTCTACACCCACATCCGGATCCGGTTTTTCAGCCCCCTGCGGAGCCGCTATAGTGATCTGCCCGTTTGCCGAATAGATGTTCCCGTCGCTTACGTTATCCATCAAGCGAACTTCTCTCGGATAGCTGATGATAGATTCCATTTGAGTTCCCAGAACGCCTGTCATAACTGTCGTCACACTTGGAATAGTGTCGATAGACGCATTGTATGCAAGTCTGCTCCCCTGCATTCCAAATGTTCCCTGTTTGATCGAGTCAGGCATCTTATTGCTGTTTGTCCATGCATAGATACGATAGCTTGCGGCGTCATCCCATTCATTGCTGATACTGCCGCTTCCACTGGCAGTATTATTCAATATCTCAATGCTTACACTAAACTCGTAATCACTTACCTTGCTGATTTTTACCTCTCCGACCTTTCCGGTATGCTCTGTCGCCACTCCATCGTCATTTGCCCACATCACATAATCATTTGTGTTTTCCTTTGTGCTGTCATGACTGCTGTTCGGGTTCTGCTTGTACAGTACCACAGAGATCATATCGTTATTGGAAAGGTAATCGAAGTTTTCTTTTGCGCTTCCCTCCAGCTTAAATGTACCGGTAACAGTAAATTTGGTATTTTCATAGAACAGCGCCGATTCAGGGGTATCCTTAAAGCTCAGGCTGCCGTCTGCATAGTCCGTCGTAACCTGAGGAATAACATGGAGGGTCTGCCAGCTGCGGGCGTAGGCGTCTGTAAAGCTGGAGTCTCCCTGCCGTGGTATGTCAGCCACACTGTTTGCTTTCGTGCCATTTGCCGAGTTCCAGCAGTAGATCCGGTAGTCTATACCGGTGGTGCCCACATCGCTTATACCCGAGAACGTCAGGGTAATCTTTGTGTTTCCTGCACTTGTTACCGCGGTGGCAATGTTAAGAGTCGATCCCGAAAATCGTGTATAGTTTACATCAGAACCGCTGTTGGTCCGACTGGCCTGGCGGTCTTCCAGGCTGATGCTTCCTCTCTCGGTAAGCCCCCAGACACTGCCGCCCTCTTCCTGCGCGTATACTGCATAAATCGCCGTTGCACCCTGGGGTACGCTTCCTTCCATATAGAATTCCGCTGAAACCGTATATTTTCCATCGGCATTCTGATAGACGTCAACCGTGTCAGCTGAAGCCGTCTGCGTAGTGCTTCCGTCATCTTTCAGAGTGATTGGATTTGTTGTGTCATAAGTTGGTACCAGCACCATTTGTCCGTCGCCATCAGGATCAAACAAAGCATTCCAGATCTCACGGTACGCCTCGGTGTAAGCGCCAAACCCTGAACTGCCCCCATATAAGAGGTAAAGGTTCACTACACTGTTTGACGGCAGGATCGGGTCATACGTCTTTGTTCCTACTTTCACTCTGAATCCCAGGAACTCTCCCGGACCTTCATCTGCGGCAAACGCCTGATATACAGTACTATAGTTAATAGAATGATTTTCGTTGTTAATACTTGTATAGTAGACGCCCGTATTATTATTGTTAAACGTCTCAACCGCGCTCTTTGTATCGTTCTGAAGTTCGCTCTCCAGTTCCGATGTATCAATGCGGACTGTCACGCCCATCGCATAAAACAGTCGCGCGAATACGTCTTGCGGGTTGTTCGTCAGAGTTCCCTGCACTGTGCTTCGTCTTCCCAGTACCCAGGGCCTTCCGGTCTCTCCATCTGGCCAGACAACTTCTTCGTATCCGGTAAGTACTGTCGTTGATCCGGTAAAACCTTCTATAGTAGTGTTCGCAGGACTGCCAAACCCTGTATATCCGCCGCTGCCATTGGTTTGATAACTGTTGTTGGACGGATTCGGCACCCATGTATTCTGCTGATAGATGCTGTACACACCCTTCACCATAGAGGCGTTATTCGAATCATTCGTATAAACCGGCTTGATCTCAAGAGTATAGTCGGTAACATCCGCCGAAAGATAATCCGCTTTCTGCAGCTGTGTATAGATGTTGTCAAAATTCACTACATCGTCCAGACTCCACAGCGACTCGTTGTCAGCATTCAGGATTGCTGTTCCGGCAGTGTCCCCCTCCTTTGTCACGGTCAGATTATATCCCTGGAAATACTGATCATCGGGAGCTGTTCCTTGTCTGGCAAGTACCATATTAATAGAAGAGTTATTACCATATCCAAGTGTTACATTCGCCGGAGTATCTGTTCCATTCTTATAAACAGGTGTGATCGTAATTGGCTGAGCTGAAATCCTCAGTGTTCCACCGGCAGTATGGAGACTACTGGTCATCTGACTGCTGGTAATTTGATAAATATATCTTCCCTCGTCGTCAATTCTGCTATAAGGAATTGTTTCCTTATTGGTCGTCAACACCGGAGGGCCATATCCCGGCTGGACGGTCAACCCCAGTTCAAGATAACCGGCTGTGTTTGCAGCATTAAACTGATAGAGTACAGCAGGCACAGTAAACGGCGAATATACCATACTGCTGTTCTGAGTGTTTGACTTGCGTATGTAACTGCCTTTGATGTCGCCTATATTTACCTGATTTTGAGTTCCGGTTCCCTGCTGAATTCCAGAAGTTTCCGTGACAACCATACGACTCTGTGATCCCATTGCGTGCTGCTGATACAATTTGAATGAATAAGCACATCCACTGACCGTTACTTCATAGGCCTTCCAGCGAACAAATGAATTTGAAAATCTGCTACGCGCATAAGCGTTTGCATCCCGCCAGGCCCCCTGATTGGCACTGCCACTGGCATCCGGAATTGTATAAGAATTATCAAACTGCTTACAATCTATTGTGATTGTTCCTCCCATGTCGAGGGGATATGTAACTTGCTCATCCGTATTTGTTGGGAGCGCAAAAGTCTGTCTCACAAAGTTTCCTGTGGTAAAGTCATTTTTCGAGGTATACACATCGATGGACAGCACCGTTGGAACATACCCCCACCCAATGCTTCCGGTGTCATTGTTACTATAATCATTAGATACAGTCTCAAACCGAACTTTCACGTCATTCCCCGGTAGGAAATTTCCGATGGGAACATTCACCCGGTCACTACTATTTCCTTCTGTAAGCGAAACGGGTACGGCATCATCGGTAGTTCCTGTCGGTCTATAATCTGCCCAGCCGTTGCTGACAGCTTCATAGGTGTTAAAATTTCCGCCGCTATAATATTTGTCAATACTGATGATTGGCTCGCCACCAGCAGTAGTTGAGTTGTATCTCCCAAGTCCGTACCCATAGTTCTGGGTAGCTGTATTATATGTAGGGTTTACCACCTGATTTGTCAGATCTTTTACAAGCCTTCCACTCAGGGTATAGACTCTCGCGCGTCCTGCTATTGTATCTCTCTGCCCCAGCATACTCCCGTACTGTTCGCTTAATGCCAGATCTGAAAATGCGGCAAAGTACTGAACATTATCTCCCGAGGTGGCGTATTTTGCCGCCGTGACAGTTATCGTAACATTGCCGAGCGGCATGTCAAATGTTCCGCTATAGTTTCTTGTCTCTCCGCTCTTTGTAAGCCCGCCGTTCTCAGCGGTGCTTAATATTTGATCTGAGCCGCCCCCGCCGCTGATTGTAAGAGTGGCGCTTTCAAAAGCTCCCGGAAGTGTGAAACTGACCGGTACACGCTCGCCCCCGCCGGCTGTCAGGCCAGCCTGCTCTCCGGTGGTTTCAACTAATGTGTTTTTCACATTCAGATTCCAGTCTTTGAGATTCACACTTGTTTCACCATAGTTGACTGTAAAAGTATATTGCGAATCATCCGGAACGCCGTAATAAAATCGTACCTCTGTGACGTTCTTTGCGGCTGCTCCCGCCTGCCTGTAGTTATCTATACGGTATCCCACCTGAATATCGCCATATGGGTTGTCCTGATGGCTTCCGTCACTGTCTTCTCCTTCCGGCACCGTGTAGTACCATTTTACACTTCCGCCGGTTCCGCTGTTTCCGATGAGGTCCGGATACAGACCGCTGATCTCCTGACGCCGTTCTACATTTCCCTCTGCGTCGTACCATACAAGCTCTGCTGACGTATAGGTTCTGGTAACGCCGCGGTATACACACTCCGGTACCGTCACATGACTTGTATGTGACATTTTACCGCCTGAGAAGTTCTGAGGATTAGTGTTCAGCAGATAATCTTTTGCCTCGTCCGCATACTGCCAGATCGAAATGGTATTTCTTTGAAGCTCGTCATCACCATCCGCCAGCGGTGACGCCTGGCTTGAAAGCAGTTCCAGGTTCTCTTCCAGCTCTGATAAGGGCAGCACCTCCGGAGAGTCTTCCGAGTCCGTCTGGCTCGATGTACTGTCTTTCTTCGCTGTTTGGGAAGCCGTGATATCCGCTGAACCGGAGGTCTGTGTCTGCGTCTTAGCCGCTGTCTCCGCTCCTGCTGTTTTCTCTTTGTCTTTCTCCTTAGCGATCCCGTCTACTGTTACCTTCAATGTCTCCTCACGGTCTACAGTCTTGCCTGTTTCCGCCACGGTCACACTATAATTTATTGTATATGTATAAGTTCCATTTTCCATCACCGTTGTGGTAAAGGCCCCGGGATCATACTCCGCACCGTCTGATCCGGTCATTCCGGTCAGCGTTGTGTTCTCCGGTACATTTTCTGTATTTCCCGTCAGCACCGCGCTGCTCTTGTCTTCCGGATAGCTTACGTCTATCTCATATCCGCTCTTCTCCTCCGCGAGGACGCTTGTCAGCCCGTTATAATCCATGCCGGTCAGCACAGTAGCCAGCGCTGCCGCTGCGGCCAGACAGCGTTTCCACCCCGCGGCCCGCTTGTTCCTTATACTGTGTTTTCTTTTACTTCTATATCTTCTCCTTCGTTCCACACTCTCACCTCCCCTCTTCTGTCCTTTGTGATTGTTGAAAATTTCTTCCGCATCTGTCCATGTCTGGCATGCCTCGCTTCCTTGTGTATATATCTTTTTAACCTTTTCAGTAATAATGCACAATCAATACAATACCTAACCTTGTAGGTATGCATTTGCTATAATCTTACTCCTGACTTTTGTAATTTTCAATAATTTTTAAAAAAAATGTCAAAAAAAATTAAAATCACCCCGAAATTGATGTTTTTTATCCTTTTGGAAGGGAGTGTTTTATTCCTGAATTTAAGTATTTATATGAGTTAAACGGCAGGTTTTAACAGATCCCACAAAACAATCTCACCCTTGCGGATCTTCGATATTCTTTTGTATTCATATAATGCATTTACCAAAGTATCCATATCTGAGAAATATGTCTGAATAAAATTATAGTCTTTTACATTTTTATATCTGAGCCCGCTTTTACAATATACGCTGGGTTTTTCACCTGATTTTTTAAATTCTTTGTATTTTCCTTCATTACAGATAATAAGCATTTCAATTTCAGGGGCAGTGACTACATTAATGACGTCAACCTTTTGTTCATAAGCTTTACTGAGTTTAAAGTTCTCTTTTCTGGAATCCAAAATGCGATAAACAGTAATCTTTTCAGAAAATCCTTTCTTCAAATGCCTTCTTTCAAACTCTCTCGCACTTCGACACCTCAGTAATTCTTCTTCTATCAGTTCTTCTCTTTCAAAGATAAGCTTGTGAGCGTCCAACAGTAAATCCAGTATTGCCCGTTCAGCTCCGCCCTCACAGATACAAGCCGTATATTTTTCCATCCGAAAGCCCTCCTTATCTATTGATCTTTATGAGAGCTCTTTTCAAGACAATATACGCCTCATAGGCGGGTACGGTTCCTTTCAGGAAACCGCTGTCATATATCTCACTTTTTTTAATATCGTTTCTCTTTAAAATATTGGACAGATTCTCTGCTGTAATTCCCCCTCTGTTTCTTACGATATAAATACCGTCATTTCTTTCAAATTCATCCAGCAGCTCTGAATAATGGGTGGAAAAGATAAGGGTCGCCCCGTTTTTATTAATTCGCTTATCCATAAAAAAGCGTACCAGTGTTGAGACTATCTCTCGGTTGAAATGATTTTCTAACTCATCAACAAGCAGATATCCACTTTCCTGGAATGCAAACACAGCTCCCATAAACACGCTGAGGCCCTTGATTGTTCCCGAAGAAAGATAACGGTTCAGTTCCAGGAGACTATTCAGGTTAATTTCATTTCTCCCATAAAATTTTAACTTGATGTCGTCTTTTTTATCACCTGGCCGGCAATCCAGATACTCAATACTCGGGTCAAGAAAAGTCAGAATTTCCTTTGGGTATCTGCCCAGAACATTCAGCATGTTATGATCCGTCAGTTTCGACATATCGAATAAGAAAGATTTTGTATCCTGTTTTTTATTCAACGCCACTATAATGCTGACATCTTCCATCAGATACTCTTCGTTCTTATTTCTGCTCCTCTCCCAATTAGCGTTCTCAAAATGATAAAGGCTCTTTTTCGTATTTATCCTGCTGATTTCTTTCGACCGGAGTGTCTCATCCAGAATAATAAACTTTGTGCTTCCATCAACCGGGCTTTCTTTTTTTCCTATGGATGTTTCTAATTTATACAGAATACCCTCGTGATAGAAAAAAGATGAGAAGGTCACATGCTGTCCGCTCTCCATATCATCGAGAATTTCTTTTGATTCTATACTGTTTATCGGCTTATTATTGAGTAGTTCTATGACGAAAGAAAGTACTTTCAATATCGTTGTCTTTCCCGATGCATTAATGCCAATGAAAGAAAGCACCGGGTTTGTATATATATTAGAAAAAGCGTGAAGTAAATATTCTCTGTCATCACTGTCAACTCGCTGCTGAGCCACAAAGTCTATATCCATCTTCTTCTTAAAATGTGGCAGGTTTTCAATTGATATTTTTAATATTTTCATAGCGCCCTCCTTTTTATTTTCGTATTTTACGTTTTTATTTTCATATTATATATTATATACCCAGAGACTTCAACTGTTATTCCCGCAACTTCCGTTTTTATATTTAAAAAGCGGAGAGCTTCACGCTCTCCGCTTTCTGTCCATTATCTTACAGAACACTACCGCCGCCCCGGTGCTCACTGCCGTCGCCAGTATCCCCGCACCGATGATTCCTGACGGGTTCACGCTCCCGTACTGGCTCCGGTATGCGATCACATTCACGGGGATGAGCTGCAGCGACGAGATATTTATAATGAGAAAGGTACACATCTCATTGCTGGCGATCCCTTTTTTTCTCACAGGGCCTGCTGCCCGCCCCGCTCTTCTGTCATCCTCCAGCTTCCCCAGCTCTTCCATAGCCTTAAGGCCCGCGGGCGTCGCCGCCCAGCCAAGCCCAAGGAAATTCGCTATGAAGTTCGTGGAGATGTGTTCTTCCGCCTTGTGGCGCTTTGGCAGATTCGGGAAGAGGAATCTGAGCAGCGGCCGCATCTTTGCTGACGCCATCTGTATAATGCCCGCCTCCGACGCGATCTCCATGATTCCTGTCCAGAACGCCATCACGCCAATCATCGTGATGCACAGCGTCACTGCCTCTTTTGAGGAATCCAGCGCCGCGTTCGTAATGTCCTGCATCTTCCCGGTAAACGCGCCGAATATAATCCCCACCAGAATCATTCCCGCCCACAGATAATTTAACATGATTACGCTCCTACTTCCCACATATATTCTTCTACGATTTCAAAGGGAGCCGGCCCTACTGTGAGCACCGCCTCGTGAAACTCTCTCTGGGAGAATTCGTCTCCTTTCTCTTGCGCCCATTCTTTTTTCAGTTCCAGAAATTCCACATATCCGATGTAGTATTTCAGATAGTTTGCCGGAGATCCGATGATCAGGTCATAAATCTGTCCGATTGTACCGGCGTCTGTGATGCCATAACTGCTGAAGAATGATACTGTGTCCAGCCTGCTCCATCCTTCATAATGGATCCCGATGTCCGCCAGAGCGTACAGCCCCAGTATGAGAGAATTGTTCTTCTGAAGGATGGCCGCCTGCTCCGGCGCAAGCGGGGTCAGATAATAGCTTCCCATCTCGGCGTAGGTCGCCCAGCCTTCCACATATCCGCCGAAGTCCATCACGCTGCGGATCGGATCGGGGTCTGTACTTTCATAATATACGGTCTGATACAGATGACCAGGGTATCCTTCATGCGCCAATGTGGTGAAGAGCGTCAGGTCGTCACCCATCTGCGCCTGGTTGATATAGATTACATTGTTTTCTGTGTTGTCGATCGCGGGAATCATATAGAAGGCGGGGCTTAAGTGCTCTTCCATCTCCTCGGGCACATATTTTACTTCCAGAACAGTATCCGGTGCTTCCGGAAATGTCTCTTTGATGCCTTCCTGAAGCCTCGTCAGAAACAGCTCCGCGCTCTCCTGTCCCATAGCAGACGCCGCCGCTTCCTGCGCTTCCCCGGGTGTGAGCCCGAGTATTTTCTCCATCGCTTCCAGATCGTCGTTCATCTGGCGCCTTGTGAGATCCCGAAGTTCTTCCACACTTCTGTCAGAGCCGGTAGATTGTCGGACGAGCAGCTCGTAGTACTCCTTTCCATCGGGAAGATATACAAGCCCCTCTTCGTTGGAGCCGCTGCCTCGAAGTTTCTCCATCTCAAGCGTCAGATTTTCGTATGCGGGAAATACATACTCTGCTACCGCAAGAGCGTTATCCCGGATATAGTCGCTTTTCTCTTCCTCGGTCAGCTCCTCCACTTCCTGTATCCGGTCTGCGAAAGTGGAATAGAGATAGTTGCCCTCTCCCATATCGAGAAACGCCCTGCACTGTTCGAGCACCGTATCCAGCGCGTCGTCTGACATAAAAAGCCCTGCCTCGGCCTTCTCTTGCTCAAAGGCGATCAGCTCGTCAAAATATTCTCCTGTCTTCTCAAGCAGTTCCAGATAGGTGTCCACATCTTCGCGCCCATAGAACTGATACTCAGAGAGAACGACGGGATACTGGGTCTGTACGCCGCTTACCAGGCCCAGCGGTTCTTCGTAGAGTATGTAATCCGCGGCCTTTTCGGTCATTTTGCCCTGATACTCCAGAATGTCATATGTGATCTTGTTCTGTATATCCAGCCGGTCATATGTAAAGTCTTCCAGCGCCTGTCGCATATTTTCCACTGAGGCTTTCACAGCTTCGGGCTCTGCCGCAAAGGTTCCTGCCGATACTTCCCCCTGCTCTATCCCAAATGCTTCCGGGGCTTTCAGTGTATAGTGGAGGTTGATTGTATTGGATGAGACTTCGCTGCAGAAAAGTTTTTCCGTATATGCTTCAAATTCCGCGTTTTCGTCTCTCTCCTGACGGGCGCCGCAGCCAGCCGCCGACACGGTGAATATGGACAGAGCGAGAACTGCTGCCAGGTATTTATATTTCTTTTGATCTGTATAAATTGTTTTTATAATGGATAAGTTTATATTCATACTCGCTCCCAAAGTGGAACTTTACTGTATCCTATGTTCCGGCCTGGCGCGATATTCCACCGGCATCCCGCATATAAATAGATGAATGGCACATTTACTTTCGGAGGCGCGCTATGCATATTCTGTTATATATCTCTGATTATCTGATCCCGTTTCTTGTCCTTAGTATTGTGGTCTACGGGGTATTGAACAAGGTCAATGTCTACCAGTCATTTATCCGGGGAGCAAAAAGCGGGTTTTTTACTGTAATCCGCATCATGCCTACGCTGATCGGGCTGATGGCTGCCGTTGGAATCCTGCGGGCTTCGGGATTTCTGGATTTTATCTCTTCCCTGATCGGGCAGTTTACAGACCGGATCGGATTCCCCGGGGCGCTGGTGCCTCTGACTGTGGTGAAGATGTTCTCCTCCTCCGCCGCCACCGGTCTGCTCCTTGATATTTTCAAAGAATTTGGTACCGATTCACGGATCGGCCTGATCGCCTCCATTTCCCTGTGCTGTACGGAGACGATCTTCTATACGATGAGCGTCTACTTTATGACTGCCCATGTTCGACATTCCCGCTATACCCTGGCCGGAGCTCTGATTGCGACTTTTGCCGGCCTGACTGCCAGTGTTTTGCTCGCGGGGATGTGTTCGGGATTGTAGACGCGCTTCCTTTGTGCTAAAATGACACTAGAATGGAGGTGTCCTTTATGGCCAGCGTGACATTAGAGCACTTGACTAAGACTTATCCGAATGGATTTATTTCCGTCAATGATGTCAGCCTTCATATAGAGGACGGGGAGTTCGTGGTCTTCCACGGCCCAAGCGGCTGTGGGAAATCAACGATTCTCCGTATGATCGGAGGTCTCGAGGATATTACCGCAGGCGAGATCTATCTCGGCAGAGAACTGCTCAATGATATTCTCCCCCGTGACCGCCGCCTAGCGATGGCATTTCAGAATTATACGCTGTACAGGCATTTTAACGCATATGACAATATGGCTCTCGGGCTTCGGCTGAGGGATCTTCCCCGCTCTGTGATCGACACCAGAGTCAGAACTGCCGCGAAGTTCTTCGGACTGACGGAGGTTCTCGACAGGAAAATCAAGGCGCTGTCCGAGACGGACAAGCAGCGAGTCGCTCTTGGCAGGGCTATCGTCTGCCAGCCTAAGGTGCTGCTTGTGGATGAGGATTTTGCCCGGCAGAATGACGACCGGCGTTCAGAGATGCTGGAAGATATTGTAGCGATCAACAGGGAATTCCATATTACCGTTCTCTATGTGACGAACAATTACGAAGAAGCCGTCGGCTTGAAGAAGAAAATTGTGTTTATGAAAGACGGAAAAATAGCAGACATCAGATAATGATGCCTGCTATTTTTCTTTTTGTTTCTCAAGATATTTATAAATTTCTCTTTTCGTGACTCCGCGGTCTTTGGCTGTCCTTTTCATCGCCTCTTTCCGCTCTATTCCCTGAGCCAGATAGTATTCCATATGGGCTTCGATACTCATGTCCTCCCACTTTCTGCGCTCCTCCTGCTCTGCCGCTTCCCTGCTCAGGCCCTCGATTACGATTACGCACTCACCTTTTGGCTCATTGCTTCCGTAATAGGCCGCCGCCTCCTTAAGCGTCGCGCAGTATACTGTCTCATGGCGCTTCGTAAGTTCCCGGCAGACGCTCACTTTCCGCTCTCCTCCAAGCCGTTCTTCCAACGCCTTAAGCGTCTTCACAAGCCGGTGGGGAGCCTCGTACATGACGATTGTCCGCTGCTCTTTTACAAGAGATTCCATAATGTATTCCCGCTCCTTCTTGTCCGAAGGCAGGAACGCCTCAAAGGCGAATCTTCTCGTTGGCAGTCCTGAGAGGATCAGCCCCTCAATGCACGCCGCCGCCCCCGGCACCGCGGTGACGCCGACTCCCGCCTGATAACACATGCGGACCAGTTCCTCGCCGGGATCCGAGATACCCGGAGTGCCCGCGTCCGTAATCAGCGCAATGTCGCAGCCGTCGAGAAGTTTCTCTACGAGTTTTTTTCCCTTTTCGTATTTGTTATACTCATGATAGCTGGTCATGGGCGTATGAATATCAAAGTGGTTCAGAAGTTTTATGCTGTTCCTTGTGTCTTCCGCCGCGATGAGATCAGCTTCCTGAAGTACGCGCACGGCCCGATACGTCATGTCTTCCAGGTTGCCGATCGGGGTGGCGCACAGATAAAGAGTGCCTGCCATGCTCTATTCCTCCGCTGTTTTTCTGTCACTGTAAATGATAACAGGGGGCTCCACAGTCACCCGGGACTTCGCGCCTCTTACTCCCTCTATGAGAACGAGCACAGGCTCTTTATCAATGTAGGGATGGATGAACTGTATCCTCTTTGGTTCGATTTTATAATGGCTCATCTTAATAAGGATCTCCGTCAGTCGAAATGGCCTGTGTACCATATAGAACCTGCCCTTATCCTGCAGTAGTCTCATGCTCTCCCTTAGAATGTCATCCAGGGTACACAGTATTTCATGCCGGGCGACGGCTCTGGCATCATCTGCGTTTCGCAGCCCGTGCTCGGAAATCATATAGGGTGGATTCGTAGTGATCACATCAAAAAAAGCGGGCTTAAATATCTCCGACGCCCTCCTGATGTCTCCGGTGACGATTCCGACCCGCTCTTCCAGTCCGTTATATGCCACACTCCGCCTCGCCATCTCCGCGGTCTCCTCCCGGATCTCCAGGCCGGTGAACTTCCTGCCATCTGTCTTGGCAGAGAGAAGAATCGGGATGATGCCGTTTCCTGTTCCCAGGTCGAGCACGGTCTCTCCCGGCTTCACTTTCGCAAAATCAGAGAGATATACCGCGTCCACCCCAAAGCAGAATCCCGAGGGATTCTGGATCAGTTCAAGGCCGTTTAGCTGAAGATCATCCAGACGCTCCCCCGGTTTTATCAGCCCGCGCTTTTCATCACTTGTCATCTAACTTTGACGCTCCTTCTTCCTTCTCCAGTGCGGCCAGTTTCTTCATTTCTTCTTTCGAGATTTTTTTCTTTTTCTTTCTCGGCCTGAACTTCAGTTCCTCTGCCTGGTATTCCCTGATCTCTTTCTCATCGTTCTCCAGGTTTACGATTACTTTTACCTGTTTTCTCAGCACGCTGAGGGAATGTACCACGCCCGTCAGCCCGTCTTTTGTTGTGACTGTGTCTCCCACGGATGGAAGCTGGCTGTTGAGTTCCTCGTATGTCTCTTCCTCGTTGGTCAGGCAGCACATCAGACGTCCGCACACTCCTGATATTTTGGTCGGGTTAAGAGACAGGTTCTGCTCTTTCGCCATCTTGATCGACACTGCGGAGAATTCTGTCAGATAAGTGCTGCAGCACAGCGGTCTCCCACAGATACCGATGCCTCCCTTGATCTTCGTCTCATCCCGGACTCCGATCTGCCTCAGCTCAATCCTTGTCCGAAATACGGCCGCCAGATCTTTGACCAGCTCGCGGAAGTCGATTCTTCCGTCCGCTGTAAAATAAAACAGGATCTTATTGCCGTCAAAGGTGTATTCAACCTCTACCAGCTTCATGTCGAGTTTATGTTTCTTGATCTTCTCAAGGCAGATCCTGAATGCCTCTTTTTCTTTCTGTTTATTCTTCTCAACAGTCTTTCTGTCGTGATCATTGGCCAGGCGGATAACGGACTTGAGCGGCTGTATCACCTCTTCGTCCTTTACCTCTCTTGGCCCGCTTACGACGCGCCCGAACTCAATGCCGCGGGCGGTCTCGACAATCACATTATCACCCTGTTTAATCTCCAGTTTGCCCGGGGCGAAGAAGTATATCTTTCCCGCCGTCCGGAACCTCACGCCGATTACTTTTGTCATAATGTTAGTTCTCCTTTATTGTCAGCAAAAGCAGCTCCATCACCAGCTCAAAGTTTACATTCGCCTTCATCCTCGCCTTTGCCTTTTCCAATGCGTCCAGTATATTCTCGATTCCCTCATAGGAACTCTTGCTCGCGCGCTCCCTGATATATTTCATCTGATCGGAAAAGACGACCCGATCCACACTTTTGGTGGCCTTGTAGATCAGCACGTCTCTGTACCAGATCGCTATAATATCGAGATAATCGTTGATTTCCAGTTTATATGTCATACACCTTTTGACCGCGTCCATCAGTTCCGGAGCCGTCATCTCATCGATATTCCTGAGCAGGTGTACAGCCTCTTCCTTGATCTCATTGAAATACTCCGAATGAGCCAGCATGATCGCCTTTCCCATATTCCCCTGGGCAAAGGCCACGCACACATCAGCTTTGTAATCCGGTATCTCCAGCTGTTCCATGAGATACTTTTTCACAAGCTGATCTTTAATATTACGCAGCTTCATCATTACGCAGCGGGAACGGATCGTGGGAAGAAGCACTTCCGCGTTCTCCGTCAGCAGCATGATTACCGCATAGGACGGCGGCTCTTCAATCGTCTTGAGCAGCGCGTTCTGCGCCTGTACAGTCATCATATCCGCATCCGCGATGATGTATACTTTATACCTGCTGCTGTACGGGCGGATCACGATGTCGTCGTTGACCTGCTCTCTGATGTCATCCACGCTGATGGAGTTCGGTTTCTCATGAGTCACCCGTATAATATCCGGCTGGTTGCCGCTTAAAGCCTGCTTGCAGGATCTGCATTTCCCGCAGGCGTCGCCGTCCTCCTCACGGTTCTCGCACTGAAGGCTCATCGCGAAAAGGTTCGCCAGCAATTTCTTGCCCGAGCCCCGCTCACCGTTTAAAATATATGCATGGGAAACGGCCTCTGCCGCCACAGCATTCTGAATGTATTTGATAATGTTTTTGTGTCCTACCACATCTTTAAAACCACTCATATTTATCACCTGCCATATACTATATTGTACTACATCTTTTGAGTAAAAGGTGGAACTTTTTTTAATCTGCCATATTTATCCGGTATAGGATTCGATATATGTCTCGATCTCTTCCAGACACTGGTCAAGCTTTCTGTTCTCAAATCTTCTGGAAATTCCCGCTTTCTTTAAGTTTTCCTCGGAAAAGTCCTGTTCGTCCGCGAGAAATCTGCGGCACATCTCTGCATACTGGGGAACCGCCTGTTCCCTCTCCCGGCCGATAGCGCGCTCCAGCCTCGTGCCGTCTTCCACTTCGATATAAACCGGAACAAGGGCATTCTCTCCAAAATATTCTTTCAGCGCCCGGTAGGAAACGAGCGTGCCGATCACCAGATAATTATAGTGCGATAGATCGATCTGTCCGTCATCTGCTGTAAAATAATTCCAGACGCCGCACTTTGTATTGTAGGAGCGCATCTCTATAATTTTATCAGCTTCCTGCATTTCTCTCAACCGTTTCTGATCCACAAAATAATATTCCACGCCGTCTTTCTCCCCTTCCCTGATCGGGCGGGTCGTGTACAGAACGATCGTGCGAAAGTCGGGATGACGGTTCTTCAGCTGCTTGTATATTGTGTCCTTCCCCGAACAGCTCTTCCCCATCACATAATATATCTTACCCATTCTCCATTACCTCAATCTTTCCTCTGATCTGTGTTCCCTCAATCTCAAATCCCTGTTCTTCATAATCTCTCATGCGGATCGCTGTTCTCTCTGAGATGCGTTCCCCCGGAACAACCAGAGGAATCCCCGGCGGATATACATAAGCATACTCCAAAGCGACAGCTCCCTCAGATTCAGCATATGGGATGTGTTTTGTTTTATTTGTAAACTTATCAATCTCTCTTATTGAATATACTTGCTCATTTTCCCATGATACACAGCCTTCTTCTCTTCCCTTTTCCTCATGTATCACATTTTCAGATACATAAGTCAATGCATGATCTGATTCACATTTTCTGTATTTTGCAAGTTTTCCGTCAATCTGAAAAAGTGCGGATACAAGGCGTTCCATCCCCTCTTCACTGTCGCCCGGGCCTGTCATGGCGATCACATAGTCCGGGGCGGCCATTTCCATCTGAAGATGATACTCACCCTTTAACTCGTCACTTAATTGTTTCCCTGTATATTTTATCATTTCTTTATTATGCGCTATGCCTGCGTGTGACGTATCAATTAGTATTTTGGAGCGGTCATATATTTCCGGTTCAAACAGCCTCAGGTGCTTCATAAGCTTCAGCTTCTTCCGTGCCCCATCCAGAAGTTTTACATACCGGTCCAACATGTCATTCCCCTGATTCTCCAGAAACCGGATGCACTCGTCGATCGAGGCCATAAGGACATACGACGGGCTGCTTGACTGTAACATATGGAGGTATCTGCGTACCGAACGCCTGTCCGCAAGACCGCCGTTAATATGAAGCAGTGCAGTCTGGGTAAGCGACGGCAGCGTCTTATGTAAACTGTGAATCACAAGATCCGCTCCAAGATCATTGCCGTTCTGCGGGAAATACGGATGAAAGCCAAAGTGTGCGCCATGAGCCTCATCCAGAATCAGCGGAACTCCGTGGCTATGGGCCAGTCCGGCAATCGCGCCTACATCAGAGACTACTCCGTCATAGCTAGGCGACGTAATGATAACCGCCTTCACCTGAGGATGTTTGTCCAAAAGTTCCTCAATCCGTCTCACCGGTCCTTCTCCTGTTGCTTCAGGATAGATGTAGACAGGCCTCAAATCATTGATATAGACGGCGTTATAGACAGATTTGTGGCAGTTTCGCGCCATCAGCACCGTATCACCGGGTCTGGTGCAACCAAGCACGGAGCTGAGAATCCCCACAGTGCTTCCGTTGACCAGAAAATGTGTCTCATCCGCGTGATACACCCTGGCCGCGCGCTCCTGAGCTTCCTTTAACAGCCTTTTCGCGTGATGAAGGTCATCGAACCCGTCGATCTCCGTAATATCAATCTTATAAGGGAGATCCGCTCCTGTAACCTCACCGTTGCGCTTGTGCCCGGGCATATGAAACCCATAATAATCAGATTCGGAATATTTTTTTAATTTATCGTATAAATAAGCCATCTCCATACGCTCCCGACTGTCACATGTGCATCTTTTCCTATTTTATCACAGGAAGATAAATATTACTACTATTGTATATTCTGTATGTTTTGGGGGAGACTGTTGTACTAGTAAATATGACAGGAGGTGTTCATTGTGATAGAGATCAAATACTGCCCGCCTGACTATGATCCAAAAGGCTCCAGTAAGAACGACAATAACGGGGATAATTCGGGAAAGGGCAGCAAGCCGGAGATCGTACTCCCGCCGCCCACGAACGCGACAAATGAGATTCCTGACGAGGTGCCTCGCAGGGACGGACCGGGAGGAGAATAAGTAAAGTTCTCTGCACAAATAACGGGAGTCGTAAAAACGATTCCCGTTAAAATCTGTTTACGGTTGGTTGTTTCATCAAAAAATCAAGCGTTTTCCCTCATAGAAAAAAACGGAGCGTCATACAAGTATGACATCTCCGGAAATCCTACATACTGAGCGTGCGGGGATTCGAACCCCGGACAACTTGATTAAAAGTCAAGTGCTCTACCACCTGAGCTACACGCCCCTATTTAACTATATTATCTGTATAATCGCAGGCAAAATGCCCAGAGCCGGAATCGAACCAGCGACACGAGGATTTTCAGTCCTCTGCTCTACCAACTGAGCTATCTGGGCATTTGACACATTTAATATGTGTAAGTTGCGGGAGCAGGATTTGAACCTGCGACCTTCGGGTTATGAGCCCGACGAGCTTCCAGACTGCTCCACCCCGCGATATTAAATTATTACTCTGTCTCTTATGAGACGAAGCCGATGATCGGACTTGAACCGATAACCTGCTGATTACAAATCAGCTGCTCTGCCAATTGAGCTACATCGGCATATTCTATTTTTCAGAGCAGCTGATTTGTAATCAGGCTCTGCCTGCGATTGACGTGGTCAATCTTACCAAATTGAGCCACATCGGCATATTCTATTTTCCAGAGCAGCTGATTTGTAATCAGGCTCTGCCTGCGATTGACGTGGTCAATCTTACCAAATTGAGCCACATCGGCATATTCTATTTTCCAGAGCAGCTGATTTGTAATCAGGCTCTGCCTGCGATTGACGTGGTCAATCTTACCAAATTGAGCCACATCGGCGCGCTTCCGGTTTAATCAACCGAAATGGATGGAGAAGGATTCGAACCTTCGAAGGCGTTGCCAACAGATTTACAGTCTGCCCCCTTTGGCCACTCGGGAA
>NZ_CALWFZ010000014.1 GCF_944377805.1 uncultured Mediterraneibacter sp. | reverse complement strand
AAAAAAAGTGGGTGATTTTTTTGAGATAGGGGTCAGAAAGCCTTACAAAATCAGGGCTGAAGATTCCGAGAAGTTATGTTGTGTTGAAAAGGAGGAATTTTCCCAGGAAACAATCATGAAATATGCGACAGGATTGAAAGAATAAAGGAGGGAAAACAAAATGAAATCAAATGCGTCACATTATCTGCAGAAGTTCAGTATTTATATTGTGCTGATCGTATTGTTTATAGTATGCAGTCTGCTTAGCCCCTACTTTCTGAACAGCAACAACTTGATCAATGTTTCCAGACAGCTCAGTGTCGGGATTTTGATTGCATACGGGGAAATGATTCTGATCATCAGTGGTTTTCTGGATCTGTCAGTGGGATCTGTTTTAGCTCTTGCGGGAGTTATGTCGGTATCTGTATACCAGAAGACCGGTTCCATGACAGCCGCAGTAATTGTTGCCCTCATGGTTGCGGTAGTCTGTAATGTGGTGAATGCTTTCTTTGTGGGCAACTGTAATGTTCCGGCGTTTATTGCCACGCTTGGGATGCAGCAGGCGGCCAGAGGCATCGCGCTCTACTATACAGACGGGCAGAATATTCTTCAGCTTGGTGACTTTGTGCGTGTGGGACAGGGGATGATCGGACCGATACCGATACCGGTTATTCTTGTCGTTGCTGTAACGGTCATCGTTTGGTATATCGTTAATCATACCCGCTATGGCCGGGGGATTTACGCGATTGGAGGTAATCGCAGCGCAGCGGAAGCCAGCGGTATCAATTCAATAAAGAGCATTTACAAGTCGTATATTATTAATGGTCTTCTTGTGGGTCTGGCGGGCATGATTTTTATGGCCAGAAATAATGCGGGCCTTCCGAATGGAGCCGTGGGATATGAAATGACCGGACTGACGGCAGCGATCGTAGGCGGCACGTCATTTACCGGAGGAATTGGAACAGTAAGCGGAACGATTGCGGGAGCGTTTATTATCGGATTCCTGGAAAATGTCATGAACCTGATGGGGGTTAATTCATACATACAACAGATTGTGCAGGGCGCCATCATCGTGCTTGCGGTATCATTTGATGTGATGAGTAAATCGAAGAAAGCTTCTAAGGTAATCATTGCAAAAGACGAAAGCGGCGAGCAGGCAAAACAGTAATTCATTACACATTTTATTTTAAAGAAACTATTAAACAGGAAAAATGGAGGAGATTGTTATGAAGTGGAAAAAAATCAGCGCAGTATTGCTCAGCGCGACAATGCTAGTAGCCCTGGCGGCAGGGTGCAGCAGCCCGTCAGGAGGCGGGGAAAGCGCTTCGGAAGATGAGAGTAAGTACAGAGTATGTTTTGTGGCAAGGGCGAGCGCCGACACATTTGCCGCATGGCTGACAACAGAAATGAAAGATGCGGCAGCACAGTACGATGACATTGAACTTACATGTGTAAGCGGTGAGGGAGATGACAATACGGAAAACGGTCTGCTGGAAGACTGCATCACACAGGAGTATGACCTGGTAATTGTTCAATCTAATAATAATGCGGCGCAGGCGCCGTATGTTAAGCAACTCGTGGATGCGGGAATCCCGGTTATTACAACTAATCCGACGACGCATCAGGGAGATCTGGACGGTTCAGATGACACTTCGATTCTTGAGGGAACGGGAACGGTTGATGCCGACCCGGTTGAACAGGCGAAAGTAAGCGCCGAGCGTGCGGTAGAAGAGATTCCTGAGAATGCAAATGTCGTTGTGCTTCGCGGACCTTCCGGCAATTATCATGCGGAGATGAGAAGAGAAGCGTGGGATACATATTTCTTTGATAAGCGTTCGGATGTCGCCATTTTATATGAAGATTATGCAAACTGGAATAGTGATGAGGCGCTGACACTCATGGAATCGTGGGTACAGTCAGGTACTCATATTGACGCGATTATCTCGATGAACGATAATATGGCTGCCGGTGCTATTGAGGCCATCAGAAATGATACAAACTATGTTGGCTCAGATGGCACAACTAGTTTCCTTGCATATGGCGTAGACGGAACAGCGCAGGGGTGTCTTTTGATACGGGAGGGGCTTCTTACCTCTACAGCGCTTCAGTCAGCTTCTGAACTTGCCGAGAAAAATATGGAATACGCTGCGCGGGTTCTGAGAGGTGAGATGGATGTTACAGAGGTCAACGATTTTGTCGATGCCCCCGAAATTAACAGCGACAATGTAGAAGAATATATCCAGATTTATATTGACAATGGAGAAATCACGGACGACGGAGCACTTGCGGGCTAAAATCCCTGAGAACCAGATAGGCAAATAAGGTGTGTAATGAGATGCCTGACGGGTGAAAGCCTGTCAGGCATATAAATTATAAATAAGAAAAGGAGGCAGAACAGAATGAAAATGCAAAAAGCGGCGTATATGAGAGGAACGAACAAAATGGTGCTTAAAGAAATTCCGGTGCCGGATATAAAGGACGAAGAGGTGCTGGTGCATCTGGAATATGTCGGCATATGCGGTTCTGATGTACATTATTTTCATTATGGAAACTGTGGAGCGTATAAAGTAAATCTTGAGGAAGATTTCATGTTGGGACATGAATGCGCGGGCACAGTAGTAAAAACAGGCAAAAATGTGACCGGATTAAAGGAGGGGGACCGTGTCGCTCTTGAACCAGGTATTACCTGCGGTAAATGTGAGTTTTGCAAGACAGGGCATTATAATCTCTGCCCGGATGTCGTATTTCTTGCGACACCGCCGGTTCAGGGATGCTATGAAGAGTACATTGCCTTTCCGGCGGACATGTGCTTTAAACTCCCGGATAATGTATCTACGGAGGAGGGCGCCCTGATCGAGCCTCTCTCGGTAGGGTTTTACGCGGTAAATCAAGGCGAGGTACAGACTGGAGACACGGTTGTAATTCTTGGAGCCGGGTGTATAGGCCTGGTGACTCTTCTTGCCAGCAAGGCTCGCGGCGCGGGAAGGATTATAGTAACAGATCTGGTAGACGCCAGACTTGCAAAGGCAAAAGAATTGGGAGCTGACTATGTGATCAACAGCGGGCAGACTGATATGCTCAAAGAGATAGAGAAGATAACCGGAGGTCGTGGCGGAGATGTTGTTTTCGAGACTGCCGGTTCGCCGGTAACTATAGCCCAATCTGCCTTTGTGGTAAGAAGAGGCGGAACCATTACTTTGGTGGGGCTCTCTTCCCAGGAGGAAATAAACTATAATTTTGCTCAGATCATGGACAAAGAAGCCCGAATAACAACGGTATTCCGTTATCGCAACATTTATCCCAAAGCAATTGCCGCGGTAGCCAGCGGCACGATTGACGTAAAAAGAATAATAACACACAGATTTGACCTGGATCACATCCAGGAAGCGTTCGATGAGGCTGTTAGTAATAAGACGGATCTCGTTAAAGCAGTAATTAAGATTTGACTGTAAGAACAGGAGAAAGATTATGTTGTATATAGGTATAGATCTTGGAACCTCCGCGGTAAAACTGCTTCTGATGGATGGTAATGGCAGTATCAAAAATATAGTATCCAAAACATATCCGTTGTCTCTGCTGCATGCCGGATGGGCGGAACAGGAGCCGGACGACTGGTATGATAAGACTTTGGAGGGTATCTGCGAACTGACGGGGGGCTATGAAAGAACGCAGGTGGCTGGGATCGGGATTGGCGGTCAGATGCATGGACTTGTAACTCTGGATGAAAGGGATTGTTCTATACGCCCGGCAATCCTTTGGAATGACGGAAGATCAGCAGAGGAAACAGAATATTTAAACAATACAGTGGGAAAACAAAATCTTTCCCAATATACGGCTAACATCGCATTTGCAGGTTTTACAGCACCTAAGATCCTCTGGATGAAAAAGAATGAACCTGATAATTTTGCCCGTATCAAAAAGATTATGCTCCCAAAGGACTACCTGGCGTATAAGCTGACGGGCTCTTTTGTCACGGATGTGTCGGATGCATCGGGCATGCTGCTGATGGACGTAAGAAACAGATGCTGGTCCGATAAAATGCTCGACATATGCGGGATAAATGAAGGGATGTTCCCGACCATCCATGAGAGTTACGAAGTGGTCGGACAGCTTCGGCCACAGATTGCCGGGAAAGTGGGGCTGCCCCGGACGGTAAAGGTCGTTGCGGGGGCAGGGGATAACGCAGCGGCGGCCGTGGGGACAGGAACGGTCGGAGGCGGGAGATGTAATATTTCCCTTGGAACTTCCGGAACGATATTTATCTCCAGTGACGATTTCTGTGTTGATAAATATAATAGCCTCCATTCTTTTGCGCATGCGGACGGTAAATATCATCTGATGGGCTGTATGCTGAGCGCGGCATCATGCAACAAATGGTGGATGGATGAGATTTTAAAGGCTGGAGATTACAGTGCGGAGCAGGAAAACATTTGCCGGCTGGGAGAAAATGATGTCTTTTATCTGCCGTATTTGATGGGGGAGAGATCCCCGCACAATGATCCTTATGTGAGAGCGCTTTTTATGGGGATGTCTATGAATACAACAAGAGAGGACATGACACAGGCGGTATTGGAAGGTGTTGCTTTTGGGCTCAGAGATTCCCTCGAAATCGCTAAAAATCTTGGTATTTGTCCGGAACGGACAAAAATCTGCGGCGGAGGCGCGAAGAGTGATCTGTGGAAAAGGATCATCTCCAATGTTATGAAATTGAAGGTGGATGTACCGGAAAACGAGGAGGGACCGGCTCTTGGGGGAGCTATGCTTGCCGCCGTCGGATGTGGAGAATATCCGGATGTGAATACTGCTGCTGATAAACTGGTAAAAGTGGCTGGTACAATAGAACCTGTGGCAGAACTGACAGAAAAATATGAAGAAAAATATTCCAGATTCAAGGAAATATATCCGGCCATAAAGGATCTGTATAAGCGATGACATAGAAAAGTGTGGGGTGAAATTATTTCACTCCACACTTTTGCTTATAATATTTGTTCTGCTATCAGCACGACAGTCGGAAGAGTCAGAACCGAGAGCAGTGTTGACAGGGAGAACGCCTCCGACGCATACGTATAATTCTGATTATAGCGGATTGCCATCATAATGCCTGTAGTGGCGGCCGGGCAGGCTGCCGCAATCAGCATCGTCATTGCCACATCCCCTGAGAGCGGGAGGAGACAGAGAAGAGGGAGACAGAGCAGAGGAAATAAAAACAGTTTGATAGCCGCCACATAATACAGCCGCAAGGTACCAAACACTTTCCCGATGTCTGCCTGCGCTACGGAAAATCCTGCCACCATCATGGCAAGGGGTGTGTTCATATCCGCGACATAATTCATGGAATCGAGCAGTACGGAAGGGATCCTGAACTGCACGAAAAAGAGCAGGATGGCGACGATCGTTGCGAGAAACGTCGGGGAGAGCAGTCCCTCTTTCAGGCTTTTAAGCGAACACTTCTTTTCCATGAGGATTACTCCGTGAGTCCATGTAAACAGGTTAAACATGGCTATATATGCGGTCAGAAAGAAGATGCCGTTGCTTCCGAGTACGCTGCCGATCAGCGGTATTCCGATGAACCCGCAGTTGGAATACATGGCATTGTACCGGTCGAGCGTATAGTCGGCGCCGCTTCCGGGCCGGACAAGGACTGTCGAGATGATGATGCCGATTATGTGGCATACTGCCGCGGCGGCAAATGAGAAGAGAAGTCCTCTTACTAATTCCGCGTCATAATCTGTCTGATAAACGGTTATGATAAGGATTGGGTTGACAACCATAAGAAGCAGGTTTGATACGGTTTTATTGCCCTCCTGCCTGACCAGGCCGATTCGATAGCATATAAATGCGAGCGCCATAATAAAAAACATTTTTACAAGCTGCTCGAAAATAAGAATAAACATGATTTAAGCACTCCGTTTTCTGTTTAGTATGATGTAATAAATATTAGCAGAAGAGAGAATTCATTTCAATAACAGATCTTGTAAAATAAACATTGACATGTCGCGACAGCGCGTGTTACTTTTAAACCAGCTTTGCAAAGGAGAAAAAGGAATGGGGATAACAGATATACTTTCTTTACTGGGCGGCCTGGCGCTCTTTTTGTACGGGATGCAGATGATGAGCAACGGTCTTGAGGCTGCTGCCGGGAACAAGATGAAATCGATTCTGGAAAAGCTGACTTCCAACCGGATCAAAGGAGTTCTCGTTGGAGCCGGAATTACCGCGGTGATTCAGTCTTCTTCGGCAACTACGGTCATGGTGGTTGGATTTGTTAATTCGGGGCTCATGACCCTGAGGCAGGCTGTGTGGATCATTATGGGAGCCAACATCGGAACTACGATCACGGGCCAGCTTATCGCTCTGGATATTGGCGCCGTCGCGCCGCTGTTCGCAATTCTCGGCGTGGGAGCGATTATGTTCGTAAAGAGTGAGAAAGTACATCATATCAGCAGCATCATTGCGGGGCTGGGTATCCTTTTTATGGGCATGGATATGATGGGAGCAGCTATGGAGCCTCTTCAGGATTCGGAAGCATTCATCAGCCTGATGACACAGTTTAGCAATCCTTTGATCGGAATTCTCGTAGGAGCAGTGTTTACGGCTGTTATTCAGTCCTCTTCAGCATCAGTAGGTATTTTGCAGGCGCTGGCGGCAACGGGGATGATTCCGCTTTCAAGCGCGGTCTATGTGCTCTTCGGACAGAATATCGGAACGTGTATCACTGCGGTTCTTGCGTCTATCGGAACAAAGGTGAACGCAAGGCGCACTACCGTTATTCATCTGATGTTCAATATTATCGGAACCGCAATCTTTACCGTTATCTGTATGGTGACTCCATATGTTTCCCTGATTGAATCTGTCACTCCGGGAGATCCGGTGGCGCAGATCGCGAACGCGCATACGGTATTTAATATTGTGACGACAGTGATCCTGCTGCCATTTGGAACTTATATGGCCAAAGCGGCTGAGAAGATCCTTCCGGACAGCAAAAAAGAGGACGACGAGGATCTGTGCCTGAAATATATCGAGCCGTTCGACTCTTCGTACGCTGTCGGCAACAGTGCGATTGCTCTTACCCAGGTAAGGGAAGAAGTGGGAAGAATGGTGGATATGGTGACGAAAAATATTGAAGACGCATTTGATACGCTGATCCAGTATAATGAGAGAGCCCGCAGCAAGGTCGATGAGAGGGAGGAGTATATCGATTATCTGAACAAAGGGATTTCCGAGTATATCGTCTCCCTTATGTCGGGAGAGCTCAACGCGGATGACTCCCGGAAGATCAACGGATATTACGCTATTATCAGCAATCTGGAGCGGATCGGGGATCATGCCACCAACATTGCGGAATACGCGGACGATATGAAGAAGTGGGACCTGAAATTTTCAGAGAACGTACTCCTGGAACTGGAAGAGATGAAAAAGCAGTGTCTCGCATCTCTGGAGAATATAAAAAATGTGGCTCCGGAAGACGCTGAACAGGTACTGGGACAGGCGGTCGTCATGGAGCAGAAGACGGACGATATGCGCGACAAATACTTTAAGAAGCAGATGCAGAGACTGAAAAAAGGCAAATGCAAACCCCAGAGTGGAATTGTATTCTCAGAGGTGCTGACTGATTTTGAAAGAATGGGAGACCATGCGCTCAATATTGCGCAGCAGTATAAGGAAATGGGATAGAACCGGCATGCCGGAAATATGAATAAATTCCTCCGTTTTACAGATACTACATTTACTGACAGAAAAGTATATTTTTATGTAGATATTTGTATGACGGAGGATTTTTTGTATGAAAGCGACAGGTATAGTAAGGAGGATTGACGATCTGGGGCGTGTCGTCATTCCAAAAGAGATCAGAAGAACGCTTCGCATCCGGGAGGGGGATCCGCTGGAGATATTTACCGACAGGGAAGGCGAAATTATTCTGAAAAAGTATTCCCCGATCGGAGAACTGGGAACACTGGCTAAACTTTACGCTGAGAGCCTTTCCCAGACACTGGGATGTACCGTGTGCATTACGGATACGGATCAGATAGTGGCGGCGTCCGGCAGCGGAAAGAAGGAGCTGCAGGATCAGTTTATAGGAAAAGAGCTGGATCATTTACTGAAAGAGCGCGGACAGATCCTGGCGGTGAATACAGATTCGTCTTATATCAGGGTGATACCGGATATGAAAGATTTCCAGGATGAGGCGATCTGCCCGATTATAAGCGAGGGCGATGTCATTGGTTCTGTCGTACTGCTCAACAAAGACCAGAAGAAAAGATTTGGGGAGGTGGAACAGCGGGTTGCCAGCAGCGCCGCCGACTTTCTCGGCCGTCAGATGGGATAGATATTCCGGAAGTACTGTCATAAATCCGGCCGGACAAACATAGGATGTATCAGAAGGACAAATGGAACTACTGCTGATGGACTATGTTTGGATTCGGGAGGAGAAAAATGGAGAAAAAATCTGGCGGGAAACAGGGCGTGGAATTGAGAGCGTTCAGTATTGTAAAAGCGCTGCTGTGCGCTTATGTTGTAACAGGAATCCTGCTTCTTATCCTGACTTTGCTGCTGTATAAGGCGGGACTCAGCGAGGAGAATGTAAACGCCGGAATTATTTTAACTTATGTAATCTCTACATTTTCCGGCGGATTTGTGATCGGAAAACTGACCGGCGTGAGAAAATTTTTGTGGGGGCTTCTGACCGGTGTTGTTTATTTTATTCTGCTTCTGCTCATCTCCCTGGGAGTGTATCACTCTCTGGAGAGTGGTATGACCAGCCTGATCACCACATTTCTACTGTGCGCGGGCGGCGGAATGCTCGGCGGTATGGTATCGTAAAAAAATACTTTCAAAACTGCCGGTCCTGTGATATAATGTTACGAGCATAACATTGCAGAAGAGTAGGAGGATAGAACATGGAACACATTAAGACATTAAATACACAGACATTAAATAATACAGTGAAAAAAGGCGGATGCGGAGAATGCCAGACATCATGCCAGTCAGCCTGTAAGACATCCTGTACCGTGGGAAATCAGACCTGCGAAAACAGAAAATAATTATATCGCAGCAACAAAAGATCAATGGGGAAGGCAGCGGTCTGTAAAGCCGCTGCCTTATGCATGTGTGAAAGTGAGGTACTGTTGTGATACATCTGTATCAGAATAATGGATATAATATCGTTCTCGATGTGAACAGCGGCGCGGTGCATGTAGTCGATCAGACGGCTTATGATGTGATCGGCGCCCTTGAGAGGCAGAATGAGTTTCATACTGCTGATACGCTCCGGACACCGGAGACAAAGGCATATCTGAAAGATGAGCTCGGGGATCAGTACGAAGAGCGGGATCTGATGGATATTCTTGACGCAGCAGCAACGCTGGCTGGAGAGGGAAGGCTCTTTACGAGAGACATATATGAAGATTTCATCGATGAGGTAAAGCAGAGAAAGACGGTTGTAAAGGCGCTGTGCCTTCATATCGCCCACGACTGCAACCTTGCATGCAAATACTGTTTCGCGGAGGAAGGCGAGTACCACGGAAGACGCGCGCTGATGTCTTTTGAGGTGGGAAAGAAGGCGTTGGACTTCCTGATCGCTAACTCAGGGAAGAGAAGAAACCTGGAAGTGGATTTCTTTGGCGGAGAGCCTTTGATGAACTGGCAGGTTGTAAAAGACCTGGTAGCGTACGGAAGAGAACTGGAAAAGAAATGTGACAAGCGTTTCCGGTTTACCCTTACGACAAACGGAGTGCTGTTAAATGATGAGGTACAGGAGTTTGTCAACAAGGAGATGGACAATGTTGTATTAAGTCTGGACGGAAGAAAAGAGATCAATGATCAGATGCGCCCCTTCCGGAACGGAAAGGGAAGTTACGATCTGATTGTTCCGAAGTTCCAGAAGCTGGCCAGGAGCAGGAATCAGCAGAAATATTACATAAGAGGCACATTTACGAGAAACAACCTTGATTTTTCAAGTGATGTGCTACATTTTGCCGAACTTGGATTCGAGCAGATTTCTATCGAGCCGGTAGTAGGGGATGACACAGATCCCTATGCGATCCGAAGGGAGGATCTGCCCGCGATTTTTGCGGAGTATGACAGGCTGGCAAAGATCATGGTAGACAGGGAGAGAGAAGGAAGAGGGTTTAACTTCTTTCACTTTATGATTGATCTGGAAGGCGGGCCCTGCGTCTCCAAACGGCTTTCGGGCTGCGGTTCGGGTACGGAGTATCTGGCAGTGACGCCCTGGGGAGATCTGTATCCGTGCCATCAGTTTGTCGGGCAGGAAGAGTTTCTTATGGGAAATGTAGACGAGGGGATTACAAAGCCGGAGACCGCCGATGCATTTCGGGGATGCAGCGTCTATTCCAAAGAAAGCTGCAGGAAGTGTTTCGCAAGGTTCTACTGCAGCGGCGGCTGCATGGCGAACTCTTATAAATTCCATCACACGATCAACGACACATATGAGGTGAGCTGTGAGATGGAGCGCAAGCGCGTGGAGTGTGCGATTATGATAAAAGCAGCCCTTGCTGATATGCAGGACGGAGAATAGGAAAGGAACGTGAGATCATGAAAAAGAGCAGAGGTATAATAAGTCTGATCCTGATCGCGGCCGTGATAGCGTTTCTCGGAGTAACCACGATTCATGGATTAAACTCCAGTGGTATGGGAGCGGCGAGAAACATTAATCTTGGACTTGACCTGGAGGGAGGCGTCAGCATCACTTATGAGGCTGCCGGTGATACCCCTTCTCAGGCGGATATGGAAGACACTGTTTACAAACTCCAGAGACGTGTGGAGGAGTACAGTACGGAAGCCCAGGCTTATCAGGTAGGGAACAACCGTATCAGCATTGAGATACCCGGAGTACAGGATGCCAATGAGATTTTAGAAGAACTGGGACAGCCGGGATCGCTGTATTTTATTAAACATCAGGGAAGCGACGGAACTGAGAACTATGCGGTCAACGCGGATGGAACAGGCTACGAACTTACGAAAACGATCGAGGAGCTTCAGGAAGACGGATCAATCGTGCTGACCGGCTCGGAGGTGGAGGACGCGTCGGCAGGCGCCATATCGAGCTCCACTACAGGAGAGCCTGAGTATGGAGTGGAACTCATGCTCAATGATGAGGGAACCGAGGCGTTCGCCCAGGCTACACAGGAAGCGTACAGCAACAGCCAGGATTCCATCGCGATCTACTACGACGGTGAACTGATCAGCGTTCCTAATGTACAGGCTGTCATAGAGAACGGGCGTGCTACGATCTCTGGAGAAATGACATACGAAGAGGCAGATAATATCGCTTCAACGATCCGTATCGGAGGTCTGAATGTTGAACTGACCGAGATCAGTTCAGAGGTGGTCGGAGCCCAGCTCGGGCAGGAAGCGGTCAGCACCAGTCTTCTGGCCGGTGTAATCGGCCTGATCATCGTATGCCTTTTTATGTGTTTTGTCTATCGGCTGCCCGGATTTGCGTCCAGTCTTGCGCTTCTGATTTATACAGGACTGATCCTTTTGCTTTTGAATGCCTTTGACATCACGCTGACTTTACCCGGTATCGCAGGTATTATCCTTGGCATCGGTATGGCAGTGGATGCCAATGTTATTATATTTGCCCGTGTGAAGGAAGAACTTGCGGATGGCAAGGCTGTGCATACCGCATTAAAGTCCGGATTCCACAAGGCGATGTCTGCAATTATCGATGGCAATATGACGACGCTGATCGCTGCTGCGGTTCTCTGGCTGAGAGGAAGCGGAACAGTCAAAGGATTCGCGCAGACACTGGCGCTGGGTATTGTGGTATCAATGTTTACGGCGCTGTTTGTCACACGCGTGATCATCAACGCTTTTTATGCCATCGGCATCAGAAATCCGAAGGTATACGCTAAAAGGCTGAAAAAGCGTCGGGCAATCGATTTCCTCGGGAAGCGCAGAGTATTCTTTATTATTTCCATTGTTCTGTGCGTAAGCGGCTTTGTCGGTATGGGGATCAACCACAGCCGCGAAATCGGAGCAATGAACTATAGCCTGGACTTTGTGGGAGGAACCTCCACAAGTGTTACGTTTGACCAGGAGTACACCTTGGATGAGATCGACAGCGAGATGATCCCGGATCTCGAGGAGATTACCGGAGATCCGAATATCCAGGTGCAGACCGTGCAGGACAGCACGCAGGTTGTATTTAAGACCCAGTCGCTTGACCTTGCCGAGCGTGAAGCATTTGCACAGTATATGGAAGAGAACTATAATGTCACGGCTGAGAATGTCAGGACAGAGAACATCAGCTCCACTGTAAGTTCCGAGATGCGTACGGATGCGATTGTGGCGGTAATCATTGCGACGGTCTGCATGTTGCTTTACATCTGGTTCAGGTTTAAGGATATACGGTTTGCTTCAAGCGCTGTCATCGCGCTGGTTCACGACGTGCTCGTCGTACTGGCGTTCTATGTGATCGCGAGAGTATCGGTGGGGAACACGTTTATCGCATGTATGCTGACTATAGTCGGGTATTCGATCAATGCGACGATTGTCATTTTTGACCGTATCCGTGAAGAGTTAAAACTGAATACAAAAGAAGATCTGAAAGATCTGGTAAACAGATGTATCACGCAGACGCTGACCAGAAGTATTTACACGAATCTGACGACATTCATTATGGTGGTTGCGCTCTATGTGCTGGGCGTAAGCTCCATTAAAGAATTCGCGGCTCCCCTCATGGTCGGTATTGCCTGCGGAGCATATACGTCAGTGTGCATTACAGGAGCTCTCTGGTATGTTATGAAGAAGCGCGGGGAAGCGCCGCAGCTTATGACGTCAGGAGCCGCAGTTTCCGTAAGCGCGGTGGCGGAAAATCAGGGAGAAGAGTCTCAGAAGACGACAGATCTCCGGAGTTCAGAGAGTAAGAAAAATTCGGGACATAAGAAGCAGAAACCGAAAAAGAAGAAGAGAAAGCAACACTGATAGCCACATTATGCGTGGCTTAGTAAAAGCTCCGTTCCGCAATGCGGAACAGGAGCTTTTTGCGACGACGACATTCAAAATGAATGTGGAGATTGGATAAATTTCATATTAAACCCAAATACCGGAAAAAAACCGCGCGTTTTTGAGGTGAAAATGCAAGAAGGCATTGACGAACCGTCATAAATCAGATAAAATAGCAGACAGCGATAAAAATAAAGAAAGAGTGGAGGAGCCTGGTGATGACAGCATACAGAGATTTAAGTAAGGAAGAGCTACTGGAATTGAAAAGCGGACTGGAAGACCGCTATACAAAGATTAAGGCAAAGGGCCTGAAACTGGATATGTCCAGGGGAAAACCGTCGGCGGAACAGCTGAATCTGTCTATGGAAATGATGGATGTACTAAACAGCGGCGCTGATCTGACCTGCGAGGATGGCGTGGACTGCCGCAACTACGGCGGACTTGACGGTATTGGCGAGGCGAAACAGCTTCTTGCGGATATGATGGAAGTTCCGAAGGACAATGTGATCATATTCGGAAACTCCAGTCTGAATGTAATGTATGACACTGTTGCCCGCGCGATGACACACGGCGTACTTGGCAGCACTCCCTGGTGTAAACTTGATAAAGTAAAATTCCTCTGCCCGGTACCGGGGTATGACCGTCATTTCGGAATTACCGAACATTTCGGCGTCGAGATGATCAATATTCCAATGACGCCCACAGGACCGGATATGGATCTGGTAGAAAAATATGTAAATGAGGATCCGACGGTGAAGGGAATCTGGTGCGTGCCGAAGTATTCCAATCCTCAGGGGATCACATATTCTGATGAGACGGTATTCCGCTTTGCAAACTTAAAACCAGCAGCAGAAGACTTCCGCATCTACTGGGATAACGCGTACTGCGTGCACCATCTGTATGAGGATAAACAGGATTATCTCATTGAGATTCTCTCAGAGTGCAAGAAGGCAGGAAATCCGGACATGGTATATAAGTTCTCATCTACCTCAAAGATCAGTTTCCCGGGCTCGGGTATCGCTGCCCTGGCGGCCTCTGAGGCGAACTTAAATGAGATCCGCAGCATGATGAAGATGCAGACGATCGGACACGACAAGGTGAATCAGCTTCGCCATGTGCGTTTCTTCAGGGATGTGCACGGAATCGTAGAACATATGAAAAGACATGCGGACATCATGCGCCCGAAGTTCGAGGCAGTTATCGATGTGCTCGAGAGAGAACTGGGCGGCCTGGAGATTGGTTCCTGGATCAAGCCCTTAGGCGGATACTTTATCTCCTTTGATTCAATGGACGGCTGCGCTAAAGCGATCGTGGCAAAGGCAAAAGAAGCCGGACTTGTGATGACGGGAGCGGGTGCGACTTACCCATATGGAAAGGATCCGCATGACTGTAATATCCGCATCGCTCCGTCATATCCGACGCCGGAAGAGTTGTCCGTGGCTGCCGACATCTTCGTGCTCAGCGTAAAACTTGTCAGCATTGATAAACTGCTCGGGGAGATGTAATATTCAGAGGTTCCGGAGCAGCTTCATCTCCTACCATATTCCAAGAATATGCTGCATTCCCAGACTTACAAGCGATATTCCAAGCCAGCAGCAAAATCCTGTAAAGATCGGCTTTCCGCCGGTCTTTATTAATTTTACGATATTTGTATTAAGACCGATGGCAGCCATAGCCATGACGATCAGGAATTTGCTTAGTTCTTTAAGCGGATCAGTCACTGCTGCCGGAAGCTGGAATACTGTGGTGACTATGGATGCCAGCACAAAAAACAACACAAAGAAAGGAAATGATTTTTTTAAATTGAAAGAAGAATCTTTAGAAATCTTTTCATTCCTCCCTCGCCAGATGGCAAGAACCAGAGTGATCGGTATGATCGCCAGCGTTCTTGTCATTTTTACTATTGTGGCAGACTCCAGAGTGCTGCTTCCGTGTATACCGTCCCAGGCCGCGGCGGCAGCCGTGACGGAAGAGGTGTCATTGATAGCGGTTCCGGCGAACAGGCCGAATCCCTCATTACTCAGCCCCAGCATTGCTCCCAGTGTGGGGAAAATCAGTGCGGCAATGACATTGAACAGGAAGATAACAGAAATGGACTGAGCCACTTCCTCATCTGAGGCCTGGATAACGGGAGCTGTTGCCGCAATAGCGCTTCCCCCGCATATAGAAGATCCGACTCCTACAAGGATAGCGTTGTTTGTGCGAAGCTTCAGAATTCTGTACAGGATATATGAAAGGATCAGCGAGGTGGCGATAGTGGAGATGATGATGGGAAGAGACTGTCTTCCTTTTGCCAGAATCTCAGTCAGATTCATTCCAAACCCGAGGAAAACGACCGCTGCCTGCAGGATTTTTTTGGATGTATAGTTGATTCCGTCTGTGAAAGCCTCCTTCCTTGTGAGAACTAATGTGATAACCATACCGATCAGAATCGCAAACACAGGACCGCCGATAACAGGCAGAACCTGTCCGAGAAACCAGGCCGGTATGGCGATAATGAGACAGAGCAGGAATCCAGCTCCATTTTTTTTCACAAAATTCATTGATATAACCTCCCTAATTTTTTCTGAACAGAGTGTAAAATTGTTTTTTTGTATACCGATCTATCATATCATAAAAAAATCATAAAATATAATTATTAATCTTTATTTTATCATAAATATATGTTATGATAAGAAACAGGGAGTAGTTCAGTATAAATTTGGGCGGGGTTTCGAGGCAGGAATCTCCGCCCGGATCTCTAAATAGGACAAAAGTGTTTCCGGTGATAAGGGGAGTAAGATCATGCTTGATTTCAGGATGGAGACATTTCTTACAGTATGTCAGTTCATGAATTTTACCAGAGCATCAGAAAAACTCAATATTACTCAGCCGGCAGTATCCCAGCATATTCATTTTCTGGAGAAACATTATAATACGAAACTTTTCCGGTATGAGGGGAAGAAGCTGAAACTGACCGGTGCGGGAGAGATTCTGCGTAATGCCTCTCTTACTATGATGCATGACGAGTTATCCATGTTAAGTGAGATGCAGAAGACAAATGCGACCCGTGAACTTCGGTTTGGCGCAACCAGAACGGTGGGGGATGTGCTTATGGCCGGAATTCTGGAGAGATATTTAAGTGTACATCCGGACGCGCATATTCAGATGGTTGTCGAGAATACTAAGGAACTGCTAAAAAGACTGGATGAAGGCGCGATTGACTTTGCGCTTGTAGAGGGATTTTTCCAGAAGAGTGAATATGACTATCAGAAATATTCGGATGAAGCGTATATCGCGGTCTGCGCCCGGAACTATCAGTTCCACCACACTCCGGACAGTATCGAGCGCCTTTTTCAGGAACGCCTCCTGATCCGGGAGGAGGGATCCGGTACGCGAGAGGTACTGGAGCGCTGTCTTGACGCTCGGAATCTGAGCGTCAGGGACTTCAAAAAAGTGATGGAAGTGGGAAGTCTTCAGACGATTAAAGAGTTGACAAAATCGGGATGCGGCATCACATTTTTGTATGAAGCCGCAGTACGAAAGGAACTGAAAGCGGGAACGCTGATAGAGATTCCTCTTGCTGACTTTCACATTTTTCATGAGTTTAACTTTATATGGAGGAGAGGAAGCATCTATGCGGATCGTTACAGAGAGATTTTTCGGAATTTTTCGGCGTAGCGGACATAGATGCTTCAGGACACACCAGTGACTGCAGCCACATTTTTTGTGGCCGTAATGTCCACACCGGTTTCCGCTGCGTTTTGAAGAATGACATCTCCTACGTGAACAGGGGCGGTCGCTGTGACATTTCTCAGGCTTTGGATACAGTCAAAGATCTTATCTTTCGGGATGGGATCTTTTGTTTTTACCGGAACCATTTTTGCATCCCCTCCTGTCACACGGACAGTTGTGGTGACGATACGCTCAGGAGATGTAATCTCCCGGCGTGCGTAAGCCCCCCCTCTTTGGCAGGTGTTTCCTGTCAGACTTTTGATTTTATTTTCCTCAAGTTTTATTGTGATCTGGCATCCGACGGGACAGCAGATACAGGTCAGTGTTTTTGACTCCATTTTTATGTCTCCTCGATCTTTAATGTGATAATTTTCAAGTCAGGATACTGCATGATCTGTTTTTTTGTAAGAGTGATTTCCTCCATTTCCCCGGGCGCCATAACACGTTTTTTGCGCCGGAGAACACATGAGCCGTCGAAACAGACGCACAGATATCGGTTTGTAAACACCTCTGAAACGCGGAAGCGGATGACAAGACGTTCTTCCATGCGTTCCGGACGAATGACAGAGGGAACGGTATAGCGTACTCCGCTCTGTGCCAGGAGAGCAATCGTCCGGGATTCAGAGCGTCTGACGCCGGTCCGCGAAGAACTCTTCTCGTGGATCCTGAAGAGGTTTTTAGCATAAAAAGCAGCGTGCCTTCCGGCAGAGGCGGCTTCCTGAGATACATAGTCTGCCAGGTCGTGTACATGGAGTACATTGCCGCAGGCGAATACCCCGTCTATATTTGTCTCCAGACTCTCGTTTACCGCGGGGCCGGAGGTTGCAGGGTTCATTTTTACGCCTATTTTCCCTGAGAGTTCATTTTCAGGAATAAGACCTACAGAGAGAAGAAGCGTATCGCAGGGATAATATTCTTCCGTGCCGGGGATCGGCTTTCTGCTCTTATCTACTCTGGCGATCGTGACGCCTTCCAGTCTCTCCTTTCCCCTGATGTCGATTACAGTGTGGCTCAGCCTGAGTGGAATGTCGAAATCATTGAGACACTGTACAATATTGCGCTTGAGTCCGCCGGAGTAGGGCATGAGTTCGGCGACAAGTTTTACATGAGCTCCTTCCAGCGTCATACGACGGGCCATAATAAGCCCGATATCTCCGGAACCGAGAATTACGACTTCGCGACCGGGAAGATACCCGTCTATGTTGACAAGGCGCTGGGCTGTTCCCGCGGAAAATATGCCGGCGGGCCGGTATCCTGGAATATTCAGGGCTCCGCGGGAGCGTTCCCGGCATCCCATAGCCAGGATAACAGATCTGGCTTTGATTTTCAGAAGACCGTCAGCGCTGCTTAGAGCGGTCACGGTTTTGTTATCGTCAATATCGATGACCATAGTGTTCAACTTATATTCAATGTTTCTGTTCAGAACCTGTTCTATAAAACGGTAAGCATATTCCGGTCCCGTCAGTTCTTCCTGGAAAGTATGCAGCCCGAATCCGTTGTGGATACACTGATTCAGGATTCCGCCAAGTTCCCTGTCCCGCTCCAGGATCAGAATACGTTCCGTTCCGCAGTCTCTTGCCGAGATGGCGGCGGCAAGTCCTGCGGGGCCGCCGCCGATGATTACAATGTCATATGTGAGCATATTTTTGCCTCCTGTATATCAGTTGTCCCAGATAATTTTGGAAGATCCGCCGGACTTTGTAATCTCTGACATATCCACATGAAGTTCGCGGGACAGGATCCCCATGACTTTTGGCGAGCAGAATCCGGCCTGACAACGCCCCATACCGGCTCGGGTCCGTCGTTTGATTCCATCGAGAGACTTGGCTCCTAGAGGCCGGTGGATTGCATCCAGTATCTCACCCTCAGATATCTGCTCACAGCGGCAGATGATATTTCCGTAAGCCGGATTCTTTTTGACCAGTCTGGCGTGCTCTTCTTCGGAGAGAAGTGACGGATTGAGAATCCCTTTTCTTGTGCTGATAAAATCAGGTTTTCTAGCTGGGTTCATTCTTTTCAGAATGACTTGCGACGCCATCTCTCCGATAGCAGGGCAGCTGGTCAGACCGGGAGATTCGATTCCGGCACAGTCGATAAACTTCGGTGCATCGTCCGGCTCGCCAATGATAAACTCATGTCCGTCCTCATGGGCGCGCAGACCGGCAAAAGAAGTAATAATTTTCCCCACGGGGATGTCTCTGACGTTGAGAGAGGCTTTTTGTATTACCTGCTCAAGTCCGTCTCCTGTTGTGCAGGTTCCCTCCTTGTCGTCTATATCTGCCGCTGTAGGACCGATCAGAAGATTGGCATGTACAGTCGGCGTTACAAGAACGCCTTTCCCGTATTTGCCGGGCAGCGCGAAGATTGTGTGGCTTACATGATTTCCGGCAGTATGATCAAGCAGACAGTATTCGCCGCGGCGGGGGGCGATGTGTATTTTGCGGGAACTGACCATATTGTGGAAGACATCGGCGTAGACTCCGGCGGCATTAACCACATATGTCCCGGAAAATATTCCGCTATTCGTATAAATCTTCCAGACACTGTCTTCTTTTTCTAACGATGTCACTTCTGTGTTAAAATAAAATTCTACTCCATTTTCACAGGCATTCTCCGCAAGCGCAATGTTGAGCCCGAAGGGGCATACGATACCGCCGGACGGGGCATAGAGAGCCGCGCATGCTCTGTCGCTTATATTCGGTTCTATTTTGGCAAGTTCTGAGCGATTCAGTATTTCAAGGCCGCTTACCCCGTTTATTTCCCCGCGCTTTTTCAATTCCTCAAGCCGGGGAACATCATCTTCATCCGTGCAAACGACGAGCGAGCCGTTTCTCTGAAAAGGAAAGTCGAGTTCTTCTGAGAGTTGTTCCATCATCCTGTTTCCACGCACATTAAGGCGCGCCATCAGTGAGCCGGGTTCTGCGTCAAAGCCTGCGTGGACGATGCCGCTGTTGGCTTTGGATGTGCCGGCGCATACGTCTTCCTTACGCTCAAGCACACAGACCTTCAACTGGTAGCGGGACAGTTCCCGCGCAACGGCAGAGCCGGATACGCCGGCTCCGATTATGATTACGTCATAAATATCCATTTTTCTTATTAATCCTTTGAACTATTCTACTTAATCTTCTTTTGCCCAGCCGTAAGCATATTTGACGGCTTTTTTCCATCCCCTGATCCGCTTCTTGCGGTCCGGGGAGGAGATGCACGGGGCAAAGGTGCAGTCAACAGTCCAGTTTTTGGCGACCTCATCTTTATCTTTCCAGTAACCGACCGCAAGTCCGGCCAGGTAAGCCGCGCCCATAGCTGTTGTTTCCACGCACACGGGACGGTTGACCGGAGCGTTTATGATGTCGGCCTGTGTCTGCATCAGAAAGTTATTGGCGCTGGCCCCGCCGTCCACTTTGAGAGAGGACAGGGCGATCCCGGAATCCGCGTACATAGCGGAGAGTACATCGTTGACCTGATATGCCAGTGACTCTAAGGTAGCCCGGATGATATGATATTTATTGACGCCCCGGGTGATTCCCACTATGGTTCCTCTCGCATACTGGTCCCAGTAGGGAGCGCCCAGACCGGTAAATGCCGGAACTACATAACATCCATTCGTATCCTTTACCTTTTTCGCCATATATTCAGAGTCTTCGGCAGAATCGATCAGCCGCATCTCATCGCGCAGCCACTGGACTGCGGCTCCGGCAACAAAGATAGAGCCTTCCAGCGCATAGTATATCTTACCGCCCAGTCCCCAGGCGATTGTCGTGACAAGGCCGTTTTCAGAAAACACAGGCTTTTCCCCTGTATTCATCAGCAGAAAGCAGCCGGTGCCATAAGTATTCTTGGCATCTCCCGCTGCGAAACAGGTCTGTCCGAACAGAGCGGCCTGCTGATCACCGGCAGCCCCTGCGATAGGGATCGGCCCTCCGAAAAAGGAAGGATCTGTCTCGCCGTAAACGCAGCTGGAAGGCCTTACCTCTGGAAGCATACACTTTGGTATATCGAGTTCTGCAAGGATTTCATCGTCCCACTGCAGCGTATTAATATTAAAGAGCATTGTCCGGGAGGCGTTGGAGTAGTCTGTCACATGGACCTTTCCTTTCGTCATTCGCCAGATGAGCCATGTCTCAACAGTTCCAAAGAGCAGCTCTCCGTTTTCGGCACGCTTTCTGGCGCCGGAAACATTGTCAAGAATCCATTTCACCTTCGTGCCGGAGAAATATGCGTCGATGACAAGTCCTGTTTTCCGACGGTATTTTTCAGTTAATCCCTTTTCCTTCAGAGTATCACAGTATTCGGAAGTTCTCCTGCATTGCCATACGATAGCGTGGTAAATCGGCTCGCCTGTCTCTTTATCCCAGACAATGGCTGTTTCCCTTTGATTGGTGATACCGATTGACGCTATATCTTTTGCTGAAGCTCCGATCTTATTCATCGCCTCCACGGCCACTCCGAGCTGGCTGGCCCAGATCTCATCAGCATCGTGCTCTACCCAGCCGGGCTTTGGGAAATACTGTGTAAATTCCCGCTGCGCCATGCTGCATATTTCTCCTCTTTTGTTGAAGAGGATACAGCGGTTACTGGTCGTACCAGCGTCCAGTGCCATTACATATTTTTCCAATTCATCGTCCTCCGTCCATATTTTTTCCCGCAGTGCTCTCTCCAATTATAACAGATATTGGGCTGTTCGTGTATTGAATCCTTCAGCCAATATAGTCTCCTGGTATATATTAGTTGGATATACTTGACAATGTTGGGAAAACTATTTAAAATAATCGTGTTTAAGGGCTAATAGTTTTAAAATGCTGGCTGGCCTTTTTGTATAAGGAGAGGAGAAAAAGAGGACGTGAAAAAGAAAGTTTTGAAAAGAATGACAGCCCTTGCGGTGGCGGCAGTTATAGGGCTGGGATATACAGCGTATCCTGTCCGGGCACAGAAAGAAACTACAATTGCTACTCCTGAGAAGAGCACTGTACCGCGCGCCGGTACGGCCACATCACAGGCTGACTCAGTGGCCGAAGTGGTCATGGACGGGAAAGCGGCATATTATTCGACGTTGAATGAAGCCGTCCAGACAGTGAGTGACGCGAACGGTACGGCAACTATTACACTTTTAGATGATGCGTCCCTGACAGGATGGTTCGCGAGAGGCATAAACGGAAATATCATATTTAAAGGCGAAAATCACACCGTAACAGGGGATGGTCTGGGGATTGACATTGAGGGAAGCCTGACTGTCCTGAGTGGAAATTTTGCCGCGACTGCCTCATTATATTCCTCAGGAGTCATTGAAATTGAAGGAGGAACGTTTGAATATCTTGCCGCCTTAGAAGCATCGGTTGTAAACATATATGGCGGAAGTGTAAAATTGCTGGATGTGTTTAGGAATGGCACTGCAAACCTATATAGCGGAAGTGTGACCAGAATCAGCAAACTGAGCGGAGCAAATTTAAACTATCGGCCCGTCTTTGAGGTCAACATTTTTCAGGTAACAAATAATGTGATAACAATAGAGGCTCTGGAGTATCAGGAGACTTTTGGGCGCGCTGAGTACAGTCTTGATGGACAGAGCTGGCAGTCTTCTAACTATTTTATTAACCTGCAGCCTAATACGACCTATACGGTGTACGCGCGCTATGAAAAAGCTCCTGATATTGTAGAGAGTACAACGGCTACCACGGCTAAACCGGACGGCAGCGCTGTGATTGCAGAACCCGGCAATTTGACCGGGAAATATGAGCAAAAACTATCGGACGTTAACTTGCCTGCCGGCTGGACATGGGCAGATGGGACTACTGCCTTAGTAACGGGATCATATACATATCCGGCACGTTTTGATACAAAGCCCTATGAAAGCCAATACGATTTCACGGCTGTAAGCGGCTACAGTCAGGACGGACATTATGTAGAGCGAAATCTGACGGTCACTACTTCAAAAGCGGATAGTTCGATTGCCTTTAGGGACGGTTTCTCTTTAAATAAGACGTATGATACAAAGCCTGTCTCTATAAATGCCGGCGCAGATGTGGTGGTTAGAGGAAGTACAGGAAGTGTCAGTTTCACTTATGAAAAACTGGTCGATAATACATGGAGGGCGGCACGGGATATTTCTGCGCCTGTCAACGCAGGACGCTACAGGGTCACAGCTTCTGTAGAAGATGATGAAAATTATAACGGCTCACAGGTGGATATGATCTTTGAAATCAGAAAAGCCACGCCGTCTTATACGCTGCCCAAAGGCCTGATCATCAAGCAGGGAGAAGCGTTATCTTCTCTTAAACTTCCGGCAGGCTTTACATGGAAAGATGAGAACCAGGTGGCGGGAGTACTTGGCGAGCAGACATTCAGGGCAGTCTTTACACCAGAAGATACAGACAATTATCAGATAGTTGAAGCTGATATTACAGTGGAGGTCGTTTCTGTGCTTCCCCCGCTGAATCATGCTCCGGTAATTACCGCAGAAGATAAGATTCTGACTGTTGGTGATTCGTTCGACCCGAAGAAAGGCGTGACGGCTTCTGACACAGAGGACGGAGACCTCACCGGTAAGATCGAAGTTATCAGCAATAATGTAGATACTGCAAAAGCCGGAACTTATGAAGTGACTTATAAGGTGACAGACAATCAGGGCGCAAGCGCTACAAAGACGATTACAGTGACTGTCAGTGAAAAGGCAGGACCGCAGACTCAAGATAAGAACAACAACGGAGCAGACAACAAAACAGATGAGCCGGTTAAAAATGACGGCGCACAGACAGCGGTGAAGACCGGAGATGACACAAATATTCTTGTATGGTCTGTCTTATCTGCCGTATCAGCAATGGGGCTCATGTTTACGGTTCTGTTCAGACGAAGAAAACATAATTAGCTTCCGGACAAACTGTTTCGGCGTCATCCCATATTTCTTTTTGAACTCACGATAGAAATATGAGAGATTGAAAAATCCGCACGACAGTGATATATCAAGGACGGACTGGCCGCCTTTCTCCAGGAGAGAGGCGGCTTTTTCCAGCCTTAAATTCTTAATGTATTCGAGACAGGACATCCCGATATATTTCTTGAAAAAGCGCATAAAATGATACTCGCTGAAAAAGCACAGCCGTGAGAGCCGGGGGATGGACAGCTCCTCAGCATAGTGTTCCCCGATGTACTCCAGGACAAGCTTGAGCTTATCCGTATGTTCATCCTCAAGCTGCGGGCGCGTATTTTCCCTTTCCCGGTACGGGATAAGAGACGCCATCGAACAGAGCAGAAGCGCTTTGAGAACCATCTCGTATCCTGCCGGCGTCTCTTCATAGACGCGATTCATCTCCTGAAAAAGTTTCATAAGCTCCGGATAGGCAGGATGCTCTCTTCTGATGACGCGGGGCAGAGTGAGCGTGTGCCTTCTGATTGGCGTCAGGTAGCGGAACGTACAGACGTCCGCGGAATTTGCGCCGAGAAAATCCATATCAAACACATAGGTACTGGACTGCATGTACCCTTTTGGACTGATGCTGATAGAATGAAGTTCAGCGGGAGGGACAAACAGTAAATCTCCGGCCTGCACTTCGTATGTCTCCAGATGGATATGATAAGTACAGCAGCCTTCCGTGATTAAAGTCAGCTCCGCCTCGTCATGCCAGTGAGCGTTCACACAAGGATAGAGATCGGACAGTGTTGTGATGTATTGCTTCAGAGGAAAACTGCGTTCCCCATGTCTTGCCTGTTCCTTCTGTGCAGGCAGCAGATTCATACCCGAATTCATGATAAGACCTCCTCAGATCCCCCTCTTAAATAATCTGCCCGGATAAAAAAGGCAGTATTGTGTTATAAATTCAAAAGATTGTGCAAGAATAGTCAAATTTATAATCATATAATAACAGCATCATACAAAAATTACAATGTGAAGAGGTGTATATCTATGAAAAAGAAATGGTGGCATGATAAAGTAGCGTATCAGATTTATCCGAAAAGTTTTCTCGACACGAACGGAGACGGCATCGGGGATCTGAAAGGCATTATATCCAGGCTGGATTATCTGAAGGATCTGGGGATCGACATTATATGGCTTTCTCCGGTCTATCAGTCTCCTTTTGTGGATCAGGGCTATGACATTTCCGACTATTATAAGATTGCGGAAGAGTTCGGAACAATGGAAGAGTTTGATGAACTTCTTGCCGAGGCCAAGAAGCGCGACATGTACATTTTGATGGACCTTGTCATAAATCACTGTTCCGACAGGCATGAGTGGTTTCAGAAAGCTCTGGCGGATCCGTATGGGAAGTATGGGGGATATTTCCATTTTGTGAAGGGCAGAGACGGGAAAGCGCCGAGCAATTATCGTTCCTATTTCGGCGGCAGCGCATGGGAGCCGGTGCCGGGAACAGACCTTTATTATCTGCATATGTTTGCAAAGGAACAGCCGGATCTGAACTGGGAGAATCCGGAGCTTAGAGAAGAAATATATAAAATGATAAACTGGTGGCTTGATAAAGGTCTTGCGGGCTTTCGCATCGACGCGATTATTAATATAAAGAAGGACTTAAGTTTTCCTTCTTTTGCGCCGGATGGAGAGGACGGGCTTGCCTCCTGTGTAAAGATGGTAGAGAAGGTAAATGGCGTCGGGGAGTACCTGGAAGATATCAAGCGCCATACATTCGCAAAATATGACGCTTTTACAGTGGCGGAAGTCTTCAACATGAAAGACGATGAACTTGCAGAGTTCATCGGGGATGAAGGGCACTTTTCATCGATGTTTGATTTTAGCGCGCATACCCTGATGCAGGGAGAGAATGGATGGCATGACGTCCGCAGGCCGTCTTTTAAAGAGTGGCGGGACACGATATTCAGCGCCCAGAAGAGAGTACAGGGGATCGGTTTTGAGGCCAATATTATTGAAAACCATGACGAGCCGCGAGGCGCGAGTCGTTTTCTGCCCGAATATGCACAGAACGAGGCGGGCAAAAAGATGCTGGCCACTGCCTCGATTCTTCTGTATGGAATCCCATTTATCTATCAGGGGCAGGAGATCGGTATGACAAACTGCCGCAGAAGCGATATATCGGAGTATGACGACATCAGTACGAAAGATCAGTATCACGAGGCTCTGAGAGCGGGATGCAGTGAGGCTCAGGCTCTGGAGTGCTGTTATGAAAACAGCAGAGATAACGCCAGAACTCCGATGCAGTGGAGCGCGGACGCCGGGGCGGGATTTACCAAAGGTACTCCCTGGCTTTCCATTAACCCGAACTATGTCTGTATTAATGTAGAGGAGCAGAGAAATCGCAGTGATTCTGTACTGTCATATTACAGGACACTTATTGCCCTCAGAAAATCGCCGGAATACAAGGAGACATTTACATATGGCAGATTTGTCCCCGCATATGAGGATGAGGACGAAATCTTTGCGTTTTACAGAGTATCAGAAGAAAGCAGTCAGGACATTCTTGTGGCTGCAAATTACGGAACAGCGCCCGTTACGCTGAATCTGGAACTTTCGGAAGGGAAAAACTCCGGCGTAAAAGTGCTCTTATCCAACAAAGGGAAGGAAAGAGAACAGGAAGAACAGGCGAGAAAAGATGGGAGCATTACACTGAACAGCTGTGAGTCTGTCGTGTTGACGTTCTGAACAGGATTCTGCGAACAATAGCCTGCGACAATGTATATCCAGACATGATAAAACTGCCGGAACTCTTCTGAAAGAGCCCGGCAGTATGTACAGTCACTTGGCTGCAGTTTCAGATTAAAGAAGATTGATGCCGTGAGCGAGAGCTTCAGCTGTCACTTCATCAGGCCACAGGGAAGACTGAACTTCTCCGATATGCGCCTTACGCAGGTAATACATGCAAATACGGGACTGACCGATTCCGCCACCTACAGTATACGGAAGTTCTCTGTTGAGCAGAGACTTCTGGAAAGGCAGCTCGGCACGCTCTTCGCACCCTGCGGTCTTAAGCTGGCTCTTAAGAGAGTCTTCATCCACTCGGATGCCCATAGAGGAGAGCTCCAGCCCCATATCCAGAACAGGGTAGTATACAATAATGTCTCCGTTTAATTCCCAGTCGTCATAGTCCGGCGCGCGTCCGTCGTGTTTCTCCCCGGAAGCAAGCGCTTTGCCGATCTGTGAGATAAACACAGCGCCTTTCTCTTTTGCGATTCGTTTCTCCCTTTCTTTTGGCGTACAGTTCGGAAACATATCTTCCAGTTCCTGAGAAGTGATAAAGAAGATGTCATCCGGCAGGAGAGGTTCGATATAGTTATATCTTTTGGATATGTAGTCCTCTGTGTCTTTCAGTGCGCTGTATACTTTGCGGACGGTGTATTCAAGAGTCTCTGTATTTCTCTCTTCCTTTGAGATGATTTTCTCCCAGTCCCACTGATCCACATAGAGCGAGTGGATGTTGTCTGTATCTTCATCCCTGCGTATGGCGCTCATGTCTGTGTAGAGACCTTCGCCGGAATGAAACCCGTATTTTTTCAGGGCATAGCGTTTCCATTTGGCAAGAGAGTGGACGATCTCAGCCGAGGCGTCATCCTGCTCTTTGATGCCGAATGAAACCGGGCGCTCCACCCCGTTTAAGTTGTCGTTCATACCCGTTTCCGGGCGGACGAACAGAGGGGCGGATACGCGAGTCAGGTGAAGTGATTTAGCAAGCGCCCGCTCAAAATGATCTTTTACTTCTTTTATGGCAACTTCTGTCTCACGGATGGTGAGAGGCGAAGAGTAGCCCTCCGGTATTTTTAAGTTTTCCATTTGCACAGCTCCTTTAATATGATAGTTAATTTCGACAATACTATTCTATTTTAAAGGGATGGAGTATAGAAGTCAACCAAACAGTTTTGTAAGTGTCGTATACGAATGAGAAATATTTGGAAAACAGCTCAAAATTAACAGATAATTAAAAAATAAACACGAAAAATACTAAAAATTTATTGACAAAATCTAAATTAAGAGTTATTATAATTACAACAAATAAAACTAATTGAAAGTTTTATACAACCCATTGAATATCGAAATTGGGAAATGGGTAATCAGATATAGAGAAAGATCATAATGACGAGAAAGTTATGAGAGAAGCAAAATCTATATCGGGCGTAAGATTATCGAGGAGCTCAGATTCAATGGGAATTTAAGTAAAGGAGGTACGGACCACCGGGAACGTAAATTAAATCTATCAGAAAACAGATAGAGAAAAAGAAAGAGGTAAAAAAGAATGATAGAAATATCAGAATGAAAATGGATGTTGATCAAAAGTGATTGGTTGGCATCCATTTTCATTGTGTCCGTTTTATGACACACCTGATCTGGTAGGATGATTTCATCAGCAAATGACGTATCAGATTTTATCAGAGAAAGGTGTGTTTTGTATGTATATTAAAAAGTCTGTTTTGGCAACTCTTACGGCGCTTGTAGGAATGATAGTTCTTATTGTATTGAGTGTTATGTTTTGTTTTACGGAGATTGAAATTCCGGTGCAGGCGTATGCTGCGGGATGGTTTGGATGTCTATTTCTTATGCAGTTTATATCGGCCAAAATTTACCGCTGAAGTGAAAAGTGCGTGTCTCGTGTTGTCATTGTCCCGTCAGATGATGTATAATTAGTCTGTAATAACTACATGATAAAAGATACATCACGAAAAAGGGGGCTTGTCTGTGAAGATAGATATGCACTGCCATGTAAAGGAAGGCTCCATCGACAGCAAGATCGGACTGGATGAATATATTACGATTCTGAAAAAACATGGGTTCCAGGGAATGGTGATTACAGACCATGACACTTATAATGGTTACCGCTACTGGAAAGAACATATAAAGGGAAAGAAACATACGGATTTTGTAGTGCTTAAAGGGATCGAATATGACACCCGCGATGCGGGGCATATTCTGGTTATCATGCCGGAAGGGGTCAAGATGAGGCTTCTCGAGATGAGAGGGATGCCGCTTGCGCTTTTGATTGATCTGGTGCACCGCAATGGCGGGGTGCTTGGCCCTGCTCACCCGTGTGGTGAAAAGTATATGAGTTTTACCCGCGCAAGACGGTATTACCTGTCTCCGGAGATTGTCAAGAGATTTGATTTTGTGGAAGCTTTTAACAGCTGCGAGTCCGTGGCCTCGAACGCGGATGCCGAAAAGCTGGCGAAAAAATACGGTAAGGTCATGACTGGGGGAAGTGATTCCCACAAGCCGGACTGCGTCGGAAGAGGATATACGATACTGCCGGAACCGGTGACCTGCGAGACGGATCTGATATCTCTGATCCACAAGAAAACAGCGTTTAAAGCAGGCGGAACGCTTTATGAAAAGACGACAAAGGAGAAGATTGGCAGGATCAATAAGCTCCTTGTCTATTCCTTCTGGGTTTACAACAAGAGCGGCGAGCTGATCAAGCGCCGGGGACGCAACAAGAAGATGGAAGAGGAGCATCCGTTTGATCCGATTGATCCGGTTGAACTGTATTACCGTTCATAGAAAAAAGCTGTCTGTCAGTCATTTATTTAACTGATAGACAGCTTTCTTATTTTCTGTATTTTCCGTAATCATCTTCTGCCTGACCATATAGGGAAGTATCGAGTCCAGGAATTTTATCGGTTCCGTTACCGCGATCTGCTCTCTGGAAAAGGGCTGCTTTGCAGTCAGATTCTCGATGTACGGCAGCAGTTCTTCTCTCGTCATAGGCCCGTTTTTTTTCAACGCCTTTTTTACCTTTGCAATTCCCTTTGCGCTCAGCATATTGGACAGATCCCGCTGCTGGCGCATGGCATGCCACATGCCCCAGGCATAGACGATCATGGTTATCAGGGCGAAAAGGAGGATATATGGAATGTATTTAAGCATTATTTCAATTTTTCTCCTTTCCAGTGAATCAGATGATTGTCGTGAAGGATCTCAAGGAACTTGATCAGCCTTGAGAGAGATTTTTCCATCTTTGGAAACTGGGCGTCGAGCTCTTTGGAGAGCTGATGCACATCCTTCTGGTCATCAATCGAGAGCCACACGAAGCTTCCGTAATCGTCCAGCTTTATATCGCTGACGCGGGGGCGGTGGAAAAACTTCTGGGCGATTCTGTGATAGAATCCCTTCCATTCGATAAAGACTGTGACTTTACTGTTTTCATCTGCCTCATATTCGACTTCCGGATTTTTTACCGGGATATAGTCAAGATAGTTATTGTCATTTTTTTTCTTCATAATTAACAGAGGTTTCCTCTCTTTGATAATTGATCCTGCCGGTTTATGATTCCGGCAGAGATACTGACGGTTGCCCGGCTGCTGAAACATAACATAACACAGAAAGAAACAGCCTGCAAGAGGCAGGCTGCATCTTCCGCTGTTATTTATTTTTTATCTTTCTTCATGCAGCGTGTGTACAGGAAGTACAGAAGCACAACGAAGATGATAAGGCTGCACCACTGAGGAAGCTGGAATCCAAGATTTATGACTGAATCCACTTTTACTACAGCGAGTACCGCCAGTACGATACCCATAATACCCTCGCCCGCGATCAGACCGGATGTAAAGAGCACGCCTCTGTCTGAGCGTTCCTTTTTCTCCTCGTCAGTTCCTTTGATCTTCTCAACAATAAAGCGTACAACACCGCCTGCCATGATACCTGCGCTCAAACTAAACGGCAGGTACATACCTACTGCGAACGGCATAACCGGGATCTTCAGAATCTCAACTACAATCGCGATGAATACTCCGATGAAGATCAGCGCCCACGGAAGTTCCGCGTTCATAATACCCTCAACGAGCATCTTCATCATCGTGGCCTGTGCTGCCGGAAGCTGATTTGTACCGTAGCCCCATGCTTCGTTCAGAAGATAAAGAACGAATCCTACTGCGGCAGCGGATACAACAACGCCGAGCATCTCACCGAGCTGCTGTTTCTTCGGAGTAGCGCCCACGATGAAACCGGTTTTCAGATCCTGTGATGTATCGCCTGCGATTGCCGCGATAATACAGATAACGCCGCCGATTGCGATAGCGCCTACCATACCTGTCGTGCCGTCTGTTCCCGTAACCTTCAGGAGCAGTGTGGCAATGATCAGTGTAGCGATGGCCATACCTGATACCGGGTTATTGGAAGAACCGATCAGTCCGACCATACGAGACGATACGGACGCAAAGAAGAATCCGAAGATTACGATAATCAGTGAGCCGATCGGATTTACCGGGAATGTCGGGATGAGCCAGATCAGGATTACGATTGCGACAATGATTACAAGCAGAGCTGACATCGGCAGATCCTGCTGTGTACGCAGCGCGTTTTTCTGTGTATGCTTTTTGCTCATGCTTGCCATAGCCTGTTTAAATGTGCGGACAATCAGCGGGAATGTCTTAATCAGGCTGATCATACCGCCGGCTGCAACGGCTCCGGCTCCGATATATCTGATATAACCGCTCCACAGGGCGGACGGTCCGTCTGTCGCAAGCATCGCGGAGATCGGATCTGTACCCGGATAGATCGTAGAGTCACCGCCGAACAGCGCGATTGCCGGCATAAGCACGAACCAGCTTAAAGCACCGCCGGCGAGCATATAGCTGGCGATCTTCGGTCCGCAGATGAATCCGACACCCGCAAGTGACGGAAGTACCTGGATACCGATCTGCGATCCGGCATAACCCTGGAAGACATAGCCGATTTCACTCGGGAAGATTTTAAGTCCGTCAGCGATAAATTTGTAAGCTGCTGCGATTCCAAGTCCTGTAAATACAGAACCCGCCTTGCTGCCCCCTTCCTCACCTGCAAGAAGAACTTCTGCACAGGCAGTTCCCTCCGGGAACGGCAGCGTTCCGTGTTCTTCTACGATGAGTGCCTGACGCAGCGGCACCATGAAGCAGACTCCGAGGAGACCGCCGAACAGTGCGATAAAGAAAATAGTAATAAGGCTCGGATACTCGATCTTTCCTTCTCCTGCCCACAGGAACAGGGCCGGAAGTGTGAAGATTGCACCGGCAGCCAGAGACTCACCGGCTGAGCCGATTGTCTGAACAAGGTTGTTCTCGAGAATGGAATCCCTTCTGAGGATTACACGGATGATACCCATTGAGATAACTGCCGCCGGAATAGAAGCGGAGATAGTCATACCAACGAGAAGCCCAAGGTACGCATTTGCCGCACCGAAGACAATCGCGAGAAGACAACCGATCAGAGCTGATGTTACCGTAAACTCCGGGACAATTTTATCCGCAGGAATATAAGGCTTAAACTCATTTTTGTTGTCCATGTTTCTTTCATTCCTTTCTTTTGTTTTAACGACTTTTTAACGCAGTCTTGACCATTATATCACTTGACCGTGCTAAAGGGAAGAAGAAATTCTGATTTTTTGCGTTCTTAATTCATAGTGCTAATTTTTTTAAAATATGTTACACTCTTAAATACGGGAGGAATCTGTTTTGGAAGCGTATACAAGTTTTGCGTCGGTGTATGACACCTTTATGGATAATGTTCCTTATGCCAGTTGGGCGGACTATATTCACAGCCTGCTGTGCAGATATGGCATAAAGGACGGCATTTTGCTGGATCTGGGATGTGGCACGGGCACGATGACGGAGATTATGGCAGGATACGGCTATGATATGATCGGGGTTGATTATTCCGCGGAAATGCTGGAGATCGCAATGGAGAAACGGGCCCGGTCCGGGTATGACATTCTGTATCTTCAGCAGGATATGCGGGAGTTCGAGCTGTACGGTACAGTGAAGGCGGTGGTAAGCGTCTGCGATTCGGTGAATTACATAACGGATCCCGATGAACTTGCCGAAGTGTTCCGGCTTATCAATAATTATCTTGACCCCGGAGGAATATTTTTATTTGACTTTAATACAGACTATAAGTACCGTCACGTTATGGGAGACTGCACGATTGCCGAGGATCGCGGGGAATGCAGCTTTATCTGGGATAACTGTTACTACGGGGAGGAGAAGATCAATGAGTATGATCTGACTTTTTTTGTGCTGGACTCCCAACATTCGGAAGACGGGATCCCGCGATACCGGAAGTTCTGTGAGACACATTACCAGAGAGGCTACACTCTTGATGAGATAAGAGAACTTCTTGAGAGATCCGGGCTTATATTTGAGACGGCGTATGACATGGATACAAAGGAGGCTCCGTCAAATGTGAGCGAGCGGATTCTGGTGGCGGCCAGGGAACATGGAAAATGTATTTCACAATAACATACAGAGGATGATATAGAGGAGAGACGGACAATGAAAGACTGTAAAGATTATATTGTAAGAGCATCAGCGGCGCATTCGCAGATCCGCGCGTTTGCCGCTGTGACAACTGAACTGGTGGAGGAGGCGCGGAAGCGTCACGAAACAAGCCCGGTGGCGACGGCGGCTCTCGGAAGACTGCTGACAGGCGGAGCCCTGATGGGCAGCATGATGAAAAATGAGACGGATGTGCTGACGATACAGATCAAATGTTCCGGGCCTATACAGGGACTGACTGTGACAGCCGACAGCCGGGGGAATGTCAAGGGATATGTGTTTGATCCGGGAGTTATGCTCCCGCCGAAAAACGGCAAGCTGGATGTAGGAGGCGCGCTGGGACAGGGCGTAATGACGGTAATCAAGGATATGGGATTAAAAGAACCTTATTCCGGACAGACAATTCTCCAGACCGGAGAAATAGCGGAGGATCTGACTTATTATTTCGCGACTTCAGAGCAGGTACCCTCATCTGTAGGGCTGGGAGTTTTGATGGAGAAAGACAACACGGTCAGATGCGCGGGAGGATTTATCGTGCAGGTGATGCCGTTTATTGATGATGACGTTCTGAATAAACTGGAGCAGAACATTCAGAATATTCAGTGTGTAACTTCTATGCTGGATAACGGACATACTGCGGAGGAAATGCTCTCGCAGGTTCTGGAGGGGCTGGATCTTGAAATTACAGATACTTTGCCGACTCAATTTTCCTGCAATTGTTCAAAGGAGAGGATCGAGAAAGCGATTATCAGTATCGGGAAAGAGGAAATACAGTCTATGATCGACGAGGGAAAAGATATAGAAGTGAAATGCCATTTTTGCAATACAGCGTATAATTATACGGTGGATGAACTCAGAGAATTGCTTAAGAAGAGCAAATAGGAGGCGGAAAAATGAACCACGGTTTTGTAAAAGTTGCGGCGGCTACTCCGGATATCCGGGTGGCGGATGTGGAATTTAATACAGAAAAGATATGTGAAGCGATCAGTGAGGCGTGTAAGAATAAGGCCAGGATTATCGTATTTCCGGAGTTGTGCGTGACCGGTTATACATGCGGCGATCTGTTTACCCAGGATGTGCTTTTAAAGTCCGCAAGGGAGGCAATCGGGAAAATCGCCGCGTTTACGGAAGGCAGGGATATTCTCGCTTTTGTCGGCGCGCCGCTTGGGGTCGGAGGCAAGCTTTATAATGTCGCGGCAGCATTAAATGGGGGAAGAGTGATTGGATTTACGACAAAGACGTTTCTTCCCAACTACGGGGAATTCTATGAAATGCGTCAGTTTACTCCGGGACCGGATACGGCGGGATACATTCAGTTCGGGAAAGAGCAGGTGCCGTTTGGCCCCCAGCTTCTCTTCCAGGATACGCAGATGGAAGACCTGGTCGTATCCGCAGAAATATGTGAAGATGTGTGGTCTCCGGTTCCGCCGAGCATCCGGGCAGCACTGGAAGGAGCGACCGTGATTGTGAACTGTTCTGCCAGCGATGAGACAATCGGAAAAGATACTTACCGCCGGGAACTGATCGCAGGTCAGTCTGCGCGACTGATCGCAGGGTATGTCTACGCCAATGCGGGTGAAGGAGAATCCACGACAGATGTGGTTTTCGGCGGACATAATATCATAGCGGAGAACGGGGCTGTATTAAAAGAGGCAGACCGGTATCACAATGAAATTATCTATTCTGAGCTGGATATTCAGAGGAGTGTCAGTGAGAGAAGAAAAAATACGACATTTAAGATACAATCAGAGCGCACACTGATTCGGGTACCGTTCCAGCTACGGCAGGAGAGGACGGAACTTACGAGAGTATTTCCGAAAAAGCCTTTTGTGCCCGCTGATGAAGGGGAACGGGCAAGACGCTGTGAAGAGATCCTGACGATTCAGGCTGTGGGCCTGAAAAAACGTCTGGCGCACACTCACGCGAAGACGGCGGTTGTGGGCATATCCGGTGGACTTGACTCTACTCTGGCGCTGCTGGTGACGGCGAGGGCATTTGATATGCTGGGACGGGATAAGAAAGATATTATCGCCGTGACGATGCCCTGTTTTGGAACGACGGACAGGACTTACAATAATGCCTGCGAGATGACTAAAAAGACAGGGGCAACTCTTAGGGAAGTTCCGATTGGCGAGGCGGTGAATATCCATTTTAGGGATATCGGACATGACCCGAAATGCCATGATGTGACTTATGAAAATTCTCAGGCGAGAGAGCGGACGCAAGTTCTTATGGATATTGCGAATAAGACCGGCGGCATGGTGATCGGAACCGGTGATATGTCAGAACTGGCGCTCGGCTGGGCAACTTATAACGGGGATCATATGTCGATGTATGGAGTGAATGCTTCCGTACCGAAGACTCTTGTGCGGCATCTGGTGAAATATGCGGCCGATACGGCTTTGGACAATGAATTGAGAACAGTGCTCTATGACGTTTTGGATACTCCGGTCAGCCCCGAACTGCTTCCTCCGAAGGACGGTGACATTGCCCAGCGGACAGAGGACCTGGTAGGGCCCTATGAGCTCCATGATTTCTTTCTGTACTACATGCTGCGTTTCGGCTATGAACCGGCAAAGATTTTCCGCCTGGCTAAACTGACTTTTAAGGGAGACTATGACAGCGATACGATTCTGAAATGGCTCAAGATATTCTGCCGGAGATTTTTCGTCCAGCAGTTCAAACGTTCCTGTCTGCCTGACGGACCGAAGATCGGTACGGTAGCGCTTTCCCCGCGGGGAGACTGGAGAATGCCAAGCGACGCCTGCGCGGCAGTGTGGATGAAGGAACTTGATGACATCGGATAAGAAGTACAGAGAAGCCCGGAGAGGAGAACAAAGATGAAACTGATCAGGACAGAAGATGCGGTGGGAAGCGTGTTATGTCATGACATTACGCAGATTATCCCGGGAGTGGTGAAAGACGCGGTGTTTCGCAAGGGACATGTGGTGACAGAAGAAGATATACCGATTTTGCTTTCTGTCGGAAAAGAGCATCTGTATGTGTGGGAAAACCAGGAAGGAATGCTCCATGAGAACGACGCTGCCGAAGTACTGCGGCAGGTGTGCCAGGGAGAACATATGGAGGCGTCAGAAGTAAAAGAAGGAAAGATCGAACTGGCTGCTCAGACAGACGGACTTTTGAAGATCGACAGAGAGAAGTTACATGCCGTCAATGCGATGGGGCAGATAGTGCTCTCATCCAGACACGGAGATTTTCCGGTAAAAAAGGGGGATAAAATCGTTGGAATGCGCGTAGTACCCCTTGTAATAGAAGAGGAAAAAATGAACCGTGTAAAGGAAATCTGCAAAGGCGGACCTGTATTTAAAATCCTTCCGTACCGGAAGATGAAAGCAGGTATTGTCACTACGGGGAGCGAAGTTTATCGCGGGCGGATCGAGGATAAATTCACTCCTGTTGTGAAAGGCAAGTTAGAAGAACTGAAAATAGAAGTGCTGGGAAATATACTCTGTGATGACCGTGCGGATATGGTCACAGGTGCGGTAAACGAGTGGATCAGAAAAGGCGCGGATATTGTCGTCTGTACCGGAGGGATGAGCGTGGATCCCGACGACAGAACTCCGCTTGCCATCCGCAATGCCGCGGACGAGGTGATCACCTACGGCGCTCCCGTTCTTCCGGGAGCTATGTTTATGCTGGCGTATAAGAAGCGCTGTGGAACTCAAAATTGTGACGCGGGCGAAGGAGATATTCCTATCATGGGACTGCCGGGATGCGTGATGTATTCAAAACGCACGATTTTCGATCTGGTGCTGCCCCGTATCGCGGCCGGAGAGCGGCTGGCGGCAGAAGACTTTTCCGTGATGGGAGAGGGCGGCCTCTGTCTGAACTGCAAGGTGTGTACTTATCCGAACTGCGGATTCGGAAAATAGGGATGTCATTTCCGGGCACGCCATTTCCCGGGCGATATGCCGTATTTTCGCTTGAAGACGCGGTTGAAATAAGAGAGATTGTCGAACCCGCTTTTTTCCGCGATTTCAAGGACAGAGCTGTCAGAAGCTCTCAAAAGCCGCTCTGCCATAGTCAGCCGGTAGTCGTTGAGGTACTCGATAAATCCTGTGCCCATATGCTGTTTGAAGAATTTCATGAAATGAGATTTGCTGTAGTAAGTGAGAGCTGCCATGTCATCGATAGTAATGTGCTCGGTGTAGTGATCTTCTACATATTTCAATACGGTTTTCATTTTTTCAAGAGACTTTGTCTGTGGTGCGGACGCAGTCTCTTTTTTCTGCCGGTTAGATATGAGCAGATAGAAAAACTGGAAGAGGAGTCCTTTTACAGCCAGCTGGTAGGCTTCTGCCCTTGTACCGCAGAGCAGGTCAATCTGCCGGATGCATGAGGAGAGACCGTCATAGCAGGGGAGAACAGGAGTCAGATAAGTTTCGGATGGGAGGCTTCCGTTCATAAAGGGGAGGATAAAGCGTTCGGCGCACAGATCGCTGCCTGAGGAGATAAGCAGCTCAGGTTTAAATATGATATTTTCGTACTCCATAGAATATTCCGCCTCCTGTTCGATGGAGTGAAGCTGTCCGGGCCGGATGAGAACGATGTCTCCCGAGGCGACAGAACGCTTTTCCAAATCAGCGGATACGATGCCCCGTCCTTTTTTAATGACGATCAGTTCCAGTTCCGCATGCCAGTGAAGTGGAACATGCCGGAAGTCTTCCGGTATGGAGCACAGATAGGTATTGTATGGGAAATCTGCGGCTGTATGTGACTTGGTCTCATGGTAGTTCTGGTATTCATTCAGATTCATGCTGGCCTCCGTAACTGAATAGAATATTTGGAATTAACCGGAATGATAATGATAGTATTGTACAATAAATGGGGAGTATATTGCAAGAAATAATAAACAGGGCGTATTATAATGCGAACCATAGACAGGACATAAAGATTCTTTTTTGAAAGGAGAACTACTATTATGAATATTCAGGAAAAAGTAGAAACATATCTCGGAAAGCCGGTTTCGCAGGCATCTGACAAAGAAATCTACGACGGGCTGCTCCTGACGGTACAGGAGCTGGCATTGGAAAGAGAGCGCACGGACAGCAAGAAAAAACTTTACTATATATCAGCAGAGTTTCTGATCGGGAAGCTGCTCTCCAATAATATGATCAATCTTGGAATTTATCAGGAAGTAAAAGAGATGCTTGAGAGAAACGGCAAAGACATAGGCAGAATCGAGGAGGCTGAGCCGGAGCCGTCTCTTGGCAACGGTGGACTTGGGCGTCTTGCAGCGTGTTTCCTTGATTCCATTGCAACGCTTGGACTTGCGGGAGACGGAATCGGTCTGAATTATCATCTCGGCCTGTTCCGGCAGAAATTTGAGGATCATCTGCAGAAAGAAACGTCGAATCCCTGGATTGAGGAGAAGTCATGGATTAAGAGGACGGATACGGTATACCCGGTACAGTTCAGGGGGCTTAATGTCAATGCGAGAATGTACGACATTGAAGTGACGGGCTACAACAATAAGACAAACAAACTTCATCTTTTCGATCTTGATTCTGTTGATGAGTCTATTGTAGAAAACGGAATTGATTTTAATAAAGAAGATATTCAGAAAAACCTGACATTGTTCCTTTACCCGGACGACAGTGATGAAAAGGGAAGACTGCTCCGTATCTATCAACAGTATTTTATGGTGAGCAGCGGCGCTCAGCTTATTCTTGATGAATGCACGGCGAAAGGGTGTAATCTGTATGATCTTCCGGACTACGCAGTGATCCAGATCAACGACACGCATCCGACTATGGTCATCCCGGAACTGATTCGTCTGCTCGTGGAGAGAGGCATGGAGATGGACAGTGCGATTGATGTTGTATCCAGGACATGCGCGTACACAAACCATACGATTCTTGCGGAAGCTCTGGAAAAATGGCCGGTTGACTATCTGAAGAAAGTTGTGCCTCAGCTTATGCCGATTATTGAGGTGCTGGACGATAAAGTAAGAAGAAAATATGAAGATGAGAGCGTAGCGATTATTGACCGCAATGATACGGTTCATATGGCGCACATTGATATTCATTACGGATTCAGTGTAAACGGTGTTGCCGCGCTTCACACAGACATTCTCAAAAACTCAGAGCTTAATAACTTTTACAGGATTTATCTTGACAAGTTCAATAATAAGACGAACGGAATCACTTTCCGTCGCTGGCTTATCCACTGCAATCCGCGTCTGACAGCTCTGCTGGATGAGACAATCGGAGAGGGGTATAAGACAAACGCGGCAGAGCTTGAGAAACTTCTGGCGTACAAGGACGACGACAGAGTACTCGACAGACTGCTTGAGATCAAATACAGGAACAAGGAGGAACTCTGCGCTTACCTGCGTGAGACTCAGGGACTGGAAGTGAGTCCGGATACCATCTTTGACATCCAGGTGAAACGTCTTCATGAATACAAACGCCAGCAGCTCAACGCCCTGTATATCATCGACAAATACCTGGAGATCAAGTCAGGGAAGATTCCGGCGGTTCCTGTAACGGCGATCTTTGGCGCGAAAGCGGCTCCGGCATATGTGATTGCAAAAGATATTATTCATCTCATTCTCTGTCTGCAGGAAATTATCAACAACGATCCTGAGGTGAACAAATATCTGAAAGTTGTCATGGTTGAGAATTACAATGTAACGAAAGCCGGCAAGCTGATTCCGGCATGCGACATCTCTGAACAGATTTCTCTTGCATCCAAAGAGGCGAGCGGTACCGGAAATATGAAATTCATGCTGAACGGAGCTGTGACACTAGGAACCGAGGATGGAGCCAATGTGGAGATTCATGAGGCAGTGGGTGATGACAATATCTTTGTGTTCGGCGCATCCAGTGACGAAGTGATCGAACATTACGCAAAGGCTGATTATGTGGCAGGAGATTACTATGAGAACAACGGAGCCATTCGGGCTGCGATTGATTTTATCACAAGTGATAAAATGCTGGAGATTGGCTGTGAGGAAAACCTGACACGTCTGAAAAATGAGTTGATTCATAAGGACTGGTTCATGACTCTTTTAGATTTTGACTCTTATAAAGAGACGAAAGAGAAAGCTCTTGCGGCATATGCCGACAGAAAAGCATGGGCGAAGATGGCTCTGGTCAACATTGCAAAAGCGGGATTTTTCTCATCTGACCGTACTATTGAAGAGTATAACAGGGACATCTGGCACTTATAATATATATACCGGCGTGAAGCCGGAAGGAGGAGAGAATGAAAAGAGCAGGCGGAGTTTTATTACCGATATTTTCCCTGCCGTCAAAGTACGGAATCGGGTGTTTCTCAAAGGATGCGTACAAGTTTGTGGATATGTTAAAAGAGGCGGGCCAGAGTTACTGGCAGATACTTCCGCTTGGACCGACTGGTTACGGGGATTCCCCGTACCAGTCTTTCTCCACATTTGCCGGAAACCCGTATTTTATTGATCTGAAGACCCTGATCAGAGAAGGGCTCCTGACGAAAAAGGAGTGTGGAGAGTATGATTACGGAGACCGGGAAGAGTGCATTGACTATGAGAAGATATATCACTCCCGTTTTAAAGTGCTCAAAAAAGCATATGACCGTTTTAAAAAAAACGGGGGAGAGGACAGAAAAGACTATGTAACATTTGTGACAGACCAGGCGTTCTGGCTGGACGACTACAGTCTCTATATGGCTGTGAAGGATCAAAACGGCGGCGCGAGCTGGAGTGAGTGGGAGGCGCCGCTTAAGAACAGAGATGAGAGGACGCTTATGTCCGCCCGAAAAGAACTTTCGGAAGAGATCGGTTTTTATAAATTTCAGCAGTATGAATTTGACAGACAGTGGAAGAAATTACATGCATATGCGAATAAAAACGGTATTCAGATCATCGGGGACATCCCGATCTATGTTGCGTTTGACAGCGCGGATACATGGGCGGCACCCGGGATGTTCCAGTTCGATGAGAACAACGAACCAACCGGAGTGGCAGGATGCCCGCCGGACGCGTTTTCCGCTACCGGACAGCTCTGGGGCAATCCGCTTTATAACTGGGAATATCACAAGAAAACGGGATATGAGTGGTGGATTAAGCGGATTGAATACTGTTTTAAGCTCTATGACGTGGTGCGTATCGATCATTTCCGTGGATTCGATGAGTATTACGCAATTCCTTATGGGGATGATACTGCTGTCAACGGAAAATGGATGCCGGGGCCTGGGATGGATCTGTTTTGCGCCATTGAAAAGCGTCTGGGCAGACCTGAGATTATTGCGGAAGACCTGGGATTTCTTACGCCAAGTGTCCTGAAACTGTTAAAAGACAGCGGTTTTCCGGGAATGAAAGTACTCCAGTTCGCATTTGATGCCCGCGAGTCGTCCAACTATCTGCCACACACATATCCGACAAACTGCGTAGTCTATACCGGCACCCATGACAATGATACGACAAGGGGATGGTACCACGCAGTGGGAAGGGACGCGAGGGATTTTGCCAAAGAGTATATGTGCAAATCCCGCCTGGATGAAGATTCCCTGACAAAAGACTTTATCGCAATGGCGATGAGCAGTGTGGCGGATCTGTGCGTCATTCCCATGCAGGATTATTTAAACCTCGGAAGTGAGGCGCGCATCAATACGCCGTCCACACTTGGAGGAAACTGGACGTGGCGAATGAAGAAAGGGCAGTTTGATAAAGCGGTGGTGAAAGAGATCGCCAGGGTGACGAAGCTGTATGGGCGGTAGCGCTCCTGCTCCGCCCGGAAGAGAATAGTCGGAAGGTCACGCGAACAGCGTGCCGATCCAGTAGATGAGTCCCAGCGCCCAGCTTGTGAAGATTCCATAGAGGATCACAGGGCCGGCGATGGTGAATATCTTGCATCCGATCCCGAACACCTGACCTTCTTTTTTATACTCGATTGCCGGGGCGGCCACTGAGTTGGCGAAGCCTGTGATAGGAACGAGAGCGCCTGCTCCTCCCCACTTTGCCAGTCTGGGATAGATACCGGTTCCGGTTAAAATCACACTGAGCAGTACCAGTGTCATGGACGTCCAGCTTCCGCACATATTCTGATCGAGTCCCCGCAGTTCACAGTAGTGAAAGATCACCTGTCCCAGACAGCAGATCAGTCCTCCCAGCACGAATGCTTTGAGCATATTCACCCAGACATTGTGTCTGGGTGTTTTTTCTTTTACATATTTTTCATATTGCTTTTTCTGTTTTAAGCGCTCTATTTTATCCATTTATCTGTACGGCGCCTCCTTTGATTATTTTTTGTTAGTATCTTTCTTTTCCCGGCAAATATGCGTCAATTTGATACATATTTTTCATAAAACCGGCGGATAATGTGTTTATCGCCGGATGATATATGGCGGTAGTAACTGGTAAATATACAGGAAATGAGGATATTGTTTATGTGTCAGATGACAAAAGGAAAGCAAAGCCTGATGTTTGAAAAAGCGCCGAGACTGATAAGCGCAGCTTCCGTTGTCGGGAGCAAGGAAGCGGAGGGGCCGCTTGGAAAACTTTTTGATGTTTGCGGCCAGGACGATCTTTTTGGTATGCAGACATGGGAGGAAGCCGAGAGTACAATGCAGAAAGAAGCCTGCGTGCTTGCTGTAGGAAAGGCTCATGTAAGAGCGGAGGAGATCCGGTATCTGTTCGGGGGAGATCTGCTGCGTCAGGGAATCGCTACTTCTATGGGGGTGGAAGAGCTGAACATTCCGATGTTTGGGCTGTACGGGGCGTGCTCCACCTCAGGGGAAGCGCTCGCGCTGGCTGCCATGAGCGCGGCGGCAGGATATGGGAACTATATGCTGGCGGTAACGTCCAGCCATTTCGGAAGCGCGGAGAAGGAATTTCGCTTCCCTCTCGGATACGCCAGCCAGCGCCCATTGTCCGCCCACTGGACGGTGACCGGAAGCGGAGCTTTCCTTGTGGCAGGACACAACTGCGGCGAAGACGGGCCGGCTGACGGAGACGACGGAGATACGGGAACAGCTGCTCCATTTCACCATGTCCGGATTACAGGTGTTACTGTGGGGAAGATTGTGGATTATGGTCTGAAGGACTCTCAGAATATGGGAGCGTGTATGGCTCCTGCCGCTATGGATACAATACTTGCCAATTTTGAGGATATGTCGAGAGATGAATCAGACTATGACCGGATTATAACGGGTGATCTGGGATATGTAGGTCAGTCCATTCTCTTAGATCTTGTCCAAAAGGAGGGGCACAATCTGTACAAGAACCATCTCGACTGCGGGATGACGATCTATGACCGGGAGGCGCAGGACACCCACGCAGGAGGAAGCGGCTGTGGCTGCGCAGCGGTCACTCTGGCGTCTTTTGTCCTTCCGAAGCTGGAGAAAGGGGAGTGGAAACGAGTACTCTTCGTACCCACGGGAGCTCTGATGTCAACAGTAAGCTACAATGAAGGAGCAAGCGTTCCAGGCATTGCACACGGGATTGTACTGGAACATTTTGAATAACGATTCCTAAAGGGCAAAAGGTGAAAGGAGAAAAGAGATGGAATATATTACAGCATTTTTAGTCGGAGGAGCGATCTGCGCTCTGGTGCAGATCCTTGTGGATCGGACAAAGCTGATGCCGGGTCGTATTATGGTGCTGCTCGTATGTACGGGAGCTGTGCTGGGATTCTGCGGGATATACCAGCCGTTTCAGGATATGGCGGGATCGGGGGCGAGCGTGCCCCTGCTTGGATTCGGCAACCTCCTGTGGAAGGGAGTCAAAGAAGCGGTAGATCAAAACGGATTTCTGGGAATCTTCATGGGAGGATTTAAGGCAAGCGCGGTGGGAATCTCCGCGGCGCTGATCTTCGGATATATTGCGTCTTTCATCTTTGATCCGAAGATGAAGAAGTAGCTGGCGCGCCCTCCGACAGGCGCATTTTATTTAGTTGACAGGCATATTTTATTAATGGTATCATAGACCACGAATTATATACAGAAAATGGATGATACGCAGCGAAGGAGGAGTATGAAAATATGTGTGGAATCGTTGGATATGTGGGGGAAGAACAGGCGGCGCCGATTCTTCTGAAAGGTCTCTCAAGGCTTGAGTACAGAGGCTATGACTCAGCGGGAATCGCAGTCCGCAATGACAAGTCCGGAAAGATTTCCGTTGTCAAGGCAAAAGGGCGTTTAAAGATCCTCGCAGAGAAGACGGACAATGGCAAGAGCGTGAAGGGAACATGCGGAATCGGCCATACGCGCTGGGCTACCCACGGAGAGCCTTCAGAGAATAATGCTCACCCGCACTGCACGGATGACCAGTCTGTGGTGCTGGTACATAACGGAATTATCGAGAATTATCAGGAACTCAAAGATAAGCTGGTCAGATCCGGATATACGTTCTATTCCCAGACTGATACGGAAATTGCCGTGAAGCTGGTTGATTATTACTATAAGAAGACGGGAACTCCGCTGGAAGCACTCACAAGAACGATGCTGCGCGTCAGAGGTTCCTACGCCTTTGGCGTGATGTTCCACGATCACCCGGGCAAATTATATGCGGCGCGCAAAGACAGTCCGCTTATTATCGGAACAAACACCAAAGGCAGTCTTATCGCTTCTGATGTGCCTGCGATTCTGGATAAGACAAGGAATGTCTATTACATTGACAATCTTGAGATCGCAGAGCTGACCGCTGATGAAGTTCATTTTTATAATATCGACCGTGAAGAGATCCAGAAGGAACTGGTAGAGATCAAATGGGATGCCGAATCCGCGGAAAAAGGCGGATATGAGCATTTCATGCTAAAGGAGATCCACGAGCAGCCGAAAGCCGTGCAGGATATGATCGGCGCGTATGTAAAAGACGGTGCCATTGACTTTTCAGAAGTAGGACTTACCGATGATGTTATGAAGTCTCTGGAACGCATCTATATTGTGGCGTGCGGATCAGCCTACCATGTGGGGATGGCAGGAAAATATGTCTTAGAGGACCTGGCGGGAGTTCCGGTGGAAGTGGATCTGGCATCCGAATTCCGATACCGCAACCCGATCATTGCGCCGAACTCCTTAATCATCGTTGTCTCCCAGTCCGGTGAGACAGCGGACAGTCTGGCGGCGCTCAGACTGTCCTCAGAACGGGGAGTGCCGGTGCTTGGCATTGTAAATGTCGTGGGTTCCAGCATTGCCAGAGAGAGCGATTACATTCTGTACACTTACGCGGGCCCCGAGATCTCTGTGGCAACGACAAAGGCGTACAGCACGCAGCTTATCGCCATGTACCTGATTGCCATCCAGTCGGCGAAAGTGAAAGAGAAGATTGACGATGCCCGCTACGCGGAACTTTTAAAGGAGATGGAGACTCTTCCGGAGAAAATCCAGAAAACACTGGATGATAAAGAGCGGCTCCAGTGGTTTGCAAGTAAGTACGCAAACGCGAAAGACATTTTCTTTATCGGGCGCGGGCTCGACTATGCAATCAGCCTGGAGGGAAGCCTGAAGATGAAGGAGATCAGCTATATCCACTCTGAAGCGTATGCGGCAGGCGAACTCAAACACGGCCCGATCAGCCTTGTGGAGAAGGGCATTCTTGTGATCGGGGTCCTGACTCAGAGCGAGCTTTTTGAAAAGACGCTGAGCAATATGGTGGAGGTGAAGAGCCGCGGCGCTTATCTTATGGGCCTGACCACTTACGGGAACTACAATATAGAAGATACGGCGGATTTCTCTGTGTATGTGCCGAAGACAGAATCCTACTTTATGACAAGTCTTGCTATCGTGCCCCTTCAGCTGATGGGATACTATGTGAGCGTCGCAAAAGGCCTGGATGTAGACAAACCGAGAAACCTGGCAAAATCCGTTACAGTAGAGTGATTTACAAACATTTAACAAATTAAATTATGTGATCTGTTTTCCCCTCTGCTATAATGTCGTTAGACAAGTACGATATTATGGCGGAGGGGATTTTTGTAGAGAATCTACAAAGAGATTATGAAAAACAGCATTACAACACAGATTGAATCCGCATATGCGGATCTGAGAAAATCAGAGAAACAGGCGGCAGACTATATACTGGAGCACATAGATCAGGCGTCAGCGCTTCCGCTGGACCGTCTGGCTAAAGAAGCAAAAGTAAGCCAGCCCACAGTGCTTCGTATGCTTAAGGCAGCGGGATTTGAAGGGTACAGAGATTTCCGTTATCAGCTTGTGGCAGAACTGGCCAAAGCAGAGAGCAGTGAGGAGGATGGATACTCCCAGCTCATGTACGGCTATACGCTGGATGCAAAGGCCTCCCTCGACGAGATCCCGGTCAGCGTGACGATGACGACAGAGCGTATGCTCAAGGATACGCTGAAGAATTTTTCAGGAAAGACATTTCAACGGGTAATAGACGCTTTGAAAAACGCACGTCTGATCGACATATATGGGGTGGAGAACTCTGAGGTCATGGCGCAGGATCTTCTGACAAAACTTCTGTATCTGGGGCTTCCCTGCCGACATTTTACGGACTGCTATTTACAGCAGATCGCGGCAGGGCGGCTTACCGACGGGGACGTGGCCGTTGGGATCTCATATTCAGGTGAGTCAAAGGATACGGTGGATGCAATGCGCTCGGCAAAAAAGGCGGGAGCGCGAACGATCGCGGTTACGAATTTTAAAGAATCTACGATCAGCAGATACGCAGATATTCTGATCCTGACAGGTCAGGATCAGACCTTTTACGGCAATGCGATTTTCTCCAGATCCACGCAGATCCTCCTTGTAGATATGATCTATATGGGGATTATCTCTACAGATTATGACCATTATGCGGGACAGTTGAACAGATGTGAAAAAGTCGTGCGCGGGAAGGCGTATGACTATCGCACAAAACAGTAGAAAATCTACAGCTTAAACTATGTTAAGCCTCTGTAAAGTTTACATTTTCTTTACAGAGGCTTGATTTTTTTCTGATAGAAAGCAGATCGGAATCACAGCTATAATCTTTCTCGTGCAGGCAGGGGAACCGCGGACAGATGCCCGGCTGCCAGCGGACACTCTGGAACGAAAAAGTGAAGAGGAGAAAGTATTATGCTTGAACTGAGAAATGTAAAGAAAAGTTATGACGGTACGCCGGTACTTTCCGGGATCAGTCTGAATATTGAGGACGGAGAGATCGTATCGATACTTGGACCCTCCGGATGCGGCAAGACAACACTTCTGAATCTGATCCTCGGGATCGTGGACTCGGACGGCGGAAAGATCATCTTTAACGGCAGAGATATTACGAATGTACCTATGGAAAAGAGAGGCTTCAACATTGTCTTTCAGGACTACGCGCTCTTTCCGAATCTCAATGTATACCAGAATATCACATACGGGCTCAGGAACAATCCTGAGTTATCTTCCAGAGAAGAGGTGGAGGAGCTGATCAGTCTCCTTGGTCTGGAGGAACATCTCTCCAAGAGGATCAGCCAGCTCTCCGGAGGTCAGAAGCAGAGAGCCGCTCTCGCCAGGACGATGGTAATGAAACCGAAGATACTTCTGCTTGACGAACCGTTAAGCGCCCTGGACGGCGTGATTAAGGAATCTATTAAAGACAGGATCAGGGCCATTGCAAGGGAATACAATCTTACAACAATCATAGTGACTCATGATCCGGAAGAAGCGCTCACGCTTTCCAACCGGGTGATGATTATTAATGAAGGAAAGATCGCCCAGTTCGGAAAACCCGAAGAGATCATCGCGAAACCTGAGGATGGATTCGTAAAGAAGTTTATTCTGAATCAGCTTGAGATCAAAAAGAATAATATCTATACACTCTTCGCGGGGCAGCTTCAGGAGCAGGCGCAGGTGTGCTGAAGAGGTGGGTGTGATGAGAAAGAACAGAGAGATTAAACTTATTTTTATTCTTGTTTCAGTCTTTTTTGCCGGATTTCTTGCTGTGCCTGTGATCAGCGTGATTTTAAAGTCCTTTACGGGAGACGGAAACAGTCCGTCCCTTTCCCATTATGCGGAAGTGCTTACGGGAAGAGGATTTCTCACCGCTTTTGGAAACAGTATTCTCATTTCTGTGTGCAGCGCGCTTGTCACTACGATACTGGCGTTTATTCTCGCGTACGCGGTTCATTATACGAATCTGGGCAGGAGGTACAAATGGCTGATCAGCAAGGCTGCGATTCTTCCCATGCTGCTGCCGACGATTACATACGGATTTGCGATTATTTATTCTTTTGGGAAACAGGGCCTTCTGACCCGGCTGTTCGGAAGACAGCTCTTTGACATATACGGTTTCAACGGACTGCTGCTCGGGTATGTAGTCTACACGCTTCCTATCGCGTTTACGCTGATTCACAACGCGATGGGATACATTGACAAAAGGTTCATGGTTGTTTCCCGGCTGATGGGGGATTCTCCGCTGAGGACTTTCCGGATGACCATATTGATTCCGCTATTGGGAACGCTTGCCACATCGTTTATTCAGACTTTTTTTCTGTGCTTTACGGACTTTGGTATTCCGGCTTCTGTAGGCGGGCGGTTTGAGGTGGTAGCCAGCGTTCTTTATACAGAGATGCTTGGCAGCGTACCTGACTTCGGAAACGGCGCAGTGGTAGCTCTGGTTATGATGATACCGTCAATCGTCAGTATCACGGTACTTCACGTTCTTGAAAAATATAATGTGAGATACAATAAGATCTCTCCGATTGAACTGAAAAAAGGAAAGAAAAGAGACGCTGTCTTTGGGGCGCTGAGCGGAGCGATTATCATATGTACACTCAGTATATTTCTTGTAATGTTTATTGTACCGTTTATCGAGGAGTGGCCATACCGAATGGAATTTACGATGGAACATGTGCAGGCTGTATTTGAGGACAGGCAGCTGTACGGCGTGTATCTGAACTCGCTTATGGTGGCGGCAGCGACCGCCCTTGTGGGAACGATTCTTTCCTATGGAGCTGCTTTGGTGACGGCGAGAAGCACGGTCAGTGGGAAACTGAAGAAAGTGATCGACAGCATCGCCCTTGTGACAAATACGATTCCGGGTATGGTTATCGGCCTTGCCTATCTGTTCGTATTTACGGGAACGCCTCTTCAGAACACGTTCCCCATCATCATTGTATGTAATATTGTGCATTTTTTCTCCACTCCATATCTGATGATGAAGAACTCACTTTCCAAGATGAACGCGTCCTGGGAGACAACGGCAATGCTTATGGGAGATAACTGGTTTAAGACTATTGTAAGAGTAGTAACGCCCAATGCGTTATCCACACTGCTGGAAGTATTCAGTTATTATTTTGTAAACGCAATGGTCACAGTAAGCGCCGTCATATTTATTGCGGGTACGCGGACAATGGTTATTACGACCAGGATTAAAGAATTGCAGTATTTTAATGAATTTAATGAAATCTTTGTCCTGTCGTTATTAATTCTACTTACCAATCTGGTCGCAAGGGCAGTGTTTAGGAAACTTGCTCAGATGAGCAAAAGAAAGGAGAATATAGTTGATATGAAAAAGATAAGAAAAATGAGTTTAAAGAGAGTGGCAGTATTTACGCTGGCCGCGGCAGTGACAGTATCCGGCGCCGGACTGACCGGCTGCGGAGGCGGTTCATCCGAGGATCAGGTGATTATCTACTCCAACGCCGATGAGGAGGCGATCACCGCAATGGAGAATGCTCTGGACAGTAACGGATACGAAGGCAAGTACGTATTCCAGACCTTCGGTACTTCTGAATTGGGAGGAAGACTCCTGGCAGAGGGGGCGGACATCGAAGCGGATATGGTGACGATGAGTACGTTCTATGTAGAGAGCGCTCAGGAGCAGAATTCCATGTTTCAGGAGCTGTCATTTGACGTGGATACAACAGATGAGTTTGAGCCATACTGCGCGCCCATCACTTCTCAGGAGGGAACGATTATAGTGAATACAGAGATGATGGAGGAGAACAATCTTCCGATGCCGGAATCTATCGCAGATCTGGGGGACCCGGTATACAAAGGCTTTGTGTCCGTGACGGATATTTCCGCTTCTTCTACGGCATGGCTTCTTGTGCAGGCTCTTGTATCGGAGTATGGAGAGGATGGAGCAAAAGATGTGCTGGCAGGTATTTATGAGAATGTGGGGGATCATCTTGAGGATTCCGGCTCGGCGCCGCTTAAACTGGTGCGCGCCGGAGAGGTGGCAATCGGATTCGGACTCCGGCAGCAGGCGGTCGCGGATAAAGAGGATGGGCTTCCCATCGACTATATTGATCCGGCTGAGGGCAATTTCAGTCTGACTGAATCTGTGGCTGTTGTTGACAAGGGGGATGACACAAACCCGCTTGCGATGGAGATGGCGCAGTGCATCATCGAGAACGGAAGAGAAGAACTTCAGTCCTATTATCCAAATGCTCTGTATAACGGCGAGACGACAGACGCAGCAAACAAATCAACAAATCCGAAAGTATTTCCGGAGAAACTGACAGTCGATCTTCTCAAGCAGCATGAAGCACTCTCTGAAGAAGCCAAAGAGGCTGCGGGAATGTAACGGACTAAATTTAGTGAAAAGAGGAAACGCAGATGAAATTATATAAACTTTTGACGCCGGGGCCGCTGACGACAACGGACACGGTAAAACAGCAGATGCTGTTCGATCATTGTACATGGGATGACGACTATAAGCAGATCACTCAGGAGATCAGAAAAGAGCTTCTTGAACTGGCTCATGTATCTTCTGACGAATATACAGCAGTACTCATGCAGGGGAGCGGTAGCTTTGGCGTGGAGTCGGTATTGACGAGTGTGATTGGTACGTCAGACGAGCTTCTGATCTGTGCAAACGGTGCTTATGGGGAAAGAATGGCGGATATTGCACAGCATGCGGGCCTGAAGTACCATATGTACAGTGAACATTACAATCAAGTTCCCAATGCACAGAAGATAGGGGAGATGCTGGACGCAGATCCGGCGATCACCCATGTGTCTATGGTGCACAGCGAGACGACTTCAGGTATTTTAAATGATATTGAGGCGGTGGGCAGAGTCGTCAGAGAAAAGGGAAGAGTATTCATTGTAGATGCTATGAGCAGCTTCGGCGGCGTGGATATTCCCGTAAAAGACTGGGGGATTGACTTTATCATCAGCAGTGCGAACAAATGTATTCAGGGGGTGCCGGGATTCTCCTTTGTTATCGCGAGAATGGATCTTCTGGAGCAGAGCGCCGGAAAAGCACGGAGCCTCTCCCTTGATCTTTATGATCAGTGGAAGACAATGGAGGCGGACGGCAAATGGCGCTTTACCTCTCCGACCCATGTAGTACTGGCTTTCGCGCAGGCGATGAAAGAACTCAGAGAAGAAGGCGGGATTCAGGCAAGAAACAGGCGCTACAGGGAGAACAACCGCCTGCTGATTGAGAGGATGGGGGAACTTGGGATTCATCCGTATATAGACAGCACACATCAGGGACCGATTATTACTACGTTTTTCTATCCGGAAGACTGCCATTTTACTTTTTCGCAGATGTACGATTATATTAAAGACAGGGGATATGCGATCTATCCCGGAAAGGTAACGGAAGCTGAGACTTTCCGAATCGGCAACATCGGAGAGATATATCCGGAAGATATTGAGAAAGTGTGTGCTTTGATGAAGAATTTTTTGGAGGAGTACAATCATGAAGAAAATTAAGGCGGTTATTTTTGACTGGGCAGGGACTACGGTAGATTATGGATGCATGGCGCCGGTCCGGGCGTTTGTGGAAGTGTTTAAGCAGTATGGCGTCGAGCCAACGATAAAAGAAGTGCGGGAGCCGATGGGGATGCTCAAGATCGACCATATCCGGACGATGCTGAAGATGGAGCGGATCAGAGAACTCTGGAAAGAAACGCACGGAAGGGAGCCGGGTGAGGAGGAAGCTCAGGCGCTCTATCAGATATTTGAGGAGAACCTTCTGAAAATCCTTTCGGATTATACCGACCCGAAACCGGGCGTAGTGGAGACGGTGAAGCGACTGAGAAGAAGCGGCATAAAAATAGGTTCAACAACCGGATATACAGACAAGATGATGGAGATAATAGTTCCGAAAGCAAGGGAAAAAGGATATGAGCCTGACGTCTGGTTCAGTCCTGATTCTACCGCTCAGAAGGGACGGCCCTATCCCTATATGATCTTCCGGAACATTGAGGCGCTTGGGATAAAGAAGGTGCGCCGTGTCCTGAAAGTGGGCGATACGGTATCTGATATTAAGGAGGGAAAGAACGCAGGCGTATGGTCCGCCGGAATCGTAGTGGGAAGTTCCGAGATGGGACTGACACAGGAGGAATACGCGGCGCTCTCACCGGAGGAAAAAGAAGTGAAGTGCAAGGAAGTCACTGACCGGTTTCTGGAGGCGGGAGCTGACAAAGTGTTTTATACGATTGAGGATCTGGGAGAATTTCTACTTGGTTAGTCGAAAATAACGCTATTTTACGGCTTTTTGAGACTTTACACAGATTTAACATAGACCTGATTTTACATTTTACATTTCTCTTTTATGATAACTACCGTGATGAAGAAAAGCACACAGACGTATGAATTGAAAAAGGAGATTATGGGTCATGAAAATGAAAAAGTTTATCGCAATGTTGGCAGTAACAGGAATGGTTGCATCTCTCGCAGTCGGATGCGGCGGATCTGACGATACGTCAGCGCAGGGCACAGACGCGGCGTCTGACGAAGGCGGATCGGGAGACTGGGACGCGGCGAATGCGATTACAGTTGTATCCCGTGAGGAAGGTTCAGGTACAAGAGGAGCTTTCACTGAGCTGTTTGGTGTAGTGGATGATGACGATAATGACCTGACAACACTTGATGCACAGGTTACAAACAACACATCAGTTATGATGACAACTGTATCTGAAAACGAATATGCGATCGGATACATATCACTTGGCTCTCTTGACGAATCACTCGTAAAGGCGGTTAAGATCGATGGAGCTGAGGCTACGGCAGAGAACATCGAGAACGGATCCTATACAGTGTCCAGACCGTTCAACGTAGCGGTAAGCCAGAGCCTTGATAATCCGGTGGCAGCAGATTTCATGGCATTTATCATGAGTACAGAAGGTCAGGCTGTCGTATCTGAGGAAGGATACATTCCGGTATCTGAAGTAGAGGCATATGCAGGCGAGGCTCCGGAAGGAAGCTGTGTAGTAGGTGGTTCTTCTTCTGTATCTCCGCTGATGGAGAAGCTGATCGAGGCTTATGCCGGAGTGAACCCGAACGCATCTATCGAACTTCAGACAACGGATTCTACAACAGGTATGACATCCGCAATCGAGGGAAGCTATGACATCGGTATGGCATCAAGAGAACTGACTGATGAAGAGGCTTCACAGCTTCAGGGTACAGTGATCGCTACAGACGGTATCGCTGTAATTGTAAACCAGGCGAACCCGACAGATGATCTGTCAGCAGATCAGGTAAAATCGATCTATGTTGGCGATGTGGCAACATGGGATGCTATCTAATCAGACCGCAACGGACTGAGAGTACAATGGAGAAAAATTCTTAAAGTGAACGATTTTCCGCTATGAATTTATGAGCCGGGCAGATATGTGGCATGTCTTCCCGGCTCATTAGGAGGAAAAAATGAAATCAAAAGCATTGACTGAAAAAATTATGCAGGGAGTTTTCTTTATTGCGGCATGCGCATCCATCCTTGCGGTAGCGCTTATCTGTATCTTCCTGTTTGCAAATGGCATCCCCGCGATGCGCGAAATCGGATTTGTAAAGTTTATCACAGGCGAGGTCTGGAGGCCGAGCAGTGAGCAGTACGGAATTCTTTCGATGATTGTCGGAAGTTTGTATGTGACGGCCGGCGCGATTATTTTCGGAGTACCTATCGGAATTCTCACTTCGGTATTCATGGCGATGTACTGCCCGAAACGGATCTATAAACCGCTGAAAGCGGCTACGGAGCTGCTTGCCGGAATCCCATCTGTTATTTACGGCTTCTTTGGCCTGGTTGTCGTTGTGCCGTTAATTCGGGAGTTTGGAACAACGCTTCGCAGGATCGGACTTGTAGATAATCCGGGAAACGGAAACAGCATTCTGACCGCATCTCTGATTCTCGGTATGATGATACTTCCAACTATTATCGGAACAACGGAGAGCGCGATGCGGGCAGTTCCAACCCATTATTATGAGGGATCTCTTGCGCTTGGCGCCACGAAAGAGAGAAGTATTTTCCGTGTAATCATCCCGGCGGCAAAATCGGGTGTGATTGCGGGGATCGTGCTTGGAATCGGGCGCGCCATCGGAGAGACAATGGCGGTTATCATGATCGTCGGAAACCAGGCGAGACTTACGACCAGTCTCCTGGACGGTATCCGGACCCTGACAGGAAACATCGTAATTGAGATGGGATACGCGACAGGACTGCACCGTGAGGCGTTGATCGCTACCGGAGTTGTACTTTTTGTGTTCATCCTGATCATCAATTTCAGTGTAGCTTTATTAAAGAGGGGGGCGGATCATGAGTAATAAGACGACAATCGGCGATAAGTTCAGAACTTATCTGAAACATCCGGGTTCATTTATTATGATGCTGCTTGTGATGCTGGCGGCGGTCATAACGTTTGCTGTTCTGATCTTCCTGATCGCGTATATATTAATCAACGGTGTGCCGCACATAACACCCTCTCTCTTCTCGTTAGAGTACACGTCGGAGAATGCTTCGGTAGTTCCGGCGCTTGTCAACACGATAGTTATGACACTGTTATCGCTGCTGATCGCGGTTCCGTTCGGGATCTTCTCCGCTATTTTCCTTGTGGAATATGCGGGGCGGGGCAACAAATTTGTGGAAGTCATCCGGCTGACGACAGAGACACTTTCCGGAATCCCTTCCATTGTGTACGGCCTGTTCGGCATGCTTTTCTTTGTAAATGCTCTGGACTGGGGATTTTCTCTTCTGGCGGGCGCCTTTACTATGGCGATTATGATTCTACCGCTGATTATGAGAACGACAGAGGAAGCGCTGAAAGCCGTGCCGGATTCCTATCGTGAGGGAAGCTTCGGACTGGGCGCGGGCAAACTGCGCACGGTATTTAGAATCGTTCTTCCTTCTGCGATTCCCGGTGTTTTGGCAGGCGTGATACTGGCGATCGGGCGTATCGTAGGCGAGACCGCGGCGTTGATGTACACCTCAGGAACCGTAGCTCAGATTCCTGACAGCATCATGGGATCAGGACGTACGCTTGCGCTGCACATGTACAATCTGTCAAGTGAAGGCCTGTATATGGATCAGGCATACGCAACGGCAGTAATTCTGCTTATTCTCGTAGTGGGCATTAATGCGCTTTCAGGCGTGATTGCCAGAAGGCTTACGAAAGCATAACAGTGAAAAGGAAAGGGGAAGGAAATGTCGAAGATAAGTATCAAGAATCTTGATTTATATTATGGGGATTTCAAAGCTCTCAAAGATGTAAATCTTGAAATCGAAGCAAACAAGATTACCGCTTTCATCGGACCTTCCGGATGTGGTAAATCTACTCTTTTAAAATCCATCAACCGTATGAACGATCTGGTGGAAGGATGCCGTATCGAGGGTTCGATCGAGCTTGACGGAGAGAATATATTTAAAGGTATGGATGTAAACCTTCTGAGAAAGCGTGTCGGAATGGTATTCCAGAAGCCGAATCCGTTTCCTATGAGTATATATGATAATATCGCCTATGGGCCGAGAACGCACGGCGTGCGCTCCAAGTCTAAACTGGATGATATTGTGGAAAGATCACTCAGAAACGCTGCTATCTGGGATGAGTGCAAAGACCGTCTCAAGACGAGCGCGCTTGGCATGTCGGGCGGACAGCAGCAGAGACTCTGCATTGCGCGGGCGCTTGCGGTAGAGCCGGAAGTCCTTCTTATGGATGAGCCGACATCCGCTCTTGATCCGATCTCCACCTCTAAAATCGAAGACCTTGCGATGGAACTGAAAAAAGACTATACTATAGTTATGGTCACACATAACATGCAGCAGGCAGTGCGTGTATCGGACAATACCGCCTTCTTCCTTCTCGGAGAAGTTGTAGAATATAATGACACCGAAAAATTATTCTCAATACCGTCTGATAAAAGAACGGAAGACTATATTACAGGGAGGTTTGGTTAAGCTATGCGTAACAAATTTGACGAGCAGCTGCATTTACTTGAAGAGCAGCTTACCCGTATGGGAGAACTCTGTGAGACTGCGATCGCGAAAGCGACACAGGCGCTCAAGGACGGCAGTATCGACCAGGCGAAGATCATTATCAGAGAGGACGAAGAGATCGACCAGATCGAAAAGGACATTGAGAGACTGTGCTTAAAGCTTCTTCTTCAGCAGCAGCCAGTGGCAAAAGACTTAAGAAGAATCTCGGCAGCTCTTAAGATGATTACGGATATGGAGCGTATCGGAGATCAGACTTCCGACATTGCGGAGATTATTATCTCCTCGAAGGGAGTTGCGGCTACAGAGGAGATCCATGTGATCGGAACAATGGCTTCTGAGGTCAGCAAGATGGTACGCAACAGTGTGACGGCTTATGTCAACAGAGATCTGGAACTTGCGCGGGGCGTGATGCGGGCTGACGATAAGATCGACCAGTATTTTGATGAAGTGCGTGATGAGATGATTGACTTCATCAAGGAAGAAAAAGGAGAGAACGGAAAGAGAATCTTCGATCTGATCATGGTGACAAAGTACCTGGAACGTATCGGAGATCACGCGACCAATATCGCGGAATGGGTGGAATTCTCTATTACAGGCGTGCACAAAGACAGCGCTGTTATGCAGGAACATTAAGGAACAAAGAGGACGAAGGAGAACTGAAAGATGATATATTGCGTAGAAGATGATGATAACATCCGCGAACTTGTAATATATACACTGGAGACAACCGGGCTTAAAGCCAGAGGGTTTGCAGACGGTTCTGCTTTTATGGAGGCTCTGGCGTTTGATACGCCGGAGCTTATTTTGCTTGATAT
>NZ_CALWFZ010000013.1 GCF_944377805.1 uncultured Mediterraneibacter sp. | reverse complement strand
ATAGCGCGCTACAATCTCTTATGGGCAGACGGTAAGGCGACGAACTGTTTGTGAAAAAACAATCAAAGAGACGTACAGATACAGGAGGTGCGGATGAAAGATGACAGAAGAACATCAGGCGGAAGAACTGATTTTTCTAATGAAGAAACTCAGTATAGACCTGGAAACACAGTTGGAGAAGAGCATGAGGGAGAAGAACATAAGCGGAGTACAGGTGTATTTCATGGTTTATATTCTCCGACATCATCCAAAAGGTACATACATTACGGAACTGTGCCATGAGGTCGGCGTGTCTAAGGCGACGCTGTCCGTTCTTGTGAAAAAACTGCGGGAAAAAGGCTATCTGTGTTTTCAGGAGACTCCGGAGGACGTCAGAAAGAAAAAGGTGGTTCCGACAGAGAAACTGATCCTTGAGGGAAATGAGTTTCTGAAGCGTGCGGACCGCATGGAGGCGGCGATCTGCGGCGGGCTTGACTGTCGGGAGAAAAAGCAGCTGTGGAACCTGGAGCAGAAGATACTGACGCAGCTGAATCAAATGGACAACGAGCGGCTCAGAAAGGGGCGGAATGAAGAAGACAGGACAGAAAGAATGGCAGATAAGGAGGTTACAGTATGAAGACAGTTTTAGCGCAGCTAAAGCAGTATAAAAAAGACACATTTCTGACAATGGGGTTTACGACGCTGGAAGTGATTATGGAGGTGCTGCTCCCTTTTATTACGGCGCTGATTATTGATAATGGACTGGAACGATCCGACATGCCGGCGATTATCAGATACGGCGTTCTGATGCTGGTGATGGCGGTCGTCAGCCTGTTATCGGGTGCAATGGCGGGAAAATTCGCGGCCAGCGCCTCCGCAGGCTTTGCCTGCAATCTGAGGGAGAGCATGTACATCCGCGTGCAGGACTATTCGTTTTCTAATATCGACAAATTCAGCACGGCAGGTCTTGTCACGAGAATGACGACAGATGTGACCAATGTGCAGAACGCGTTTCAGATGCTCATACGAATCGCGGTCAGAGCGCCGCTTATGCTGGTATTCAGCATGATTATGTGTTTTATGATCAATCGGGATTTGAGTCTTGTGTTCCTGGCGGCGCTGTGTTTTCTGGCGGTAGTTCTTGCGGCCATCATGAAGAGGACAACAGGGGTATTCCGGGAAGTGTTTGACCGGTATGATGATCTGAACGCGAGTGTCCAGGAAAATGTTACGGCAATCCGCGTGGTGAAAGCATATGTAAGAGAAGAGCATGAGAATAAGAAATTTCAGAAGGCGGCGGAGCATCTTTACAGGCTGTTTGTAAAAGCGGAGAGTATGCTGGCCCTGAACAATCCGGTCATGATGCTTGTTGTTTACGGCTGCATCACAGCGGTTTCATGGTTTGGCGCGAAGTACATTGTCGGCGGCAGTATGAGCACCGGCGATATTACTTCTCTGTTCAGCTATATTATGTCCGTCATGATGTCGCTTATGATGCTTTCAATGATCTTTGTCATGGTGACGATGAGCGCTGCGAGTATACGTCGTATCTCGGAAGTGCTCCTGGAGAAACCGGAACTTCACAACCCGAAAGATCCGGTGATGGAAGTAAAAGACGGAAGTATTGATTTTGACCATGTAAGCTTTTCGTATAAGCATGGAACAGGCGAGGATACTCTGGAGGACATTGATCTGCATATTCGCTCCGGTGAGACTATAGGGATTATCGGAGGCACTGGATGCGGTAAGTCAAGCCTGGTAAATCTGATCAGCCGTCTCTACGACGCTTCCGCGGGAACCGTGAAAGTTGGAGGCAGGGATGTTCGTGAGTATGATATGGAAGTGCTGAGAAATGAGGTTTCGGTTGTATTGCAGAAGAATGTCCTGTTCTCGGGCACGATTTTTGACAATCTCAGGTGGGGTAATGAGAACGCCTCGGATGAGGAGTGCGTGGAAGCATGCCGTGCAGCCTGTGCGGACGAATTTATAGAACGGCTCCCGGATAAGTACAACACATGGATCGAGCGGGGAGGCACGAACGTGTCCGGAGGGCAGAAGCAGAGGCTCTGCATCGCCAGGGCGCTCTTAAAGAAACCGAAGATTCTTATTCTGGATGACTCCACAAGTGCTGTGGATACGGCAACAGACGCCAGGATCAGAGAGGCGCTGCGAACAGTCATCCCGGGAACAACGAAGATCATCATTGCCCAGAGGGTATCCAGCGTGGAGGACGCAGACCGGATTCTTGTGCTGGATGACGGAAAAATTAACGGCTTTGACACGCATGAGCATCTGCTTGAGAGCAATGAGATCTACCGTGACATCTATGAATCTCAGACTCAGGGCGGCGGGGATTTTGACCATGCTGCCTGAGGAGGAACAGATGCGTGAAAGGAGAGTGCAGTTCATATGAAAGATAAAAAGAAAACATCATCGCTGTATGTGCTGAAGCGGCTTCTGGCATACATGGTGAAGAACTATAAATTTTCGTTTCTCATTGTAGTTGTGTGTATTATAGTCGGCGCATTTGCCACGATGCAGGGAATGCTGTTCGTACAGTCTCTCGTGGATGATTATATCATGCCTCTTTTAAACTCGGACAGTCCGGACTTTGCCCCGCTGGCCCGCGCGCTGAGGGGAATCGTCGTATTTTATATCATCGGCATTGCGGCGGCATACGCGTACAACCGGATTATGGTAAATGTCAGCCAGGGAACGATGCGGAAGTTTCGCGACGAGCTGTTCGCCAATATGGAATCCCTGCCGATCAAATACTTTGACACCCATGCGCACGGCGATATTATGTCTGTGTATACGAACGATGTGGACACATTGAGACAGCTGTTCAGCCAGAGTATCCCGCAGATGATTAACTCCGCGGCAACCCTGGTGGCAACTCTGATCTCTATGCTTGTCCTGAACGTGCCGCTGACTGTTGTTACGCTTGTCATGGCGCTGGTTATGCTGAGGGTGACGGCTGTATTTTCCGGGCTGTCGGGAAAATATTTCCAGAAACAGCAGAGAGATCTGGGAAACGTGGACGGATTTATAGAGGAAATGATGGACGGGCAGAAAGTGGTAAAAGTATTCTGCCATGAGGAGCAGGCGATCGATGGCTTTAAGAAGCTCAATAATCAGCTGAGAGACAGCGCGGATAAGGCGAACCGCTATGCAAACCTTCTCATGCCTATCAACGCAAATATCGGAAATCTGAGTTATGTATTGTGTGCCGTGATCGGAGCGCTGCTGGCGCTGTACGGCGGAACGGGAGTGACAGTGGGAACAGTTATCGCGTTCGTGGGATTGAATAAGAACTTTACCCAGCCCATTACTCAGATCAGCCAGCAGATGAATTCTGTCGTTATGGCCGCTGCCGGAGCCAAGAGAGTATTCGCCCTTCTGGATGAGAAACCGGAGGAGGATCACGGATATGTGGAGCTGGTCAATGCAAAGGAGAACTCGGACGGAACAGTGACTGAATCTGAGACGCGTACCGGCATATGGGCATGGAAACATCCGCACAGGGCAGAAGGTACTGTGACTTACCAGAGAATGGAGGGCGGTATCGTATTTGACGGTGTGGACTTTGGATACAATGATGAGAAGATGGTGCTTCATGACATCAGGATGTACGCCCACCCGGGCCAGAAGATCGCCCTTGTGGGCTCTACCGGAGCGGGGAAGACGACGATTACCAACCTGATCAACCGGTTTTATGACATCCAGGACGGAAAGATCCGTTACGATGGTATTAATATTAATAAGATCAGGAAACCGGATCTGAGAAGATCTCTGGGGATGGTGCTCCAGGATACGCATCTGTTCACCGGGACCGTCATGGACAATATACGGTACGGCAAGCTGGACGCTTCGGATGAGGACTGTATTGCGGCGGCGAAGCTGGCCAATGCGGACAGCTTTATCCGCAGACTTCCGGACGGGTATCAGACCGTTCTCACCGGAGACGGCGCAAACTTAAGCCAGGGGCAGAGACAGCTGCTCGCTATCGCGAGAGCAGCGGTGGCAGACCCTCCGGTGCTGATTCTCGATGAAGCTACTTCTTCTATCGATACGCGTACAGAGGGGCTGGTACAGGCCGGTATGGACGCTCTGATGAAGGGCCGGACCACATTTGTCATTGCTCACCGCCTGTCCACAATCAAAAATTCAGACTGTATTATGGTTATGGAGCAGGGAAGAATTATCGAGAGAGGAAGCCACGATGAGCTGATCGCGGCGAAAGGAAAATATTATCAATTGTATACGGGAAACTTTGCGGCATAGAGATGATGGCATTTGCCCGGGGAATGTGTTAGAATAGCATTAGTCAAATCAGGGAGTAAATAACCATGAAGACAGAAATTTTAAAGCTTCTCCGGGAGACAGACGGCTATGTCTCCGGGCAGCAGATCAGCGGAAAATTCGGCGTGTCCAGAACTGCTGTGTGGAAAGTGATCCGCCAGCTTCAGGATGAGGGCTATCAGGTGGAGGCGGTGCGCAATAAGGGATACCGTATCGTGGACAGCCCGGACGTGATAACTGGGGAAGAACTGGCAAGTCTTATGAAGACACGGTGGGCCGGGAGAAACATATTATACTATGATGTGGCGGACTCCACTAATCTGAGGGTCAAACAGGCCGGGGATGAAGGCGCGCCCCACGGTACTCTGGCGGTGGCTGATATGCAGAGCGCGGGACGTGGACGGCGCGGAAGATCCTGGGAATCTCCGGCCGGCAGCAGTATTTACATGTCTCTTCTGCTGCGCCCCAATATCGCTCCTAATAAAGCGTCTATGCTTACGCTTGTCATGGCATTAAGTACAGTGGAAGGAATCCGGCAGTGCCTGGAGACTACAGAGCAGGCCCGGGGAAACCGGTTTCTGGAAAGAATTCCCGAACTTCAGATCAAATGGCCAAATGATATTATTATAAACGGAAGAAAACTGGCGGGTATTCTCACGGAGATGAGTACGCAGATCGACTATATTAATCACATTACCGTAGGAGTGGGGATCAATGTGAATATGTCCAAATTTCCGAGCGAGCTTGTGGAGACCGCGACGTCTCTGCGGCTGGAATGTGGGCATGTGGTGAGGCGCGCGCCGCTCATCGCGGCGGTGATGGAGCGTTTTGAAGAGAACTATGAGATCTTTTTAAAGACAGAAGACCTTACCGGTCTGACAGACCGGTACAGCGCCCTTCTGGTCAACCGTGACCGTGATGTGCTTGTTATGGAATCCGGAGGAGAATACCGGGCTCATGCTCTGGGCATCGCCAGTACAGGGGAACTGATCGTGCAGAGAGAAGACGGAACTGTGGAAAAAATATACGCCGGAGAAGTGTCTGTCCGGGGCGTGTATGGATATATCTGAAAGGAAGAGACTATGAGTGAAGAGATTGTATTATGCGCGGCAAATGCCTATGAGCAGAAGTTTTACCTGAATCCGGAGTTTGACTCCCTGCCGGAGAATATCAAACAGGAACTCCAGATCATGTGTGTATTGTATACAGAGGATGTGGGCGGAATACTGATGCTCATATTTGATGAAGATGGAAATCTGGAGCTGAAAGTAGATCATGAAGAGGGGGATTTCTTCTTTGATGAGATCGGAAGTGTGCTGAAGATCAAGGAACTGCAGCAGACGAAGAGAGAACTCTTTGAATCGCTGGAGATGTTCTTCCGGGTGTTCTACCTGGGGGAAGATTTAGAGTAATAATAAAGGCGGAATCAGGAGGGCAGTCCTGATTCCGCCTCTTAAGCTTTTTTCATTTTCATTCGTTTTATGACTTTCAGACGGGTAAATTCTTCCCTTTCCTTTTCTTCCAACGCGTTGGTGATTGTATACACGAGAGAAGAGTACATCGGGATTGTGATGTTCTGGAGTGCGTTTGCGCGCTTCTGCGTCTTTTTGATATTGCTTGCCAGCCGGTAAGCGGCGTTTTCAACCATAGAGAGCTTTACGGTCAGATCTTTCACTTTGCGGAAAGCCTCTCTTGCCTTGTCAATGGATTCGTGCGTCGTGCTGAAAGCATAGGTGGGCTTCCCTGCGTCGGGAACATATTTGACATGCGGAATTTCTGTTCCCATGATACTTCTTGTCTGTATAGTGATAGAATTCTCAATGGGCACAGTGTAGGCCAGAAGCTCTACATTGCTGATTCCGTTTTCGATATTTGCGCGCTGAAGGCACTGATATGCATAGGTAAATATCGTATCGATCTCCTCCTGGATCGTGCGCGCCTCATCAATCAGATCCATCAGTTCTCTTATGAGAATATTCCGCTTTTTATCCATCAGATCATAGCCCTGTTTTGCAAGTGCCAGCGAATTCTTCGCAAGCATCAGATTTCCTTTGGTTGGAAATGTGTGCGGATCCATGAAATCCCTCCTTAATAATTACTTTGAGTTCTCTCTGTTATTCTTCAGTCATAGGTCTGTAATACTTATCAAGTATCTTTGTATCTACCCGGTCGAGCTCTTCTTTCGGCAGTCTTCCAAGCAGTTCCCAGCCCAGATTCAGTGTTTCTTCCATGCTCCGGTTCTCTTCCACACCCTGCCCGATATAGCGCTCCTCAAAGTCTTTTCCGAACTCCAGATATTTCTTATCTATGGGTGAGAGTTCATCCTCGCCGATAACAGAGGCCAGGTTCCTTGCATCGCCTACTTTCGCATAAGCGGAGAAGAGCTGATTCGCAAGATCCTGATGATCCTCTCTGGTGTATCCTTCACCGATGCCATCCTTCATCAGACGGGAGAGGGAAGGGAGGATATTAATGGGCGGATAGACAGACTGCCCGTGCAGCGGGCGGTCCAGTACGATCTGCCCCTCTGTGATATATCCGGTCAGGTCAGGGATCGGATGTGTGATGTCATCATTTGGCATCGTAAGGATCGGAAGCTGGGTCACTGAACCGTTTACTCCCTGTACAATTCCCGCACGTTCGTAGAGGGTGGCGAGTTCGCTGTACAGATAGCCCGGATACCCTTTACGGCTGGGAATCTCTCCTTTGGAGGAGGAGACCTCTCGCATGGCCTCAGCAAAGGAAGTCATATCCGTCAGAATGACAAGGATGTGCATGTTCTGCTCAAATGCGAGATATTCCGCAGCGGTGAGAGCTACCTTTGGCGTGATCAGACGCTCTACTACCGGATCGTTCGCGAGGTTTAAGAACATGGCAACGTGGTCAGCCACGCCGCTCTCTTCAAAGGTGTGGCGGAAGAAATCAGCCACATCATGTTTTACCCCCATAGCCGCGAACACGATGGCAAATTCCTCGTCTGAATTTTCTCCAAGGGAGGCCTGTTTAACGATCTGGGCGGCCAGCTGGTCGTGAGGAAGCCCGTTCCCGGAGAAGATCGGGAGTTTCTGTCCGCGAATCAGCGTAGTGAGCCCGTCGATGGCTGAGATACCTGTGTGAATATAATTTCGCGGATATTCCCTTCGTACCGGGTTGAGCGGAAGCCCGTTTACATCCCTCTTCAGAGTTGAGACAAGAGGGCCCAGATCGTCGATGGGCTGCCCGATGCCGTTGAACGTGCGTCCCAGCATATCCGGGGAGAGAGTGATCTCCATCGGATGTCCGGTAAGTTTTGTGTGTGTATTTTTAAGGGACATATTTTCAGAACCCTCAAATACCTGGATGACGGCCCTGTCCTCATAGATCTCTACGATACGTCCGATTTTGCGCTCCGTGCCGTCTACGACGAACTCTACGATCTCATCATAAAATGCGTCCTGTACGCCTTCGAGAGCGATCAGAGGTCCGTTGATGCTGCTTAAGCCTAAATATTCAATTGACATGATATTCGGTCCTCCTTATGCGTTTTTCTCCAGTACCTGCTGATAGAATGCGTCAATATCCCGGTGGTACTGAGCGAACATTTCCGGTCGGTCATTAGGTACATCGTATTTGATGGAGATGACCCGGTCGAAGATATTCTCAGACTTCAGCACGGACATGGGATGCCCCATTGTGACGAGCGTGCGCGCCTGTTTATAGAGATACAGGATAGTATCCATCATGAGAAACTGTTTTTCCATAGATACGCATGTGTCGTCTTTATGGAATGCGTTCTGCTGTAAGAAACCGAGGCGGATTACTCGGGCGATCTCCAGGACAAGCTTCTGGTCGTCCGGGAGTACATCGCTTCCGATAAGCTTTACGATTTCAAGCAGGCTGCTCTCCTGGTTTAAGAGTGCCATCAGGCGGTTGCGGTAATCGACAAACCGGGGCGATACATTATCCTGGTACCAGTGACTCAAGTCGTTCAAGTACTCGCTGTAGCTGGTCAGCCAGTGGATCGCCGGGAAATGTCTGGAGTATGCAAGACTCTTATCCAGTCCCCAGAAACAGCGGACAAAGCGCTTCGTATTCTGAGTGACAGGCTCGGAGAAATCGCCGCCCTGAGGGGAAACAGCTCCGATGATCGTGACAGAGCCATCCGTGCCGTTTAAGTTGTGCATCATGCCGGCGCGCTCGTAGAACGCGGACAGCCTTGAAGCGAGATATGCCGGGAACCCTTCCTCAGCGGGCATCTCTTCGAGACGGCCGGAGAGTTCTCTCAATGCCTCTGCCCATCTTGAGGTGGAGTCGGCCATGATCGCCACATCATAGCCCATATCGCGGTAATATTCCGCGAGCGTCAGCCCGGTATAGATACTTGCCTCACGAGCGGCTACCGGCATATTGGAAGTGTTGGCAATCAAAGTGGTACGGTCCATGAGAGGATTGCCGGTTCTGGGATCGGTCAGCTCCCCGAACTCCTCAAGCACCTGCGTCATTTCATTGCCGCGCTCGCCGCATCCGATATAGATAATAATATCCGCGTCTGCCCATTTGGCGATCTGGTGCTGGGTCATTGTCTTGCCTGTTCCGAACCCTCCCGGGATGGCCGCGGTTCCGCCTTTGGCAATGGGAAACATTGTATCGATGATTCGCTGCCCTGTGACAAGAGGCACTGAAGCCGGAAAACGGTGATGTGTCGGTCTTGGCACACGGATAGGCCAGTGCTGCGTCATAGTCAGTTCCTTTGTGCTGCCATCGGGGAGTTCCAGCGTAATAAGTGTCTCCTGGATAGTGTAGTCGCCGTCCGGCACAATATCTGTCACGGTTCCTTCAATGTCCGGAGGAACCATGCACTTGTGTACGATAGCGCGCGTCTCAGGCACTTCGGCAATAATATCGCCGCCGTGAAGATACTGTCCTTTTTTCACGGTGATATGAGTTTTCCACTTCTTCTGACGGTCCAGAGAGTCCACACTGACGCCGCGGGTGATAAAGGCCCCTCCGGAGGAATCCGCGATGCGCTCAAGAGGACGCTCGATTCCGTCGAAGATATTATTCAGGATTCCGGGCGCCAGAGTAACCGAGACGGCGTTCCCGCTGGACCTGACCTCCTCTCCGGGTCGCAGCCCCGTGGTTTCCTCGTATACCTGGACTGTCGTCAGATCTTTATCCAGAGCGATGACTTCGCCCACAAGTTTCTCGTCTCCCACATAAACCATCTCGGACATGCGGAAGCCTGTATTGCCCTTCAAGTAGATGACGGGGCCGTTGATTCCATAGATTGTTCCGGTGTTAAGCAATGCCGTCACCTCCTAGAAACATAAAGTTGTCGTATTCGTTGCGCAGCTGCGTCTTAAATGAATTGTCGATCAGGATGTTGCGCGAGCGGATAACCGCGCGCACACCGCCGATAAAATCCTCTGCGCTGATTGTAAGATGAACTCTTGCGGCGTCCTCGAGATCGGAACGCTTTCCTTCGTCAGAAGGGTTAAGATAGATCACAACCGGTTCTTCCCCGGCATAGCGAACCGCCTGGCGGATGCACTTTAAGAGGAAATCATTGTATGCTTCGGTCTTCATGTAGTCGTAGACCAGACTTTTGGCTTCCTCAAAAATTTTATCCTTAAGTTCCTGCTGTATCTTTCCCTGTCGGCGTTTGATCTCAAGCTGAGACTTGGCCGCCGCCTGATTAAGAGAAAGTCTGGCATTGGTAGTCTCGGCCTTGACTCTTGTTTCTGACTGATGCACAACTTCTGCCTTGTGATCCTCGAACACTTTTTCCAATGCGTCACGGTGGGCATCAATGATGGCATTGCCCTCTGCGCGCGCCTGTTCCATAGAGGCAGACTGCAGGTGTGCGATTTTTTCTTCCAAAGTCAAGAGGAATCCCTCCTTTAAAATATATTAGTTATCCGGCTGTATGCGGACCTTCCCGAATGCATGGTGCTACAGTTTCAGTCCGATTGCCTCTGTAATGTATGATGTGATAAAGTCTTTCTGGCGTCCGGTGCCGTGGCGGTCCGGAATCTCCACCAGAAGGGGCATTTTGCGCTCCAGCCGGAATGTGTCGATAATGTCCGGAAATTCGCGGCCGAATTTCTCTGTCAGCAGCACGATCCCCACGTTTTTGTCGGTAAGCACATCTTCTAAAGCTTTTCTCAGCTCTTCACGCTCATGCACGACGACGCCGTCCACTCCTGCGAGGCGCATGCCGGTGTAGGTGTCAACGTTATCGCTGATAAGAAACATTTTCATGTAATTACCTCCAGTTCATGAACAAAACTGCGGCTCAGCCGCGGTAAGCACGGCAGCGCGGCTTTGTGAATGGCGCAAGTGAATACTGTCTATAAATTTCCCAATATCATGAAGGAGATGATCAGACCATACAGGCAGACACCTTCAGCCAGACCTACAAAGATCAGTGATTTACCAAGCACGCTGGAGTCCTCGCTGATAGCACCAAGTGCTGCGCTCGCCGCGCTTGCAACTGCGATACCGCCTCCGATACAGGAAAGTCCGGTAACTAAGGCAGCAGCCAGATAGCCAAGACCTTCGGCCAGTCCGGATCCCGATGCGGCAGTCCCGGCAGCCTGTACGTCAGGCCCTCCAAGAAGCATAATCGAAGCGATGGCAAATGCGCCGAAGAAGAAAAAGGCGTTCGTGCCGATAGCCCGCTTATAGCGTTTCTTTGACTTCTCGCCGATCAGATAGTATCCGAAAGGTACAATGATGCTTACGATCAAAGCAATAATAAAGATGATTTTGGTTGCTAATGACATGGTAGAATCCTCCTGATTTTAAAAATTATTTATTTTTTGATCTCTTTTTCGTGTATGGCTCAAACGCGTGTCCGCTGCCTTTGTAGAAGCGGCTGAACATCTCGTAGTATTCCAGACGCAGTACCTGTATTCCGACGATGAGGCCCTCGAACCCGCAGACAAACAGGTTGCCGAAGATTACGCCGATCCAGTTGGGATGGCCGCTCTCCGCGCCCGCAAGCTGCAGGACGACTTCCATGATCGCGGCATGACTGACTGCGAATGCCCCGATACGAATGAATGAGATGGTGTTGGAGAAGTAGCTCAGAAGAGTCTCAAACATCTCGAAAAAGCCCTGTACCAGGAACATGGCTTTGCCGGTTTCCATCTTGTCCGCACGTTTTTGTATCGCTCTTGTGATCGGTTCCCGGAAGAGCATTACAATCAGCGGTATACCGAACATGATGGCCATGACAATACCGCCCGGAAGCGGTCTGCCTGTCATGAACAGAACAACAGTAACCGTGACAGCGATATAGAAGATAAGGCCTGCCGCTCCATTCGGATCAAACCAGGTGCCCTCGATGTCTTTGCTCTTCATGGCGTTTATGATGTGGAGCACCATAGCCACTATGATGAGAAACATTCCGAAAGCTACGGCCACGATAAACACAGTGTTCAGCTTCCCGAGGAAGGGAAGGGTGGTCATATGGTCGATAGGCCGGATCCACAGCGCGGGCAGTAGGTCCTCAAAGCCGAAGATACTTCCGAACAGAAAGCCGAATATGGTGGAAAAGAGACCCGCCGAAGCGATGATTCCCGCCAGAGCCGCTTTCTTAAAGTGATAGATCAGCGCTCCGCCGATCAGGAGCAACAATCCCTGTCCGACATCTCCGAACATGACGCCGAAGATGAAGGAATAAGTGATTCCGACAAACACCGTCGGATCCATCTCGTTATGTGCCGGCAGTCCGTACATCTGTACAAACATTTCAAAAGGTTTGAACAGTTTCGGATTTTCCAGTTTCGTGGGAGGTTCGCCGAAGTAGGCGTCGTGATCGTCTTCTACAACGACGAAGACTTTATCATCATCCTCCACTTCTTTTAAGAACTTCTCCACGTCGTCCTGAGCCATCCATCCGCAGAGAATATAGTAGTCCTCTTTATTATCCTCCATACGCGCCGCAAGTTTACGGACATCGAAGTTGTTAGAGAGTTCTTCAAGCCGGTTTCTGGCCGCTATCAGCTGCGGCGCTCTGTCAGAGAGCATTTCTCCGGCCTGCTTATCCAGATCTTCAATTTCAAGGTTGACCCGGGCGATTTCCCTCTCCAGCGCCTGATATGCATATGAGGGAGAACCTTCAAACTCGTCTTTCAGATCGACCCGTTCAAAGTGCAGAGAGCGGAACACGGCGTCTGCTTTCTGCGCTTCGGCAGGAGAAACAAAATAAGCCCCGTATACAAAACTTTCATCCCGTTCCCCTTCTACGAAGATTGCCGTGAGATCATCCATAAGGTATTTCTGCATCTTGTGATAGAATTCCACTGCGATGCGTCCGAACCGATAAGTGATGTACCGGTAGTTCAGAACCTTGTGGAGATCACAGTCCATAGGACGGAAAGGGGCGATGATCTGTTGTTTTGCCCGAAGCTCTTCGGTCTTTTTCTTTAATTTGTCCTTCTTTTCCTGAAGGGTCTGGTAATCCTCATTTGCCTTTCGTACAAGCTCAAACATGTCGTTAAGCCCCAGAGAGGCATCCGGGGTAACATCTTCCGCGTTAGGGAGATACCCTACGAACTGATTGGCTTTGGCAAGAGCATCGCGGTAAGGGTTGAGCTCGACAAACGGTCTTAAATTGTCCACGGTCTTGAGCTCTGAGAGCGCGGATTCGAGCTGGATCTCATAGCGGGAGAGATACAGATCGGTTACCCGGTCAATATCGTTCCTCGGACCTGAGATATTAATAAATTTCATTTTTACTATCATTGGGTTTTACCTCCAACGTATGCTAACGTTTCGCCGGGTGTCAGACTGTAGCGTACGCACTCCATAGCTGTCGTCAGCTTTTTGATTTCTTCCTCCTTCAGGAAGAGGTAGGTGTTGATCGCGGCGACCGAGTAAGGGGCCCGCCTGCGCTCGATCGTATACAGGTAATTCAGGCAGTCCAGGTACATCTGTTCAATCGTCAGATCCTGCCGGAAATTATAATGACGCGCATAAGTGGTCCTGGAGACCGCCGCCTCGAATTCCTCTAATCCTGGAGACTCTACCAGCTCTTTGACAAGGTCGGTAGAGAGTTTGTAATGGATCGGGATAAGCAGCAGATAGATGTCTGCAGGCTTCATATCATAGTATTTCTTTGCCCGGTATATCCATTGCAGGTTCAAAAGGTCGATTTTGGCTCCGCGCCCCCGCATGAAAAGTTCAAGATCCTTTTTTTTCAGAACCTTCTTTTGCTCCCGCCATGTGGAGGTAAAGAGGTACAGATCAAGCGCCAGCGTATAGTCGTACAGGGTGACGTCCCGGGCGTCTTTGAGTTTTTTGAGCGGAGCATAATATTCTGTGCCCTTTAAGTTTTCCACCAGCTCATCTGTCGTCCGCGAAGTGATGAGCTTTTCAATGGAGATCTGCGAATAGCGGTCAAAAAACGGACGCTTATAATTCAGGTCAAACGGTTTTTTGTACCGGTTGATCACGATGGTCAGACAGTAGTCTATCAGATCTACTTCATAGTTCTTCATGATCAGTTTCATAAACTTTCGCTGCTTCTGTCCGCAGAACCGATAAAGCTTGGTATAATCGTGATACAGAGACTGGATCAGCATTTTTTCGATATTGCCGCGATGGATCTGACTCTCATCAAGAGTCTCCAGGACATCGGCATAAGCTGTGTTTCTCTTGAGATAATCCGCAATCTCCGGAACGCTCCCGAGATTGGCGATCTCGGTAAACTGTTCCGGTGTTAAAAGCTTTGCTTCCATACCCCGGATCTTAGTTACTATTCCGCTGTATTCAAGTAAGTTTCCCATAGGCTACACCTCTGTGATTCGCTTTAGAATTTCTCGGGCGTACTCCGTATGCTTTTCCTCATATTCCTTTTCAAGAGAGCGTATCACCTCTGTGCTGGAATCGCTCTGGCTGTCCAGCAGACGCGAGGTTTTCTCCTCCAGTCCGGCCCGTATGGCTTCAAGCTTTTCCCCGGTCTTTTTTTCCAGTTCAGCGTCAAAGGTTTTCCGCTTCTCCTCGTATTCCTTATCCATTGCGGCTTTCTGCTCTTCGGCGTGACGGACGATTGCCGATGCCGCGTCTTCGATTTCCGTCAATTTGTTTACAATAGAGTCCATAATAAGCCCCCTCTTTGTGAGAAAATGCTAATATACATTATCATACACCATTTACTAAAAAAAGCAAGTAAAGATCGCGTAATATTTTCCCCTCATATTTTGACCTGTATTCGTTCTCGTGTTATGATGATATTGTCTGGAAACAAGAGGTAATTTCTGCCGGTGTCCGGGCGCTCAGGCGTCTCAGATACGGGCTTGTGATAAAATATTGGAGGATGATGTATGAGACTGAGAAATATACCGAGGGCAGAGGGGACGATCCAGGCCCACAGCGCCGTAATAAAGAGGCCGGAGGATCAGAAGGGATGCTGGGGACAGGTGTTTGGAAACCGCCGCCCTATCCGCATTGAGATCGGAATGGGGAAAGGGCGTTTTATATTGAACATGGCGAAACAGAACCCTGAGATCAATTTCATTGGGATAGAAAGATATTCCAGCGTGCTTCTGAGAGCAATTGAGAAGTTTGACACAGATGAGTTTAAAGAGTTGAAAAATATACGCTTTGTCTGTATGGACGCGAGGAAGCTGGAAGAAGTGTTTGCCCCGGGGGAGGTGGACAGGATCTACCTGAACTTCTCCGATCCGTGGCCAAAGGCAAGACACGCGAAAAGGCGCCTCACATCAACAGAGTTTTTAGAGAGGTATGAGCAGGTGCTGATTCCTTACGGAGCAGTCGAATTCAAGACCGATAATACGGAACTTTTTAATTTCTCACTGGAGCAGATCAAAGAGGCAGACTGGACTCTGGAAAGTTTTACCTACGACCTTCACCACAATGAAGAGATGAGCAGAGGAAATGTGATGACGGAATACGAGGAAAAGTTTTCCTCAAGAGGAAACCCGATCAATAAACTGATTGCTGTGAAGAAAGAAAAAAATGTCTGATCTGAGGATACATCAGGGAACTGAAGGCATATAATGAAACATAAATGTCAGCAGGGCGGTGCGTATATGAAAAAAAGATGTTGGAAATCATGCGTGTGCGAAATATTTTACTGCCGGCCGGCGCTTAACAGGCATATTCTGTGCATTCGCAGATCTATGGCGGAAGTGTGCAAAATACTGAATTCGGGATTCTGTCACGGAAGTGAGAAAAAGTGAAAAACGACAAAAAACTGAAAAAAATACTTGCAATTTTAAAAGCAGTCATATATAATAGCATTTGCGTTATCCAATAGATACAAAAGAACTGCGCGATTAGCTCAGCTGGCAGAGCACCTGACTCTTAATCAGGGTGTCCAGGGTTCGAACCCCTGATCGCGCACTTAGAAATCGCTGTTTTTGCGGACGAGAAGCCGCGGGGACGGCGATTTTTTTGCGCGAAGCAATGAGCAGCGCGTAAAATATGAGATCAGGGGCTGCGAAATGCTTGCGTTTCAGCAGGCATTGATCTCATATTTTACATGCGGCGAATGCCGCGACTGAGATGTAGCGAAGCGGAATCGAAGTGAGCGCTGCGAGAGGAAGAGATCGAATGCCGCGACTGAGATGTAGCGAAGCGGAATCGAAGTGAGCGCTGCGAGAGGAAGAGATCGAATGCCGCGACCAAGATGTAGCGGACTCCGATTCTATCGGAAATATTCCCTTATATTTTCCGCCACGATTTTCATAAGCTTTTGTCTGGCTTCCACGGCTGCCCAGGCAACGTGAGGAGTGATAAGAAGCCGGCTTTTGTCCTTTACATGGAAAAGCGGACAGTCGTCTTCCATAGGCTCCGTACAGAGCACATCCAGTCCGGCGGCTCTGATCCTGCCTGAATTCAGCGCATCGGCCAGATCCGCCTCGTTTATGATAGGTCCTCTTCCGAGATTCAGCAGGATGGCGTCAGATTTCATTTTGCTGAAAGCATCGGCATTCATGAGATTTTCCGTATATTCATTCAGCGGAGCGTGGACAGATAGAATATCCGATTCAGAGAGCAGGGTGTCAAAATCCACCTGTTCATACCCTTTTTGCGCCGGCGCCCCTGAAGCGGAATAATAGATCACTCTTGCCCCGAAAGCCTTCGCTATATCGGCTACTTTGCGCCCGATTGCTCCGAGGCCCAAGATGCCCCATGTAACATTTGCCAGCTCATGGAACGGAATGCCGAAATGTGTGAATAATGGAGAGTTGGCGTAGCTGCCATCTCTGACATAATCATCGTAGTATCTCAGCCCTTCCATGAGATAAAATAACATGGCGAAGGTATGCTGCGCGACAGAGTCGGTAGAGTATCCGGCCGCGTTGCGCCACGCGATTTTGCGACGGTCCAGATAGTCTTTGTCCAGATTGTTTGTTCCTGTTGCACTGACGCATACCAGTTTTAAGTGCTGTGCAAGCGAGATCGTCTCTTCATTAACCGGAACCTTATTGACTACGATTACATCGGCATCTTCAATGCGTTCCGGTACTTGCCAGGGAGAACTAAGAGGATACTTTATTACCTCTCCCAACTGTTTAAATTCAGAATAATCGGCGTCATTGCCAAGCGAATCAGCATCTAAAAATACGATTTTCATAATTAAAACCCTCCAACATTATCCAATCTTAATGGAAGCATACCGAAAAAAGGCAGAAAAATCAATACGCACTTGCGGAAGTTCCGGGTGTGAAAAAACTTATTTTGGATTGCCTACTCTGACAGTACGCGTGTGTACAATTTATTTAAAATATAGTACCCGGGGTTAAAAAGTATCAGGCAGAGGCCGGCGTTTCCGATACAGTGGATAATGTCATAGGGGATGCCCGCGATCCAGTAACTGAAAGCCGCGGCGGGGCCGCTGATAAAGAAATACGGAATCGCACAGAGCGCACCGAAAAAAAGACCGAAAAAACCAACGACTATACTCCAGAATAAAGAGCTGCGCTGTGTCCGAAAGATCAGCGCTATAACAACCAGTACGCTCCAGACATACAGATAGTTGATCCACCAGAGTCCAAAGCCATAAAAGATTCCTTCCAAAAGGACAAAAGTGTAAACAATGAGAAAGACTTTCCTGCCGAAGATCAGAGTATACAATAAAATCAGCAGCGTCACAATCTCTATGTTGGGCAGAAAGGCCAGTATAACCTGTCCCATGAAGAGTATGCCGGTGAGCATTCCCATTAATATTAATTCATGAGTCCTTATTTTTGGCATCAGTATCCCTCTTGCAGTGTGAGTTCATACTGATCCCCATCATGGAGAGGGGTCTGATCTGCGGAAGTGTTTACGGTTTCTCCGCCTTTTGTAATGCACCACCACTGCTGCAATGAACTGTCCGCGGTTTCTCCGTCCACTTCTGTAATGAAAAGCCCGTAGTCGCCCTCTTCGCCTTTTACCAGTTCCTCTTCTCTGAGCACTTCTCCAAGATATTCGGCGTCTGTCTGATATGAAAATGTTTTTTCGGTCTTATCTTTATGTATTACTGTAATGGAAACGTCCTTTTTTCCTGCGGAAGGTGAGGGCGCAAACTGCCGATACAGCAGGAATGCTGCTGCACAGAGAATGATGAGTACAGCGGCTGAGATAATCAAAGTTCTTTTTTTCATAATAAACTCCTGTCTGTCGCCGGGCGGCCGCTGCAGACTGACTTTTTGCTGCTTCTATGTGATTTTGCCCGCCCGGCATCTTTTATTTTTTATAGAGGGATTGTAAGGGATAGAGGCAGTCTTGTCAACAAATTTCAACGTCTGACGATGCTTACGGATCAAATAGGATGGACTGCTTTCGCGGCCCACGGCGCAGGAAAATATTTCCTCTTGATAAACGAACGTATGTTCCCTATAATGAGGGCGAAAAGGGGAATGATAATGAACGATCAGGGACGCAGAAGGGTTATCTTTCATATTGATGTAAATTCGGCTTTTCTGAGCTGGGAGGCCGTATACCGTATACGTCATCTCGGCGGAAAGGATGATCTGCGCCGTCAACTATCCGCAGTGGGAGGCGATATGGCCATGAGGCACGGGATCATTCTGGCAAAGTCTGTTCCGGCAAAAAAGTACCATATTAAAACAGGGGAAACGATCGTGGAAGCGAGACAGAAATGTCCGGATCTGATCCTTGTTCCTCCGAATTATGGACTGTATGAGCGGTGCTCCAGAGCATTTATGGATATCTTGAGACAATATTCTCCGGCGGTAGAGCAGTATTCCATTGACGAGGCGTTTGTGGATATGACAGGAACACAGACACTGTGGGGCTCCCCGCTTGAAGCGGCGGAGCGGATAAGGCGGCAGATCCGTGAGGAACTGGGCTTTACAGTTAATGTCGGGATTGCTGAGAATAAGCTTCTGGCGAAAATGGCATCAGATTTTGAAAAGCCTGATAAAGTGCATACTCTGTGGAACGATGAGATTGAGGAGAAAATGTGGCCTCTGCCTGTAGAAGAACTTTTTTTCGTCGGAAAGGCCACAAAAAAGAAGCTGGAAAAGATTGGAATCCGCACGATCGGGGAACTGGCGCATTCGGATCCGGAACTGTTGAGGGCACATATGAAAAAGCATGGAGAAGCAGTCTGGAGCTTTGCCAACGGAATGGATATATCTGTTGTACAGTCGGAGACACCGGCCAATAAAGGGTATGGCAATTCCACTACTATCGCGTTTGACGTTACAGACGCTTCTACGGCAAAATTAGTGCTGCTGGCGCTGGCGGAGACAGTAGGCGCGAGACTCCGGGAAGCGGGAGTATGCGCGGAGGTGATTGCCATAGGGATCAAGACCCATGATCTGAAACATACCGGTCATCAGATGACACTTTCCGGCGGAACGAATATTACGACAGAAATCCACCGCTGTGCGTGCCGGCTGTTTGACCAGCTCTGGAATGGAATTGCTATCCGGCATCTGGGACTCTACACAGGCAGGGTAAAGGGGGGGCTGAACATACGTCAAATCGATATGTTTGATGATACAGATTATGAGAAGCTGGGCAGGAGAGATGCAGCGATTGACCAGATACGCAGGCGTTTCGGGATTGACTCTATAAAGAGAGCCTCTTTCTTACACAGCTCTATTGACCATATGAGCGGAGGAATATCCAGAGAAAAAAGAACGGTTGACTATGACAAAATAGAAATAAAATAGAAGAGGTGAATCGCTATGGGCATGGGAATCGGAATAAACGCACGGCAGCCTGATGAGGGAGAGATGACAGTGAGCCAGGTGGAGATTGCCTGCGGGGTATGGTTTACAAGCACCGGAAATACTGTACCAAAGATGCTGAAATATATGGATGACGACGGGAATATCCACGTTATTGACAACATTCGTGTGATGAGACAGGAGAAGAAATACTATTGTGGTATTCCCATACAGGAATATCGGTGCCGTACGGTTTGTGGAAACAGAGAATATTTGTTTCGCCTGTATTACTATGTGGATACAGGATGTTGGAAACTGAGCTGGGAAGGGGGAGAAACTTATCAGGACGAGAGAAAGAGATTGTTCTGATGATCATGCACATGACGGAGAACGGCATGACAGTCTCAGATATGAAAAAGCACACGGGAGTTTCGGACAATGTGATTGCGCATGCGAGAAGAGAAATGGAGCGGAAGTCTTGACAATTGTTCGGGATACATGTACCATAGAATGCGACATAAAATTACATAAGATTGATAACAAGGGGAGCTTGTGTGACAGGCTGAGAGGAAGTTATGAACTTCGACCCATAACCTGATTTGGATAATGCCAACGTAGGAATTATGTTATGAGCGCCAATAGGCCCTTTTGTTTTCAATCTGAGAACAGGAGGGTTTTATTTATGTTTGAATTATTTGTTAATGCCGAAGGCGGTCTGACGACAGCAGGATATGCCGTCACGATCATTGCCGGGGTCATACTGTTTCTGGCGGCGGTATTTTTTGCGTCGAAAAACTCGACTGAGAAAAAGATGAGTACAAAGCAGCTGGTATTCTGTGCAGCGGCGCTTGCTCTGGCATATCTGACGTCCTATATTAAGCTTTTTGAAATGCCGTGGGGCGGAAGCGTGACTCTGTGCAGCATGCTGTTTATCGTGCTGATCGCAAACTGGTATGGCGTAAGGACGGGACTTCTCGTGGGACTGGCTTACGGAATTATTCAGTTTATCCAGGAGCCGTATGTGCTGGCGTTCTTCCAGGTATGTTGCGATTATATCCTTGCTTTTGCGGCGCTTGGAGTGGCGGGCTTTTTTGCCAGGAGCAAGTATGGATTGCTGAAAGGATATATTATTGCCGTAATAGCGAGAGGTGCGTTTCACGCGCTGGGAGGATACCTGTACTGGATGGATTACATGCCGGATAATTTCCCGAAGGCGCTTACAAGCCTGTATCCGATCCTCTATAACTACAGCTACCTGCTGGTTGAGGGTGTGATCACCGTGATTCTCATCTCCATTCCGGCGGTCGCTAAAGGGCTGTCCAGAGTAAAACAGATGGCTGTGGAATAGATAAGGAATAGATAAAACCTGGCTGCTGATGGCAGCAGGAGAACTGTTTACATATCCTGAAGAATGTTCCTTACTACTTTGTCCTGTATTCCGTCTGTTTTTTCGTTCTCTACCCGGTAATCCGCATATCTCGCGCACATATAGAGATAGTCCGAAAGACGGTTGATATACTGAATGGCTTTCGCATCCGCCCCGTAGTTCTGCTCTACTTTGCGGAAACGGCGCTCGGCCCTGCGGGTCACGGCTCTTGCAACATCGAGTCTGGCGGACTGCTCACAGCCCCCGTACAGCACGAAATCCTTGATCCGGGGGAAGGAGTTTTCGATTCGGTCGATCTCCTCCTCCAGGGCGGCTGTCTCATCCGATGAGAAACGATAGTCCATGTTTCTCGGATCGGCCACTCCGGCCATGATCAGCATAAGGTTTCTTTGAATATGGGACAATTTATCCTTCAATCCGGCGTCGGCAAGTACTTTTGCCAGTCCGAGGTGACTGCTGAGCTCATCGATCGTTCCGACCAGTTCGAGGCGGTCGTCTGATTTGGAAACACTGACTCCGTGCATCAGAGAAGTGGTTCCACGATCCCCGGTTTTTGTATAGATCTTCATATCCTGTATTCCTCCTTAAATGGCAGTTTTTTGATGGCTCTGGCGCTGTTGGCCCCGATGTTCCGGCATTGTGTGCGGCTCGGGGTGAGATAGCTTTCGATATTCCGCCCCTTCTCCAGGCCACGCATCTTCAGACACACGGCAGTTCCGAAGATTCCGACACCGGAACCGAGCATGGAATCTCTGGCTGCTTTATAGGCCAGCTTTTCCATACATTCATCCGGCATCTCAATAGTATCGTAAAAGACGCCTTCTTCCTCGATCCCGGCGCGGACTTCCTTTAGAACCGCCGGGTCGGCCTCATGTGTATAGATGAATATTGAAGGTTTCCTGATGATCAATTTCAATCCTCCCTGATTCTTTCGGGCCCTTTTGGGCCGAAGAATATTGCTACGGCATTTCACCAATATAGGAGAGCACAAGCCCTGTGGCAACCGCGTTCCTCGGCCCTTCGCTGCCGCGGATATTTCCTCTGCCGCATACGATCCGGTAGTCTGTGAACGCTTCCATGAGCATCTCCGGTATTTCAAAATCCTCTGCTGAACCGCCTACGAGAACGACAGTCGATATATTTCTCAGATTGTGGTCCGGCGCGACTTTTTTAAGCGCCCGGAACGCATTGGTTACAAAGACTTTGCGCTTCGCCTCGCGGCGAACCTGGACGATTTTCTCCATTGGAATATCCTCTTCAATGCGGATCAGCCCGCTCTCTGTGAGCAGCACAACCCTGCCGAAAAAGCGGGGATCAATGGATTCGTCCACGAATGTCATCTGTCCGTTCTCCATTCTCATATGGAAGAGGCTCTCCACCTTCGCCAGAGGATATTTTTTGATCTCCTCGGCAATATGCCGGTTACTCAGGCCCAGCTCTGTCTGGATCAGCATGGAGACCAGTTCTCCGGCGCCTGCCTGATGGGTCAGTGTCACCTGACCGTCTTCTGAGATAATTGCGGCATCCGTGGAGCCTCCGCCCATGTCAAGGATGGCCAGAGGCAGTTTTGTTCCCGGTGTGGTCAGCGCGCCCAGGCTCGCCATAACAGCCTCCACCCCGGCGACTTTCACATCTGTTCCGAGCTCGGTAGTGAGGCGCGCGGCGATCTCCTGCATGGGCAGTTTCCGGGTTTTCACCATAGCCGCGATTCCCACAGCTTTTTCCATACATGTTTCCCCGGCAAGAGCGCCGGAGATAAGGACCGGAGCAAGGGTATCTACCGCGAGAATATCCGTGATGCGTATATCCGCCTCCGAGCTCTTGTCCAGCTCGCCCATACCTGTGCGGATGCGGGAGAGCATATTGCCGACATTCGTATCCGGCTGTCCGCTGATGTCGCGAATATCACCTGCTGCTTCGGCGGCTTCCATAATCTTCTGAGCACCTTCGTCCAGGCTGATTGTGACATTCTTATCTCCATAAAAATAAATTTCCCCTGCGGGAAGAACATTTTCATGAATATTTCCGCCGGGTGTTTTGAGCACAACAGCGCTTCTTTTCCCGATCAGACTCTTGGCAATCGGCGTGATCGTCCGTGTCTCCTCGGCAGTCAGTCCGAGCAGGGTGGCGATACCGTACGGGTTGGACAGCATACGTATCGTCTGCCCCGGCAGAGCCACCTCGACAGCGGCGGGAACCCCGTCCGGGAGCCGGTCAATTCTGCGAACTTCATCGATAATCGGAATCTCCCTGCGGATCCGGTTCTCCACGAGCACAGCCTCGTCCGCCTGCAGAATAATACCTGCGATCTCGATCTCTTCGTGTTGGTTGACAACAGCGGCTACCTCTTCGTAGCTGTGTTCTGCGGATGCGGCCAGAATATACGCTGTCCCGGGAACTGCCCGGGAGATATTCTCGATCAGCAGAATCTCTCCCACAGCCTGTCCGGCTCCGGCGGGCGTAGAGGGATTGTGACCGATCATAGACGAATCGGTGATCACAGTCTCTGTCAGCGTCTCCATCGCCGTGTCTCCGATGACAGGCGCAGCCTCGTTAAGGCGCACAAGATCGATGTCGGAAGTCTCCCGCCCGATCCTGCTCATAGCCAGCTTCAGGGCATTCTTCACGGAATAGACATTCTCGATGGTGCCCTTTGTTCCTGTGGTAGGGCAGGAAGCGCTTGTCAGAAAAGTAACGTTTCCTTTGTCTGTCACTTCGCCGACACAGACTTCAGTTGTGGAATTTCCAATGTCAACTCCTGCGATATAACTCAAAGCAATATTCCTCTCTTTTCATACACTTCCGCGGCCTCCATAACAAGGCGCGCGCAGTTCTTTGCGTTGTATTTCTCAAGAAGCTCCTGCGCCATCATGACAAGTTCCAGCTTTGTAGAGCGGTTTGGGCGCAGCTTGTCATACATTTTCAGAATTACTTCATCCGGCACGTCCACAAGTTCTGCGGCCCGCTCAAAGTTCTTTTCCATAGGGGCGTTATCAGCCTCCATAGCTACCTGCCCCTGAGCCTTTAAGATGTCCTTTGAGATCTTGATGTCATCCGGCGCTATATGGTCCTTCATAACCTCATCCAGCGTAATATCGTTGAATTTCCGGCCTGTTTTAGATGTGATATTTTCTCTTTCATGTTCCGCTAAAGGATATTTCATTTATCTTCCCTCCCATTCAATAGCGCCGATTTCGGGATCAAGCTGCTCGGTCTCCGCGATGTGCATGATCGCTGCTTTTACCTGATATTTTGGTCTGGACATCGGATCATTGGTACAGGGGATCGGCACGACCTGCTCGCCCTTTACATATTTTGCGGCGTTCTGGCCGATCTGGCGGTATGTCTCAAGCGTCATAAGAGGCGCCTGCGGGAACAGTTCCAGATTAGAGAGAGGATAGAGGTCTTTCTGGTGGATGACCGTCGTTCCTTTTGACTGGATTCCCACGCCGATTCCGGAACCGGAGAGTTTGGCCGCTTCAAGCGCCATAAAGCATACGTCCGATGTGTCGAGAATCTTCACGACACGGGGAACCATTCCCTCTTCCTCGATCCCTGCCTTTACGTTGCGGAGTACGTCGTCGAGAGAAATGCCGGTAATTGTTTTTCTGATCTCTGCCTGAAAAGCCGCGCCAACTCCGATCACCACTTCCTTGGGGGCAGTACCTTTCTCTGCCCGGGGGTAATCAGCGTAGGAGGTTTTCTCCTTGTTGATTCGTTCTCTGCCGGCCAGAGACGGCATGTGTTCAGGAGAGGGGGTAACTGCCGTGTGATCTTCCGATGTGGAGGAGGCGCCGGACTGTGACATCTGACTTAAAACCGCGTTTGTGATCTGTCTTACTAGTTCTTCACTGATCTGCATGGTGTTCTCCTCCTTTTCTATATATCGTACGGGTTAATAAGATGCGGGATCTGCTTGATCTCTTCCCAGCGCTCGCCGTCCACACGGTATCCGGTTCCCGGGCCCATGTAGTCGTTGGGGGTGTTGACGCCGGACATCACATGGAAGTCTTTATCAAGGATCGCGGCGGTCTGCATGTAATCTCCCGCTACCCTTTGTTTCAGCATATTAAGTACGCTTGATGCCACATCTTCAAATCCGGTTTCCGCCAGCGCTTTTACTACGTCAATGCCTGTAATACCCCGCTTGAGCACATCTTCCGCGGCCGCTAAATCAGCAGTCACATCCCGGGGGAGCGTATCCTTACTTCCGTGGGCATAGGTGACGGCTTCCACCTGTTCGTCTGTGACGGGCGCAAGGTTCAGATTCCGAAAGACAGCCTGCACCGCGCGGGCAGCCTTATTTCTCACATGGATGACCTGTTCTTCAGTGACCGGCTTAAGACCGCCGTCCACCTGCATGTCCCTCTGGAGCACATTATAATCATCAAAATCCTCCGCGTCGAAATTTGATCCGGCGAACATATTATCATAGTTTGGTTCCGCCGCATATCCGGAAAAAATGAAGTCTGTTCCGGGAAGGAACTCCAGCATCGTTCTGGCGGTACGGCGCATATCCGAGTTAGAGAAGCTCTGGTCGTTGGAAGAAGCGCACTCCAGGCCAAGAAGAGCGGCAACAAGGTTCTCGGAGAGAACTTCCCGGATACCTGCGGGTACAGATCCGGTCACGCCGATACAGCTTACCGAACCGTTCTGAATGCCCTGGCTTCCCGCGCCCTTTGTCACAAACAGACAGCGGCACTCCAGATAGAGCATGGACTTCTTTTCGCTGCTTCCCATAAGTACTTCCGAGCCGGAGCCCGAAGTGAAACGGACCTTTAAACCGCGGGATGCGTAAGCGGAGTTTAAGAACGCTTTTGAATAAGGGGTGTCATCCCCGTCGATAAATACTTTCTCAGTACCGTATACGGAGAGCGTTTCCGCGTAGGTCGTCAGACCGCGGATGCCGAGTTCCAGCTCCGTGGCCTCCTCAGCGGAACACTGAGTGAGCACGCCCGGCCGTCCGACCTGAGAGCCGATCAGAAGAGCCATAGCGCTGAGGGGAGCATAGCGCGCCACGCCCATAGTCGTCTCTTCCTCAGCGAATCCCCTGAGAGCTCCCTCTGCCGCGTCGGCGGCGATCTGAACCGGGTCGTCCTTTAAGTTTGTAATATGAGCCTGGTTGCCGGGAGTTTTTCTGGCGCGGATTTTCTGCATACCCATCATGAGCTCCACTACATTTAGGTGATTCATGACTTCTGCCATCTTTGCCGGTGTGATACCGGAGATAAGTTCCAGAATCTCTTTTCTGGACACATGAATATCCACGATCATTCTGGCGATCTCGAGAGAGGACACTGCCATAGACTTTTCTGTCCGGTTGATATTGATTGCATAATCGGCGATGAACTGATCAATAAAGTCAAAGTCCTCCCGATTTTTGCCGTCCAGTTCCACGATCCTGCCGTCCTCGACTCTGACAGAGGGTTTCGGATCATAAGGGCTGTTCATAGCGGCAAACCCCATCTCCGGCCACTCGCTGATATAGCCGTCCAGGTTGACCGGACGGGCGTCCAGTGCTTCAATTCGTTTTGAACGTTTCATATTGACTTCTCTCCTTGCGGTCCGGGCTGCACATGCATCCTGACAGTATGTGTGCGTGTGCCCCATATATTGATGTTTTCGCGCATCCGGATGCTATATTTGTGCAAACGGACATTTCTAAGGCTAATTATACTATAACCACAGGGAAATGGCAACAGAATAATCTTAAAATAGGGTAAAAAACCACATCTGATAAAAATAAAAACCACAAAAAACCACATAACTTAAGATGACATAACAGAAATATTAATAAGATTCTAAAAATCTGAAATCTCGTAAACATATTGATTATATCTAAAAATATAGTAAAATTTTAAATTAGCAGAAAGCTGCAGAAATTAATCAGAGGAATAGTGAAATTTATGAGAGAAGAACTTATAAATAAGATGAAAGAGACGGCGGACTACATTTTCCGGCATCCGGAAGTATCGATGGAGGAACATAAATCTTCCCGAGCGCTGGCAGGATTCCTGGAGGGTGAGGGCTTTGCCGTCAGATGGGGGCTGGCGGGCTTTGCGACTGCCTTTGTGGCGGAATGGCAAAGCGGCGTCTGCGGCAGCAGGAACAGCGGTGAAGGCGGCGAAACGGTTCCCGTGATCGGGTTTCTCGCTGAGTACGATGCTCTTCCCGGATTGGGGCAGGAGTGTGTGCCCAGGCAGAACCCGGACGGCGGACCGGGACACGGGTGCGGCCATAATCTTCTGGGAACAGCCTGTGCGGGTGCGGCCTGTGACCTGAAAGAGCAGATGGAGAAAGAAGAGATTCCCGGGATAGTCCGCGTCTACGGATGCCCTGCGGAAGAGGTTGTTGTGGGCAAGATAAGGATGAATGCGGAGGGAGTATTTAATGATCTGTCTGCCGCGGTCACCTGGCATCCTTTTGACAGAAACAGAGTGAGTTATGATATATGGCAGGCTCAGGATATTAAGAACTACAAATTCTATGGAACGGCTGCTCACGCGTCTAAGCATCCAGAGATGGGGAGGAGCGCGCTGGACGCCGCGGAACTTATGAATGTGGGAGTCAATTATCTGAGAGAGCATGTGGCGGACGATGTGAGGATACACTATACCTATACGAATACAGACGGGCCGGCTAATATCGTTCCGCCGTATGCCTCTACGAATTATTTCATCCGCTCCGCAAAATGGGAGAGGACGCAGGACGCTTCCGAACGGGTGGACAACTGCGCGAAAGGAGCGGCTCTTATGTCCGGCACCCGGGTAGAGATCGAGCGGGTGACATGCAATAAAGAGATGAAGGTAAACCGGACCCTGGCCGAAGTGTTCTATGAAGAGATGACGAAGATTCCGCTGCCATCCTATACCCCGGAAGAGATCCGGTTTGCCAAAGAAATATCGGAGGAAGCGGGATTTGACAACAGTGGAGAGTGTTTTGAGGGGCTGGAACCCCTTGAAGACGAACCGGTACTGCTGTCCATCGGTACGGATGTTTCAGATGTAAGCCATACAGTCCCCACGATTATGCTCAGCGCGGCTGCCATGTGCAAGGGTACGCCGCTTCATCACTGGGCAGCGACGGCACAGGCGGGGATGAGTATCGGACAGAAAGGCATGCTTTATGCGGCCGGATGCATGGCGGCCGGAGCCTGGCGTCTGGTAAAAGAGCCGGAACTTATCGCGCGGGCATGGGAAGAGATGGAAAGGAGACTATAAAATGAAAAAACGAATCATTCTGGGTTCGGGTTCTCCCCGGAGGAAAGAACTGCTTGAACAGATCGGAGTAAACTTTGAAGTCCGTGTCAGTGAGAAAGAAGAACAATATAAAAGTGTGGTGCCGGAAGAAATTGTCAAAGAACTTTCGTTAATGAAAGCGGAAAATGTAGCCGAGGAAATGGTCTCTGACAAAGAAAACGGCGGCCAGCTTAGAAATATGGCGGTGATCGGAGCGGATACGATCGTAGCGCTTGATGATGAGATTCTGGGAAAACCACGGGATGAAGAAGACGCGGCGCATATGCTGACGAGACTGCAGGGGCGGGAACACTATGTATATACGGGGGTGGCCGTCCTTGATTTTGACGCGCACGGTAAGAAAAATGTCATCAGCTATTCTGTGGGAACGAAAGTGTATGTCAATGAGATGACAGAAGAGGAGATTCGCGCGTATATTGCTACCGGAGAACCGGCGGACAAAGCGGGAGCTTACGGAATACAGGGTGGATTTGCGGCATATATAGGCCGGATCGACGGAGACTATTATAATGTGGTCGGATTGCCGGTATCGAGAGTATACCGGACGCTTAGAGAAATTGTCTGAAGGGGACATCAGATCATTTCCCACAAACTCTGACCGTTATCCCTCAGCCATTTTCTTGCCTGCCGATAGTCAGGGAGTATGGATTCTACGACGGCATAGAAGGCCTGAGAGTGATTCATCTCCCGGCGGTGCGCCAGCTCATGGACGACGACATAGTCCAGAACTTCCTCCGGAGCCAGAATAAGACGCCAGTTGAAGTTCAGATTGCCCTTGCTGCTGCAGCTTCCCCACCGGGTCTTCTGTTCCCGGATGGTGATGCGGCCGTAGGACAGGTTCATGATGCGGGCGTAATAGTCTGTTTTGCGGGTGAAGATGTCCCGGGCAAGTTCCATGTAACGGGCCCGGTCTTTTTTCGAGAGAGGCGGAGGCGCGGCTGCGGCGGAATGCTCCTGCTGCTTTTTCAGTTCCTTTGCGCGGGAGAGGCACTTTAGAATCCAGGATTCATTTCTGGAGACGAAAGCGTCGATATAAGAGCGGGAACAGCCTTTGGGAGAGCGGACGGTTACGCGCCCGTCGTGCGTCACCTGGATTGCCAGGGTGCGTCGGCTGCTGTATATGATCTCATAGTCAAATGGTTGTTTCATGACATCACCTTCCTGTTTTACTATGCTATTGTAGCAGGAGGCGGAGGGGGTTGACAAGAGAAAGGAGAGAACCTGACATTGCCAATGGATAAGAATCAACACAACAGGAAAGACCGGCTTCGCAATCTAAGCAAAGCGCTGTACATGGAGCTTCGGGAGCACAGAAGTTCGTTTATCGTCTACTTTACACTGCGTGCCCTTGTAATTGTGATGCTCATTCTTCAGCTTTTGAACCGAAATTATGAGAACGTGTTTCTGTGTGGTCTGACACTTCTTCTTTTGGTGGCGCCGAGTCTTGTGCAGATTACTTTTAAGGTGGAACTTCCGACGACGCTGGAGATCATCATTCTGATCTTTATCTTTGCGGCGGAGATACTGGGTGAGATCAGTGAGTTTTACCTTATGTTCCCTTTCTGGGATTCTGTGCTTCACACGTTAAACGGATTTCTGGCGGCGGCGATAGGATTCTCACTGACTGATCTGCTTAACCGCAGTGAGAGGACGGTATTTAATCTGTCTCCGGTGTTTACCGCGATCGTCGCGTTCTGCTTCTCCATGACCATCGGCGTTGTGTGGGAATTTTTTGAGTTCGGTATGGATCAGATCGGGGGATATGACATGCAGAAAGACACAGTCGTCCACGCGATACGATCCGTCACGCTTGATCCTGAGGGGCATAATGTACCTTATGTCATAGATCATATTACGGACACGGCGGTAAACGGAATGGAACTCGGTCTCGGCGGATACCTCGACATCGGACTCATTGATACGATGCAGGATCTGCTGGTGAACTTTATCGGGGCACTGATATTTTCTGTGATCGGATATTTCTATGTAAAGAACCGGGGAAAGGGAATTTTTGCCGGGCGGTTTATTCCCCGGAGGAAAGCGGCGGACCGGGATTTTCTCAGAATTGCCAGAGAGACCAGTGAGAGCACGGACAGCGCAAAGACCCCGGTATATGCCGGGGGCCAGAGACAAAAGGAATCAACGGCGGCGCGCGAAACGGAAAACCAGATTCCAAAGTTCAAAGAGGAGGAAGGATGCGAGGACTGAGGCGGCGATGTATGCCAGGATAGCGCCTCCGTTGCCAAGCACCGGGATCAGATCGCGGAATACGATCTGCTGCATCTGATAGTCTGGATTGATGTAAAACATATTGATCGTGCCGAATCTGTCCAGCGACAGATTCAAAAGCTCTGCGATGAGACAGCAGAAAAGGTAAAAAATGGTACTGTATATAAAAGGACGCAGTGGAAACGCGAGGATAAGCGCGCGGGAGAACAGCGTTCTTTTTCTGTCTGAACGAAGTTTCCCAAGATATGTGATACCGGAGGCGATCCCCAGTACAATGAGAAGCACATGCCACAGGTAAGAGTGCGCCGTAAGCGCCGGAATCGGATAGTGAAGCCCGCTTGTGTCGGCGAACACCGCGATTCCACCCATCAGGCAGTAGGTCATAAGAAAAACGAGCAGAGTCCGCCTGTGTGTTTCCCGGCGGATAAAAGGATAATAGAGCAGCACATACATGGGGACACTGCAGAGCTGAAAGGGCAGATACCACCAGTTGTACCGGCCGTCCCCGAGAATATAAGTCAGAGTGAACTGTTTCCAGATTTCGCTCAAGAGCATAAAGACTCCGCAGAGAAAGAAAACAAGATCTGATTTATGAGTGAAATATACTGCTGTAAATGTTCTTTTTGTATTCATCTGTGCACCTCTTCCATATTATAGCGTAAATACCGCGATGTTTATACGGCTTTATGATTATTTCGTGGCGCATACAAGAAAATGTTTGTGTGAAACATACAAATAAACAGAGGATTTTTGACAAAATTATGCAAAATACTATAAAGGGAGGCGCGGAAACCTTTTTTTGGATAAAAACACAGAAAAAATCAATAAAAGACCGCGTGTGTCCGGTTGCGAAAAAGGACAATTTGAAGTAAAAATCGGGCTGCCCGGCCCGCAAGTGTTCAAAGAGTGAAAATGTTGACAAATCCTGAACCGGGGCGTAATATTTAGACAGCTTTTCGGAACGCCTAATTATAGGAAGAAAAGCGACGTTTCCGGAACGGGCGCCAGCGCTCATCCGAAGCGGAAATTGACCGGAATTGAAAATAAAATGGATTTGGGGAGTTCAAAGAAGAACAGCTCTTTTTTTTATGCCTAAAATCTGCTGACGATATATATTTCGGACCGGCCAATGAAAAATAATATGACAAAGGAGGGAGCAATACGGGAAATCTGACAGAAACATTGATGGAAGAACTGAACTGTGAGACGGTGTTCACTCTTCCGGTTGTAGGAGGTATCTCAGAATCCGTGGTAGTTACATGGATTATCATGGCGGTTCTTGTACTTGTGTCCGTCATTCTCACGAGGAACCTGCGGGTTGAGAATCCCGGCAGAGTGCAGCTTGCGCTGGAGGCGGCAGTCGGCTGGGCACAGGACTTTTTCGAGGGAGTTATCGGAAAAGAAAACCGAAGATACATACCTTATCTGATTACAGTGCTTCTCTATCTTGCCGCAGCCAATACGCTTGCGCCGTTATTTGGTTTTAAACCGCCGACAAAGGATCTGAATGTAACGGCAGCTCTGGCGATTATGAGCATGTGCGTGATCGAGTATTCTGGTATCCGGAAGAACGGACTGAAGCACTGGGTGAAGCATTTCGCTCAGCCGATTCCGGTGGTGGCGCCGATCATGGTACTGGAGATTGTGATCAGACCGCTGTCGCTCTGTATGCGGCTCTTCGGAAACATGTTGGCCGGGTTTGTGGTACTGGAACTTCTGAAGTTCTTTGTACCCCTTATTATACCGATCCCGGTAAGCTTTTATTTTGACATCTTCGACGGATTGCTGCAGGCGTATGTATTTGTATTCCTGACAGGATTATTTATGGTCGAGGAGATGGAGTAATTTTCACAATATTATTTTTGAGAAAAAGGAGATTAAAACTATGGAAACAATTATTGCTATTGGAGCAGGTATTGCAGTACTGACAGGTATTGGAGCAGGCGTGGGAATCGGTATCGCGACGGGAAAGGCAACTGAGGCGATCGCGAGACAGCCGGAGGCAGAAGGTAAGATCAGTAAGAACCTGATTCTCGGATGTGCGCTTGCGGAGGCAACGGCGATCTATGGTTTCATTATCGGACTTCTGATTATCATCCTTCTTCAGTAATCAGATAACATGAAAGGTGGGCATAAAAGGTGATTTCGATAAATTTGAACCTTGTCTGGAACATAATCAACCTTGTTGTTCTTTATCTTCTGCTGAAGCGTTTCCTCGTAGGCCCTGTAACGAACATCATGGAGCAGAGAAAACAGATAATCGAGGACGGATTTAAAGACGTCCGGATCGCGCAGGATGACGCCAACAGGCTGAAACAGGAGTACGAGACGGCCTTAAGCGGGGCGAAGCAGGAGTCCGCGCAACTTATCGAGGATGCGAGAAGGAGCGCGAAAGCCGAGTATGACCGCATCATCAGTGAGGCGGGAGACAGAGCGGAGGATATGCTGGAAGCCGCCAAGGAGACTGTGCGCGTGGAGCGGGAGCAGACTATGAGGGAGCTTCAGTCTCAGATTGCTGGACTGGCGGTTGCGTCTGCGGCTAAAATCGTAGGGAAAAGCGCGGACGAAAAAGAAACCCGGGACCTATATGACCAGTTTTTGAAAGAAGCAGGTGGGGAAGATGGAGAAACACAGTGACAGAGAGGTACGCTGCTCTTCACCGGCAGTTACATACGGACGAGTTCTGTTTGACCTTCACATCTCTGAGGAGGCTGTGGAGAAAACCCGCGGGACATTCGCTTTGGTCCCGCAGCTGACGAGTATTTTCATGAATCCGACGATCGCCCTGAAAAGGAAAATGAAGGTGATCGAAAGAGTATTTCCCGAGGAGATGAGAAACTTTCTGAAAGCCGCGTGCAAATACCGGCGCATCGATCTTATGGACGAGATATTTGCCGCGTATGACAGATGCAGGGATGAGCAGGAAAAACTCCTGCACGCCGTGCTAAGCTGCACTACACCTCCAAGTGAGGAACAGAAGGCGGGAATGGAGGCGTTTCTCAGGCGGAAATACGGCGTGGACAAAGCTCAGATCAGCGTGCGCACGGACGAGTCGCTGCTGGGCGGGTTTATCCTGCGTGTGGGCAGTGACGAGTATGACTGGAGTATAAAGGGACGTCTGAACAGACTGGAACAAACATTAACCTGGAGGTGAACAAGGTGAGTTCAATCAACTCAGATGAGATTATATCCATCCTCAAAGAGGAGATAGAGAATTTTGATATAATGAGTAAGGACAGCGAGGTGGGAACCGTCGTAGCTGTAGGAGACGGTATCGCGACGATCTACGGTATCGATCATGCCATGTACGGGGAGATCATCACGTTTGAAAACGGCCTGAAGGGAATGGTTCAGGACATAAGAAAAGATGAAATCGGCTGTATCCTGTTCGGAAGCGATACGGGGATTCGTGAGGGAACAAAAGTATCCCGCGCAGGAAAGAGAGCCGGTGTGCCGGTAGGAGACGCGTACATAGGAAGAGTTGTCAACGCGCTGGGCGAGGCTGTCGACGGTAAAGGAGAGATTGAGGCGTCTGACTATCGCCCGATCGAGCAGGAAGCGCCGGGAATTATCGACAGAAAATCGGTCAGTGTGCCGATGGAGACGGGAATCCTTTCTATTGATGCTATGTTCCCTATCGGGCGGGGTCAGCGTGAGCTGATTATCGGAGACCGTCAGACCGGCAAGACTTCGATCGCGCTGGATACGATCCTGAATCAGAAAGGGAAGGACGTAGTCTGTATTTATGTTGCCATCGGCCAGAAAGCATCTACGGTGGCGAAGGTGGTGAATACGCTGAAGAACCACAAAGCTATGGACTATACTATCGTAGTGTCGTCTACGGCCAGCGACTGTGCTCCGCTTCAGTATATAGCTCCTTATTCGGGAACCGCGATGGCGGAATATTTTATGTATCAGGGAAAAGATGTGCTGATCGTATACGATGACCTGTCCAAACATGCGGTTGCGTACCGCGCGCTTTCCCTTCTGCTGGGCCGCTCTCCGGGACGTGAGGCTTATCCGGGAGATGTGTTTTATCTTCACTCCAGACTGCTTGAGAGATCCAGCCGTCTGACAGAAGAAAAAGGCGGCGGCTCCATCACTGCGCTGCCGATCATTGAGACGCAGGCGGGAGATGTGTCGGCGTATATTCCGACCAATGTTATTTCTATCACGGACGGACAGATCTTCCTTGAGAGCGGACTTTTTGCCTCCGGGATGAGACCGGCGGTTAATGTGGGCCTTTCCGTATCCCGTGTGGGCGGAGCGGCTCAGGCGAAGGCGATGAAGAAAGCGTCGGGAAGCATTCGTATCGATCTGGCCCAGTACAGAGAGATGGAAGTGTTTACACAGTTTAGTTCGGATCTGGACGCGGCGACAAAAGAGCAGCTGGAATATGGCGGAGGTCTGATGGAGCTGTTAAAACAGCCGCTGTATCATCCGTTGTCACTTCATGAAAAGGTGATTACACTGTGTGCGGCTACACACAAAGTTCTTCTGGGAATTGACAGGAAACAGATCAAACAGTTCCAGGCGGATATGCTGGCGTGTTTTGACACAAAGCATCCTCAGATCGGACAGGAGATAGAGGAGAAAAAGGTGTTGTCTGACGAGCTGATCGAGAAGATTGTGGAGACGGCAAAGACCTTTAAGGCAACGGTTCAGTCATAGAGCTGCGCGGCTTTGCGGGGAGCTCGGGCTGAAACGATAATTTAAGAAGAGCAGGTGATAACATGGCAAATATCAGAGAGATACAGAGCCGTATCAACAGCGTGAAAGACACGATGAAGATTACGAACGCGATGTATATGATCTCTTCTTCCAAGATGACCCAGGCGAAGAAAAAGCTTGCGGATACAGAGCCGTACTTTTATGCTCTCCAGGGTGAGATTTCGAGGATTTTAAGACATCTGCCCGAACTGGAGCACGAATTTTTCGACCAACGGCGGAAAATACCGGAGGAAGAGAGAAAAATCGGTTCTATCGTAGTTACGGCGGACAAGGGGCTTGCCGGAGCGTATAATCACAACATAGAAAAGCTGGAAGAGGAGATTCTGGCAAAACCGGGGATCCACAAGCTGTTTGTGGTCGGGGAACTGGGACGACATTATTTTGCAAAGCGGGGCGTGGAGATTGATACGCATTTCAGATATACGGTACAGAAGCCGACAATGCACCGGGCAAGGGACATCTCGGGGGTGCTGCTGGAGCAGTTCAGGCAAGGCGAGCTGGATGAGATCTATATTGTGTATACACGGATGGAGAACTCGGTACAGTCGGAAGCAGAGGTGATGAAACTTCTGCCGCTCGAGAGAAGTTCCTTTAATGAGATGAAGATGCCTTTGAATGTACACCGGGAGTCCATCGAACTGTATCCGTCCGCAGAGGCGGTGATGGACAGCATTGTACCGAACTATGTAAATGGCATTATATACGGATGCCTCGTCCAGGCGTATGCCAGCGAGCATAATGCCCGCATGATGGCGATGAAATCCGCGACGGACAGTGCCAGGGATCTGATCCGTGATCTGTCGGTGCTGTACAACCGGGCCCGCCAGGCGGCAATCACACAGGAGATCACGGAAGTGTGTGCCGGAGCAAGGGCACAGCAGAAACAGTAACGGGGCTTTTAGCAGCCGGTACTTTTGGAAAGAAAGTGAGAATGAGTATGAATAAAGGAAGAATCACACAGGTTATGGGGCCTGTTGTTGACGTAGTATTTGAAGACGGCGACCTTCCCTTTATCAAGGATGCGCTTGAAGTCGAGAACAATGGAAAGAGATGCGTTATGGAGGTGGCTCAGCACCTTGGAAATAATGAGGTGCGCTGCCTGATGCTGGCGGCCAGCGAGGGACTTCACAAGGATATGGAAGTTGAGGCGACCGGAGCCGGCATCAAAGTTCCCGTCGGGAATAAAACACTGGGCAGGCTGTTTAATGTGCTTGGAGAGACGATTGACAACGGGGATGAAATCAAAGATTCGGACAAATGGGTAATCCACAGAGATCCTCCGTCCTTTGAGGATCAGAGTCCGGTTGTGGAAATCCTGGAGACGGGGATTAAAGTAATTGACCTTCTGGCGCCTTATGCAAAAGGCGGTAAGATCGGTCTGTTCGGCGGAGCCGGCGTAGGTAAAACTGTGCTGATTCAGGAACTGATCAGGAATATTGCCACAGAGCACGGCGGATATTCGATCTTTACAGGAGTAGGAGAGCGTTCCCGTGAGGGAAACGATCTCTGGTCTGAGATGAGAGAATCCGGCGTACTGGAGAAGACGGCGCTTGTATTCGGACAGATGAATGAGCCGCCGGGAGCGCGTATGCGCGTGGCGGAGACAGGCCTTACAATGGCAGAGTACTTCCGTGATGAAGAGCACAGAAACGTCCTTCTTTTCATCGATAATATCTTCCGTTTCACCCAGGCCGGATCGGAGGTGTCCGCATTGCTGGGACGTATGCCCTCAGCTGTAGGATACCAGCCGACCCTTGCGACGGAGATGGGAGAACTGCAGGAGCGTATCGCTTCGACGAAAAACGGCTCTGTTACATCGGTACAGGCGGTCTATGTGCCGGCCGACGATCTGACTGACCCGGCGCCTGCGACGACCTTCGCTCACCTGGACGCGACGACAGTGCTTTCCAGAAAGATTGTGGAGCAGGGGATCTATCCGGCGGTGGATCCGCTGGAGTCCAGTTCCCGTATTCTTGAGGCTGAGGTCGTGGGAGAGGAGCATTATGAAGTGGCGAATAAAGTCATCGCTATCCTCCAGAAGTATAAAGAACTTCAGGATATTATCGCGATCCTTGGTATGGAGGAGCTCTCAGATGAGGATAAGGCGACTGTAATGCGCGCGAGAAAGATTCAGAGATTCTTATCCCAGCCGTTCTTTGTGGCCGAGACATTTACCGGTATTCCCGGAAAATATGTGCCACTCAAAGAGACGATCCGGGGCTTTAAGATGATCATTGACGGAGAGATGGATAAATATCCTGAGTCTGCGTTTTTCAATGTCGGAACCATTGACGATGTCATTGCGAAAGCAGAGGCAGAAGCAGCAGAGGAATAGGAGTGTATGCGTAGATGGATACATTTGGTCTGAAGATCATAGCAAGCGATAAAGTATTTTATGAAGGGCGCTGCCGTAAGCTTGTTATCCCGGCGGTGGACGGAGAAAGGGGAATCCTGCCCAATCACGAAAATATGGTCATCGCGATCGCGGTGGGGACAGCCAGAGTCCAGCTTGGCGGTGAGGATGAGTGGAGAGACGTGGCAGTGGGAACCGGCTTTGCGGAGATCGTAAACAACCGCGTCACGCTTCTGGTGGATACAGCGGAAAAGCCGGAGGATATCGATATCCGCCGCGCCAGAGAGCAGCAGGAGCGGGCTGAAGAACAGATGAGGCAGAAGCAGAGCACCCAGGAGTACTATCACACCCAGGCATCTCTCGCCCGTGCGATGAACCGCCTGAGAGTCGCCCAGGACAAAAAATGGAACATATAGCACCAGTTCAGTCATGAAACAAAACCGTGGACAAACCATGCTCGCATGGGAGTTGACACGGTTTTTTCATGGGCTGAGCGCCAGAATATGACCAGTTTCTTCTCATGTCTGTAACCAAATCCGCATTCCCGTCCGCTTTCATAAGCTCTATTAGCTTTTCGTTTATACGAATTAAAAATAATAGTGATTATTGACACCGGCATAGGGGAATGTTATATTTAGGTTAATTTTGTGTAAAATACCGCTGGCCTGTGCCGCCGTTTTTTTTGCGCAAAATCAGCTATGCAAATATGTAAATAAGAGGGAGGAATTATGGACGTTTCATTTGCAGGTTTCTGCCAGGAAGTATTTTCCAATCCCGTGCTGATGGTGACGGTACTGCTTACGTTAGGCGTTATTTTTGTAAACGGCTGGACTGATGCGCCGAATGCCATCGCCACATGTATCGGTACAAGGTGTCTGAAAGTACGGACAGCTATTATGATGAGCGCGGTGTTTAACTTCCTTGGCGTTCTTGTCATGACCCACATCAACAGTGCGGTTGCCTCTACGATCAGTAATATGGTTGACTTCGGCGGGCAGACAGATGAGGCGCTGATCGCGCTGTGCGCGGCGTTGTTCTCCATTGTCGTCTACAGTGTGGCGGCATCGGTGTTCGGCATACCGACCAGCGAGAGTCACAGCCTGATTGCGGGACTTTCCGGCGCGGCCATTGCGATCCATAACGGAGTCGGCGGTATTAATTTTGACGAGTGGGTAAAAGTTTTCTACGGACTCGTACTTAGCCTGGCGCTGGGCTTCTTTATGGGATGGGGGATCTGTAAGATACTTACTTTAATCTGTGCGGCGATGGACAGGAGAAAGACCAATGGCTTCTTTACGACGGCGCAGATTTTCGGAGCCGCGTTTATGAGCTTTATGCACGGAGCCCAGGATGGACAGAAGTTTATCGGAGTGCTCTTCCTTGGCATTGCTTTTTGCAACGGCCAGAGCAGTGTGGAGGGAATGCTGATACCTGTATGGCTTATGCTCCTTTGCAGTGTTGTTATGGGCGTTGGGACAAGCGTCGGCGGTGAGAAGATCATCAAGTCTGTCGGGATGGATATGGTGAAGCTTGAAAAGTTCCAGGGATTTTCCGCTGACCTTGCGGGTGCGGTCTGTCTTCTGCTTTCCAGCGTGTTCGGGATCCCGGTATCTACGACTCATACGAAGACAAGCGCGATCATGGGCGTAGGCGCTGTGAAGAGACTTTCCGCCATCAACTTTGGCGTAGTCAAGGACATGATGCTGACGTGGATATTTACATTTCCCGGATGCGGCCTGATCAGCTTTGTGGTGGCGAAGATATTTATGGCGGTTTTGTAGATAATAGGAGGAAGAAAAAGTGGCAAAGAAACAGGATTCATTTTATTTTGATAATTTTGTGGCCTGCGCGGAGGATGCGTGCAGGGCATCCCAGATGCTTAAGGAAACTCTGGAGGACTTCAGACCGGACGAACTCAAAGAACGTCTTGACAGACTTCATGAGATCGAGCACAGCGCGGATATGAAGAAGCATGAGATGCTGGATCATCTGGCAAAAGAATTTCTGCCGCCCATTGAGCGCGAGGATATTGTGTCTCTGAGCCAGAATATAGACAACATCACCGACAAAGTAGAAGACGTCATGCTCAGAGTTTATATGAATAATGTACAGGACATTGAACCTAACGCGCTGAAGATGACGGATATTGTGATCCGCTGCTGTGACGGCGTCAGGGAGCTTCTTGTAGAGTTTAAGAACTTTAAGCGGTCGAAGAATTTAAAACAGCTTGTGATCCGCATTAATGACCTGGAGGAAGAGGCTGATAAGATGTTTATGGAGAGTATAAGAGGTCTCTATACAGAGTCGGATGACCCGCTTCGCGTCATTGCGTGGAGGGATATTTATATTTATCTGGAGCGGTGTGCCGACGCCTGTGAGCATGCGGCCGACGTAGTTGAAAGCGTTGTTATGAAAAATTCATAAGTCAGGTATACAAAAGAAAATCGTGTGGGAATAAACGGCGAGAACCGGGGCGAAAAGGACAGCGCTCCGGTTCTTGCTTGTCCTTTGGCGACGCCAGTTTTATCTTGCATTTTGATGTTGCGTATACTACAATAAAAATGCCTTGTGTAATACAGGGATAAGCAGTGTTTCACATGTGTTTTGACAGATTTCTCAGCAGAAACAGACAGACAGGGAGAGAAAGAGATGAGTGAAAGCTATAAACCACGTTCTCTGATGGAGATCATGAACAATATCCTGAGTACGATCCGGGATTATTATGATGCGGAGTACGTTTATTATATTGAAAAAGAACAGGGAGATATTGAGACGATTTATGAGTGGTGTGCCGAGAATACAGAATGGCAGCGCGATCGGCTCAAACTGATGCCCGAAGACCAGCAGCCGAAATGGATGAAAGAAGAGATCACGGATACCACTGCAGACAGCTACAGCGTATTCTGGCAGCTGACGGAGGATACGACGGCAATCCTTGCCGCAGTGGGCGTGCACCGGGGCGGATGCACTCTTGACCTGATGCGGGCGCTCCTTCCGTATATCCCTCAGGCGATCGCTCTCCAGAAGATGCAGAAACAGCAGGAATACCTCAGCTACCACGATGACCTGACAGGCCTGCTCAACAGGAACAGTCTGGTGAATTATCTGGAAAATGCAAAAGAGCATGATCTGAAGTCTCTTGGCGCGTTGTCTATCGATATTAACGGACTGAAGAATTTTAATAAAGAGTTCGGCAGGGAATACGGTGATGAAGTTGTAATCCGTGTCGGAGAAGTTCTCCAGGAGCACTTCCACAGCGGAGAAGTGTACCGGCTGACGGGAGATGAGTATCTGGTTCTGATGGGAGATACTTCCTACGAAGATTTTACGAAACAGATCTACGCGGCCCACACAAAGCTGGATAATATCAGCCTGGGACTGGTGTCGATGGGATATGCCTGGGAAAAGGTAGACATCGATGTAGACAAGCTGGTAAATAACGCGGAAGTTATGATGCGCGAGGAGAAGAAAAAGTATTATAAGAACCTTAAGAAAGGCCATCATGAACCGATTATCAAGCAGGATCTCCTGGAAGACCTGGAGCACGGCAACTTTATCGTCTGTCTCGTGCCGAAGATAGACACAGCGACAGAACGTGTCGCGGGCGCGGAGGCGGTGGTGCGGTATCACCACAAAGATCTGGGGATCGTGGATCCGGGAAGATATATCAACCTCCTGGAGGAGACGAAGCTCTCCCATTATCTCGACCTGTATGTGTTCGAGGAAGTGTGCAAAACTCTTCATAAATGGGAACTGGAAGGAGTTCCGCTGATTCCGGTCGCGGTGAATTTTGCCGGGGCGACTCTGAAGCAGGAGAGTATTGCGGATAAGATGCTTCATCTGATTGAGAAATACCATGTGCTGTGTGAATATCTGGAAGTTGAGGTGTCAGAGTCGGGAGCCGATATGAATCAGGAAATGCTGGCGGAGACGAGCAGCAAGATCCGCAAAGCGAATGTAAGAGTGATTCTGGATCATTTCGGCGCGAAAGATTCCAGCTTTTCTATCCTGTCTCTGATGGAGTTCGACGGCCTGAAGATCGATAAGAGCCTGATTACGAATATTGTGGGAAATTCCCGCAGCCGTATCGTTGCGCAGGCGGTGATCGATATTTGCCGTCAGCTTGGAGCTACAGTGCAGGCTTCAGGAGTGGAGACGCAGGATCAGCTCAATGTCCTTAAGGAACTGGGATGTGATTACGCCCAGGGTGCGCTGTTTAACAAGCCGATTACCATTGAGACATTTGAAGTCAGGTATCTGAAGGAATAGAATATGGTAAAGGCATGGATTGCGGATGCTGCGCCGCTTTATGAAAGAGAGTGCTACGAGAGATATTACCGACAGCTTCCTGACTTCCGGAAGAGCAAGGCGGATAAACTGCGGCTGATTGAAAGGAAGGCGCAGAGCGTCGGGGTATGGATTCTGTGGCAGAAGATCAGAGAGAGATACTCTCTTTCCGGAGAAACTGTATTTAATCTCTCGCATTCCGGTTCTCTTGTGATGTGCGCCGCAAATATGGGAGGTGCCCGGGTGAAAGTCGGGTGTGATGTGGAAAAGATCGGCCCGATGCATCTGAATATCGCCGAGAAATATTTCTGCCGGGAAGAGTATCGGACAATGACAGACGAACCCTCCGAGGAAAAAAGAGCAGAGTTATTTTACCGATACTGGGTGCTTAAGGAAAGCTTCATGAAAGCGACGAGAAAGGGCATGGCGCTTCCGGCCAGCCGGTTCTGTATCCAGCTGGGCAGCCCGCCCGTTCTTATAAGACAGCCGGATGAGTTCCCGGAGAAATATTATTATTGCGAATACGAAATGAATGATATGCCTTACAAGATGGCGGTCTGCACCACGGATGAGGAGATTGATATGGAACTTCACACGGAGCTGATTTTATGAAATTAGCGGAAATTATAAAGGCGCATCTGGCGCAAAGACATACTGCCAGCCTTGTCGCAGGCGGTGTGGCCGGCGCGGCGGCGGGAGTGCTCATCACCCTGCTCGCCTGCCACGGAGTTATGGAAAAGAAGGAGGCGGCCTACTCCGAGAGAACAGAGGAGCTCACCGAAGAAAATGAACTCCTCCAAAAAGAGATCATCAGGCACAATGCGGTTGAGAACAGTACAGAGACTCTGGCTGGAGACACGGATGCGTGGCCGCTGATTCTGGTCAATGAGGAACATCCGCTGGACGCGGCTTATGTGCCGGAAAAACTGACTGAGATTTCCGCCGGTTATCTGGTTGACGACCGGATATCCGCCGACCTGCGGCAGATGATGCAGGACGGAGCGGCACAGGGGCTGGAGATGTATGTCACATCGGCTTACCGTTCCTATGATGAGCAGATCGAGACATTTAACGCCTCGATGCAGAACCGCCTGACACAGGGGATGACGCCTCTGCAGGCTTATCAGGAGACGAGTATGCAGGTGGCTCTTCCTGGAACGAGCGAGCATGCGACAGGGCTTGCGGTTGATATTATCTCTACCCGCTACGAAGCGCTGGACGAGCGTCAGGGTGATACCGCGGAACAGCAGTGGCTGATGGCCCACTGCCATGAGTACGGCTTCATATTGAGGTACCCGCCTGAGAAATCGGATATTACAGGCATTATCTATGAACCGTGGCATTACCGTTATGTCGGAAAGGACGCGGCAAAAGAGATTACCGAACAGGGGATTACTCTGGAGGAGTATCTGGGGGAAAGCCAGATTGACTGACGACAGAGGGGATTATAAATACAAAAGGAGGAAGAACATGGAAGACTTAACGTTTGGCGAACAGGTAAAGATCATTCTCGGGAGAAAAGGAATGACGATCAAGCAGCTTGCGGAACTGATTGAGGCCGGAACAGGCAAGAAGATGTCAAGGCAGAACCTCACCCAGAGACTTGGAAGAGATAATTTTCAGGAGCAGGATATGCGTATGATCGCCCGGATCCTGGACTGTCCGTTCCATCTGAGCATCATGTCGGAAGTACAGGCGCAGCCAAGAAGCACAGCGGCTCTGGAGCAGGCCGCGATTGCGCGGACAGAAGCGGTGGAGGAAGCAGCAGCCGCAACTGCAGTCTCAGAAGAGCGGGATATGACGATCGGAGAACTGTACGAGATCCATCAGGAACTCTCTGAGCTGGAGGAAAACGCAAAGGCCGGAGAGCCGGTAGAAGAGATCAAAAAGGAACTGGAGAAACCGAAGAAAGAGCGCTTCCCTACCGGGGGGATTTTCCGGCGCAGGAAGACGGAGGAAGAAGCGCGGCCGGGGGCTGAGACCAAAGAGGAAACTCAGGACACCAGGACTGCGGCCGGGCCTGTGGAGCCGGATGTAAAGTCAGGACAGCCGGCGGACGATGTGAAGGAGAACCGGGAGGAAGACTTTGAGCCGGTGATCTCATATAACGACGTGCAGGAAGACCTGGAAGCCGGTGAGGTAAACCCCTATACCGGCCGGGAATACCAGTCCAACAGTGTACGGATGCATCCGACAAGGATCGGCTATGTTCAGGTGTATGATCGGACCATTCACAAGTGGACGGATATGACGGAATGGGCTTTCCTGGGACTTCAGGAGCGCAAGAAAGCGCTGCTTGGCAAATCTTATGAGCCGCCGATTTATCTGGACTGACGAAAGGGGAGATGACTGATGGAGTGGAGAATGCTGCTGTCTGACAGGCGTGAGAGGGAAACCTCAGGCAAGGCAAAGTCATCGGATCTCAGAAGCGAATTCGAGAAGGACTACCATCGGATCATCGGAAGCGCATCTTTTCGACGCCTGCAGGATAAAACCCAGGTATTTCCTCTTGATAAGAGCGACTTTATACGGACGAGACTGACGCATTCTCTGGAAGTTTCCTCTCTGGGAAAGTCTCTGGGACAGAATATCGGTGAGAATATTTTAAAATATCGCAGAAACACAGGTTTCACCCCACAGATGAAGGAGGATATTTCGCATATTCTGGAATGCGCGGGACTGATCCATGATATTGGAAATCCGCCTTTTGGACATTTCGGGGAGGTCGCGATCCGGGAGTGGTTTGAGAGGAATCTCCCGAAGCTGACTTTTGACGGATGCAAGGTGGAAGAGATGCTGAGTGATCAGATGAAGCAGGACTTCTTTCACTTTGAAGGAAATGCACAGGCGCTGCGGCTGGTGACAAAACTGCATTACCTTGTAGATGAGCACGGTATGAATCTGACGTACGCCCTGCTTAATACGATTATCAAATATCCGGTGTCCTCCACAGAGATTCGTGAACACAGCGGGAATATCAAAGAGAAGAAGATGGGATACTATTTTGCGGACGAATCTGTTTTCCGAAGGGTGACGGAGGCGACGGGAGCAGGAAACAACAGGCATCCTCTTACTTATATTCTGGAAGCAGCAGATGATCTGGCCTATAAGACGGCGGACATAGAGGACGCCTTTGTGAAAGGTTTCATTACGTATCATACTCTGCAGAAAGAGCTGGAACCCCTGGAGAAAGAACAGCTGGAATCGTCTTTTAAGCCGCTTGAAAAACTCAACCGGCTTTACAGAAGAGGCGTGGAGAAACAGGTCAGCAGCCCGGAAGCCTATGCGGTGAAAAACTGGATTATCAGCGCTCAGGGCTTCCTGACCAACTGCGCGACTTTCGGCTTTACGTCAAATTATGACAGCATTATGGCGGGAACGTACAGTCATGATCTGTTTTATGGCACTTTCGGCGAAAAGCTTATGAAACTTCTCGGAGATATGGCATATCGCTATGTGTTTTCGTCTATGGCGATCTACAAGATGGAAGTGGCTGAGTCCGCGATTCTGAACGCGCTGATGGACAGGCTGGTCAGAGCAGTGCTCTATTATGATACAGGCAGAGATCAGGATACGATAGATAAAAGAGTGGTCTCTTTCATATCGGATAATTATAAAAGTGCATACCGACTTCAGGCAGAGGGAAAAGATGAAGCGGAGAAGCTGTATCTCCGCCTCCTTCTCGTGACAGATTATGTGTGCGGTATGACGGACAGTTACGCAAAGCGTCTCTACCAGGAGATGAACGGAATGATCTAATTTCCGGGAAGGGTGCCGCTGCAAGGGCCGATACATCTGCACCAGTGCCCGAATCCGGGCGTCTGGCAGAGTTCTTCCTCACTCAATTCAAGGGAAGCGGCTCCTTCCTGTGTGAACCTGGGGAAGCCGAACAGATCGGCAGCCCGCGCCTCCCTTGGATCATAGATCCCGGGAACACCAAGCCAGAGCCGGCCTGCATCTTCTAAGAGAATCAAATGATTATAATTGTGATACCCGTGCAAAAGGAAGCTGTTGTTGGCCAAAGGCCAGAACTTCCTGGGAAGCAGGGTGAGATCAGAGCGGCGAATCTTTTTGGCCTGGACTGCGGGCTTTCTCTCTGAAGTTTCAAGTCCGGCCTCAGACGCCGGCGCTTCGGCTGGGGAGGACTCTTCCTGTTCTTCCGGTGCCGGCGGTTCGGCCGGGGGAACCTCTTCCTGCTCTTCCGGCTGCGACAGTCCGGCCGGGGAAGAGCTTTCCTGATTTTCCGGAGCCGGCGGTCCGTCAGGAACAACCTCTTCTGGTACGGGCGTATCAGAAGTTTCCGGCGATGCAGTTCCCGGTTCTCTTAGCATCTCCGGGGTTATGTCAAAGAAACCGGCAGATGCCATCCAGAAAAGACTGTATCCCTCCCGGGGAAGAGTCACGAAAAAGCCGTCGATTCCGGAGAGAGAACGCCCCTGGGGAAAGTTTCTCTCGGAAATGGAGAGGCGTGCCGATATGGCTCTTCGGCAGCAGGTCAGGGCTGCGATCTTTGTGTGCAGTACTGTATCCTGATCGTGACAGAAGGCGGACAGCTCAAGAGATTCCCCATTTCCCACAGGGAGTCCTTTTGCGTGCAGCTGAAGGATACAGGACTGATAATGGCGTGTGACCTTAATAAATCCGACATTCCGTCGGCGCTTTGAAGTATCGTATTCATATAAATAATAAGTACCCGGATTCATAAATTACCTCTGGTCTTGTCTCTTTTCAGTTTAGTTTATTCCGGGGGAAGAGAAAAAAGAACAGAGGAGCAGAAGTGAGGAGAGGAAACCTATGGGCTCTCAAAAGACAGACGTCTGTGAGGATCAGACCAGAATCGATGAAAAATATATGCGTGAGGCGATCAGGCAGGCGAAAAAGGCCTATCAACTCAATGAGACGCCCATTGGCTGCGTGATTGTTCACGAGGGCAGAATTATCGCCAGAGGTTACAACCGAAGGAATACGGATAAAAGTCCTCTGGCCCATGCGGAGATCGCGGCCATCAGAAAAGCGGGGAAAAAGCTGGGCGACTGGAGGCTTGAAAACTGTACGTTGTATGTGACTTTAGAGCCGTGTCAGATGTGCGCCGGAGCAATTGTACAGTCACGCATTCCGCGTGTGGTGATCGGATGTATGAACCCGAAAGCCGGATGCGCGGGTTCGGTTCTGAATCTGCTGGATGTAAAAGCGTTCAATCATCAGGCGGAACTGTCCAGCGGAGTACTGCGGAATGAGTGCAGCGCTCTGATGACAGGTTTCTTTCAGCAGCTGAGAGAGAAAAAGAAAATGAAAAAACATACAAAAACGGACGCAGTCCACTAGGCTGCGTCCGCAGTATTCTTTTTTATGTGCATTGCGCTTCGAACCTGATCCACAGGCGTTACCCCGGCAGTTAACTCAGCCCAGGCGCCCTTACGGCACCCGGAAGGTCCTGCTTAGTGCTGCTCCGTTCCCGACCTGACACGGTTCACAGGTTTCCGTCGCGTAAGACCCGGACATCAACGTCACTTACCGGGGGCAGCCCTGCAGACTGCCGCCCTCCGCGCAATATCACCCCTGCTATAGCGGATTGCAGGTACAAGGTACCGCTAACACCCCGGCTGCACGAGTTTTAATTTTACATGGTTTTTATAGAAATGTCAACGGATGTGGACGAAAGAAATTGCCGAAAGACAAAATTGATGGTAGAATAGTCAGGACTAACAGGAAACGGAGCGCGCGAATGAACATCTTACTGGCGGCGATCAACGCAAAATATATCCATTCCAACCTTGCGGTGTACAGTCTGAAAGCATATGCCCGCAAATATCGTGAGGAGATTAAGATAGCGGAGTATACGATCAATCAGACGACAGATGAGATCCTTATGGACCTCTACCGGCGTTGCCCTGATATTCTCTGCTTTTCCTGTTATCTGTGGAATATCGACTATGTGGAGCGGCTCATAAGGGAGATACCGAAGATCCTGCCTCAGACGAAGATCTGGCTGGGCGGTCCGGAAGTTTCCTACAGCGCGCGCAAGATGCTGGAGGTATACCCTCATCTGGCCGGGGTTATATGCGGGGAGGGGGAGCAGACGCTCCTGGAAATTCTGGAGTATTACCACGGGGGTAATGCCGGAAAGGACCGGGAGCTATCCCTGTCTGATATTAGGGGGATTATGTACCGGACTTCTGATGGGAGTCTTGAAGAGACGCCGCCCCGGCCGGTGATGGATCTGAGCGCCGTGCCCTTTGCGTATGAAGATATTGAGGAATTCCGTAACCGGATCATCTACTATGAATCCAGCAGAGGATGTCCTTTCTCCTGCAGTTACTGTCTGTCTTCTATAGACAAATGCCTGCGTTTCCGGAACATAGAGCTTGTGAAAGAGGAACTCCGGTTTTTTATCGATCATGAAGTACCCCAGGTGAAGTTCGTGGATCGGACATTTAACTGCAGTCACGACCACTCTCTTGCGGTATGGAGCTATATCAGGGAGCACGACAGAGGAATTACGAATTTTCACTTTGAGATCGCGGCGGATCTTCTGACGGAAGAGGAAATCCGTCTGGTGCAGAGTATGAGGCCCGGGCTGATACAGTTGGAGATCGGGGTACAGTCGGCGAACAGCAGGACGATACGGGAAATCCGCAGAGTGATGGATTTGGAGCGGGTAGAATTTTCAGTCGCCCGGATTCGGGAAACAGGAAACGTACATCAGCATCTGGATCTGATCGCAGGGCTCCCTTTTGAGGACTATAAGAGTTTTTCTCAATCATTTAACCGTGTCTATGCTATGAGGCCTCAACAGCTCCAGCTTGGTTTCCTGAAAGTTCTCAAAGGCTCGCTGATGTATGAAAAAGCGGAAGAATATGAACTTTTGTATCAGGAGCGCGCGCCCTATGAAGTGCTCTCTACAAAGTGGCTTTCATATCGTGATGTGATGCGCTTAAAGCAGATCGAAGAGATGGTGGAAGTATACTACAACAGCGGCCAGTTCCGGAATACGCTGGAGTGCGCCGAAGAGGAATTTGCGGACGCGTTTTCCATGTATGAAGCTCTGGCGGAGTATTATGAAAGTCAGGGGCTGTTTCGGGTAAGCCACTCCAGAGTCGCCAGATATGAGATTCTGAAGCGCTTTTTGGAGAAGCATCTGCCTCAGGGGCGGATGGGAGAGTGCGCCGAGTGGTTGACATTGGACCTGTATCTGAGGGATAATGTGAGAAACCGTCCTGATTTTCTGGGAGAGAGCAGCATTACCTCAGACGAGGCTGCCGCCTTCTATAAGAGAGAGGAGACGGAGCGCAGGTATCTCAGTGATTATAAGGGATATGACAGGAGACAGATGCGTAAGATGACGCACCTGGAGCGGCTCGGAGGCCGGCTCTTCCTGTTTGATTACAGGAAGAGAGATCCGCTCAACGGAGACGCGTTTGTGTATGAGATAGAAGAAACTGAAAAGAGAAAGGATGTTCCGGGATGAATTTTCATGACAAGAGATTGAGGCGTATAATCTCGATTATTATTCTTCTCGTGGTGGCAGCTATGGTGCTTACGATGATACTGCCTTACATGATATAGAAGGCGTTGGTGAATGAGGATGCCCCAGGGAAATGATATGAAAAACGGGCGCTTTACCCAGACGGTATGGCAGCGCTCTGTCAGGAAAAAACTTCATATAAAAAAAGAAGAATCCATATGGGATCCGTCTCCGTGGGAGATGTGCTCCGGATTTGAGACGGAGGAAGGGCCGAGCTTTGTGTGGGCGGATACTCAGGTATCGGGATATACGGCGCGGACGGGATACTATGCGGTATACCACGCGGCGGGAGAGCTGGCGGCGAAGGGAATATCCGCGGCCGGTGTGGCTGTCCGTATCCTTCTTCCTGAGAGATCTTCAGAGGAGTGCCTCTCTGATCTGGCAGAGGAGATACAGAGAGCGTGTTCAGAACTGGAGATTCGGGTGACCAGCCTGGATGGGGAAGTGACGGATGGCGTGTCGCGGATTATCGTTTTTGCCAGCGCCGCCGGAACAGCGTTAAAAGGAATGTTCGCAGGGAATGTCTCTCCCCGGGAGCACACAGGCCAGGAGGAGATTCTTCTGTGCGGATACGCGGGACTAGAAGGAACGCTGCGAATCCTGGAGACTGCCGGAGAAGAACTGGAAGCACGGTTTGTCTCCTCGTTTCTGGCGCAGGCGGAGACGCTGACAGCGAAACTGGTAAGGCCGAAACAGCTTTTAAACGCGACGGAACGCCATGTAACTGCTATGCGACAGATCGGAAGAGGAGGGATTTTCGCTGCCCTGTGGGAACTGTCCGGGTCAGAGGGAACCGGATTTGAGATCGATCTGGAGCGGATAACTTTAAAGCAGGAGACCGTGGAAATCTGCGAGCATTACCGACTCAATCCGTATCTCATGACGTCGGCGGGAAGCTACCTGATACTGACAAGAGAGGCGCAGGCTGTGAGAGAACTGTTGGAACAATCCGGCGTGACTGTGGCCGGTCTGGGAGTGTCAAAAACTCAGAATGCCCGCGTGATCCGAAACGGGGAAGAGATCCGGTATCTGGACCGTCCCGCCCGGGACGAACTGGACCGGTGGCAGTCGAGCCGGATAAAGGCCGCGCACAGGAAGGGCGGCCGGGAGGTATCGGAAAATGAGAAGTAAGAGAGGCTGAATATGATAAATATTGTGCTCCTTGAGCCGGAAATTCCGGCAAATACGGGGAATATAGGAAGAACGTGTGTGGCTTCCGGAGCGAGGCTTCATCTGATTGAGCCGCTCGGGTTCCGATTAAATGAAAAAGCGCTTAAGCGGGCCGGTATGGATTACTGGAAAGACCTTGACGTCACGACGTATATTGACTATGAGGATTTTCTGGAGAAAAATCCCGGCGCCACAATCTATATGGCGACTACGAAGGCGCAGAAAACCTATACGGAAGTGAACTATGAGCCGGACTGCTACATTATGTTCGGGAAAGAGAGTGCGGGGATTCCTGAGGAGATACTCGTGCAAAATGAGGAAAAATGTGTCAGGATACCGATGCTTGGAGAGAGCCGATCTCTGAATCTGGGAAATTCGGTTGCCATTGTGCTGTATGAAGCGCTCAGGCAGAACGGATTCTCAGGCCTTAAGCGTGAGGGAGACCTGCACAATTTGCAGTGGGGCGGCCAGATTCAGACGGCCCTCCTGCATGAAGCGGGGAATAATGGAAAAGCTAAGAAAACAGAATCGATCCGGAAAGGTGGTGGATGAAAATGGTTGAAGAGACAATTCAGACGATCCGCGAGACTGAGAGAGAGGCGGATGAGATTGTAGAGCATGCGCGCAGGGAGAGCGAGCGCATTGTAAAAGAAGCAGAAGAGCGCTCGGAACAGATCCGGGACGAGATTATAAGACATGCGCAGGCAGAGGCTGAAGCTGAGGGGGAAAAGGCCCGTCTGGCCGGAGAAGAGGCCAGAAAATGTGCAATGGCAGAATGTGAGGGCGAGACGGCCAGGCTTGCGGCGCTGGCAGGAGAGAAGAAAGAAGAAGCGGTGGAACTGGTGATTTCACTTCTGACAGACAGTAAAGGAGGGTGGTCGAATGGCGGTGCTTAAGATGCAGCGAATCAGCATCTGTGCCTTAAAGAAAGACCGTAAAGCGATACTTGAGAAACTGCAGAGTCTGGGTGTTCTTGAAGTGAACCATATACTGGATGAGGATGAAGATTTCCGCAGGATGGACACTGTGGGGAAGAAGCAGGGATTTGAGAAAGCTGCCTCCTCCGTGGATCAGGCGCTTGAGATTCTGGACAAATATGTGCCTGAGAATCAGTCTGTGTTCGCGGCGCTTGAAGGAAAAGCCCAGATTTCCGCGGAGGAAGGGGAGACGGTCCGCAAGGAGCGTCGGGAGCTGTTGCGGACGGCGAAAGAGATCTGCGATCTTGATCGGGAACGCTCAGAATGGATCGCCTCCACAGCGAAACTTGAGAACAGTATCGAGAGTCTGACGCCGTGGCTTTCATTAGATGTTCCGCTGGAAGTGGTCAGGACAGAGCGCGCGGTTCTTTTCCCGGGCACGATGCCGGGCGGTACAACATCAGAGACTGTATATGATGTACTGGCCCAGAAAGCTCCGGAGATTGAGGGGGCGGATGTGCATGTCATATCCAGAGAGCAGAGTACGACTTATCTGGCCGTGATCTGCCTGAAAGAAGACGCGACCGCTGTTGAAGAGGCGCTTCGGAGTGAAGGTTTTGCCCGGCCGGCCCAGACATGGGATAAAGCGCCGGCTAATCAGAAACAGGATCTCGAGTGTCAGATCAAGGAGCACAGAGATAAGATTGACGCGATAGAGGAACAGATCCGGGGACTTGCCGGCCAGAGAGACCGTCTGAAGATTGTGGCGGACTACTACAGAGTCCGGGCAGATAAATATGAGGTGCTCGGAGAGCTGCCTCAGTCCGAGCGGACATTTCTGATCAGCGGGTATATCCCGGCGAAACTGTCCGGCGAAGTAGAGAAATATCTGGCGGATCACTACGACTGTATGGTCGATATAGAGGAATTAAAAGAAGATGAGGAGCCTCCGGTTATTCTGAAGAATAATCCGTTCTCTGCCAGTATGGAGGGCGTTGTGGAGTCTTACGGTCTTCCGGTAAAAGGAGAGATCGACCCCACGACGGTTATGTCATTTTTCTATGTATTCTTTTTTGGCATGATGCTCTCGGATGCGGCGTATGGGCTGATCGTATCTGTCGTGTGCGGCATTCTTGTGCTGAAGTTTCCACGGATGTCGCCGGAAATGAAAAAGTCGCTGAAACTGTTTTTCTACTGTGGGCTTTCGACTATTGTGTGGGGAGCGCTTTTTGGCGGATACTTTGGAAATATTGTGGACATTGTATCGGAAAAATTCTTCGGAACGACGATCACGCCGCCGGCGCTGTGGTTTGTTCCGCTGAACGAGCCGATGAAACTGCTGCTCTATTCGCTGCTCTTTGGTGTTATCCACCTGTTCACGGGGCTTGCCATCAAGGGATACCTGTGTATCAGAGACGGGCAGATAATGGACTTTTTCTGCGACGTAGTGCTGTGGTTCATGCTCCTTACAGGGCTGATCCTGATGCTGCTTCCAGGCGAGCTCTTCGCGTCGATCGCCCAGATGGAAATTGTATTTCCGGGATGGCTTAATACGCTTGCGAAGGTGCTTGCGGCGGCAGGCGCTCTCGGCATTGTGCTGATGTCGGGGAGAGGGAACAAAAATCCGGCGCTCAGGCTCGCGCTTGGCGCGTATGATCTGTACAATATAACAGGATGGCTCAGCGACGTGCTTTCCTATTCCCGTCTGCTGGCCCTCGGGCTTGCTACAGGAGTTATCGCGTCGGTAATCAACCAGATGGGCAGCATGCTGCCAGAGAACGTGATCGGGGTTGTTTTTTTCATCCTGATCTTTCTGATCGGACACTCTATGAATCTGGCGATCAACCTGCTGGGGGCGTATGTTCACACAAACCGCCTGCAGTTTGTGGAATTTTTCGGTAAGTTTTATGAGGGCGGCGGACGGCCGTTCCAACCGTTCAGAGAAAATACAAAATATGCAGAAATTAAGGAGGAAACTTTATCATGAGTGAATTAGGAATTGTGTATGCATTACTTGGAGCGGCGGTGGCTGTTCTTCTGTCGGGTACGGGTTCTGCCATCGGCGTAGGTATCGCGGGACAGGCGGCATCGGGAGTTGTAACTGAGGATCCGGGCAAATTTGCGAAAGTGCTGATCATTCAGCTTCTTCCGGGTACCCAGGGCCTGTACGGTCTTCTGATCGGATTCATCACGCTGTCAAAAATCGGTGTGCTCGGAGGCGGACTTGCAGACCTTACTGTTCAGACGGGACTGCTTATCCTTGCGGCGTGTCTGCCGATCGGCGTTGTAGGTCTTTTATCAGCAATCGCCCAGGGAAAAACAGCTGCGGCGGCTATCGGCATCGTGGCGAAAAAACCGGATCAGTTCGGTAAGGCAATGCTTTTCCCGGCGATGGTGGAGACTTATGCGATCCTTGCGCTTCTGATCTCATTCTTAGCTGTCAGCGGCATTCAGGTATAAGGAAAAAGGAGATCGGGACTATGAGTGGACTGGATAAAATGAAGGCCCGGATTCTTGAAGAAGCGAAAAGCCAGGCACAGGAGATTACCAACGAGGCAAAGGCAGAAGCCGAGGCAATGTTATGCCAGGCAAAAGAAAACGCAGAAGCCGAGGCTGCCGGGATCCGCGAGCGGGCGAAGCGCGATGCCAAAGAGTATCAAATCCGCGTGGACTCTTCTGCAGACATGCACCGGAAGCAGGCGGTTCTTGCGACGAAGCAGGAAATAATCGGCAGCGTGATCGAGGCGGCGTATGAAGCGGTGCTGAATCTGGACGACGAGAAATATTTCGGAATGCTTGAGAAGATGCTGGGGAGATATGCTCTGCCTGAAAACGGGGTGATTTGCTTCTCGGCAAAGGATCTGGAGCGTATGCCGGCGGGATTTTCGGAAAAGATAAAACAGATCGCCTCACAAAAGGGCGGCGCTCTGGAGCTGTCCGGAAAACCGGAGAACATAGACGGCGGTTTCCTGCTTGTCTATGGCGGCATTGAGGAAAACTGCACAATCCGCGCAGTGTTCGCATCGAAGCGTGATGAACTGTCGGACCAGGTGAACCGGCTGCTGTTTGGATAAAGCACAGATGTTAGGAGGGTTAACTTGAGTAATACAAAATATGCGTATGCGGTCGCGCGTATCCGCGCGCTGGAAGTGTCCCTGCTTTCTGATGCGTTTGTGGAACAGCTGCTGGCGTGTAAAACTGCGGATGAAGTTTTAAGATCCGTGGTGGAAAAGGGCTGGGGCGATATGGAATCTGAAGGAGATGCGGAAGCAGTCTTAAAGCGTGAAGAGGAGAAAGCCTGGGAGGTAATTCGTGAAGTGGCGCCCGATATGAGCGTTTTTGATGTACTTTTCTTCCCCAAGCTGTACCATAACCTGAAGGCGGCGGTTAAGGAAGTGTGTACGGATCAGAAAAATCCGGCAATGTTCTATGACGACTGCCCCATTTCAGGGGAAGAGATGTATCAGATCGTTGAGAGCAGAGAGTTCTCACGGCTTCCGGGCAGTATGGCCCGGACGGCACAGGAGGCGCTGGAGAGTCTGCTTCACACCGGCGACGGGCAGCTTTGCGATATTATCATAGACCGAGCGGCGCTTGAGGCTATAGCGGAAGCAGGGAAAAGATCTGGAGAACCGATCATAGAACATTATGCGGATACAACAGTCGCGATCGCGGATATTAAAATCGCGGTACGCGCCCAGAAGACAGGAAAGAGCGCGGAGTTTATGAGAAGCGCTATGGCTGAATGCGAGAGTCTGAATCTGGATCAGCTCATTCGCGCAGCGCTCTTCGGAACAGAGGAGATCGCGCAGTATCTCGAGGGAACGTCTTATGCGGGCGGCGCAGAATCTCTGAAGGAATCTCCGTCGGTCTTTGAGCGCTGGTGTGACAACCGCATGATAGAGACACTGAAAACACAGAAGTATGAGACATTTTCTGTCGGGCCTCTTCTGGGGTATCTGATTGCAAGACAGAATGAGATCAAGACAGTCAGGATCATACTGACCGGGAAGCAGAACGGATTTGCGGATGACGTGATCCGGGAAAGGATAAGGGAGATGTATGTATAAGATTGCGGTGGTCGGCGATTACGACAGTATCTACGGTTTCGCTGCAGTGGGGCTTAACATCTGCCCTGTGAGAAACCGGGACGAGATACTTGACAGACTCCGACAGCTTGTGCAGGAAGACTATGGAATCATCTATATTACGGAGGCGGCTGCGGCCCAGGCGGAGGATGAGCTGGAAAAGTACCGTGAGAGGACGCTGCCGGCAGTTATCCGGATACCGGGGGTGTCCGGCAACACCGGAGCCGGTGTGGAAGGCGTGAAAAAAACGGTGGAGCAGGCAGTCGGGTCAGATATTCTGTTTGGAGGAGTAAGCTAATGAGCACAGGAGTAATAAAAAAAGTCGCAGGACCTCTTGTTATCGCGGAGGGAATGCGTGATGCAAATATGTTTGACGTAGTTCGTGTGTCGAATCAGCGTCTGATTGGCGAGATCATTGAGATGCACGGGGACGAGGCGTCAATTCAGGTATATGAGGAGACGTCGGGGCTGGGGCCGGGAGAGCCGGTGGAATCTATGGAAGTTCCCATGTCCGTGGAACTCGGGCCCGGACTGATCACAAGTATATATGACGGGATTCAGAGACCGCTGGATGACATTATGAAAATATCCGGCAATAATCTGAAGCGCGGCGTGGAAGTGCCGTCCCTGAAACGAGATCTGAAATGGGAGTTCGTACCCACGGTGAAAGCCGGGGATGAGGTGGAAGCGGGAGATGTGATCGGCACGGTACAGGAGACCGTGCTCGTGCAGCAGAAGATCATGGTGCCCTACGGAGTGAAAGGAACGGTCAGAGAAATCAGAGAGGGAGCGTTCACAGTCGAGGAGACGGTGGCTGTTCTTGAGACGGAGAACGGCGAAAAAGAACTGACATTGATGCAGAAGTGGCCGGTCCGGCGGGGACGTCCTTATCAGAAAAAACTCCCGCCCGAGATGCCCCTTGTCACAGGCCAGAGAGTTATTGATACCTTCTTCCCCATAGCAAAAGGCGGCGTGGCAGCAGTGCCAGGACCTTTCGGAAGCGGCAAGACGGTGATTCAGCATCAGCTTGCAAAGTGGGCGGAAGCAGATATTGTTGTCTATATCGGATGCGGAGAGCGGGGCAATGAGATGACTGACGTTCTCAATGAGTTCCCGGAACTGAAAGATCCAAAGACCGGACAGGCTCTGATGCAGAGGACGGTTCTGATCGCCAACACATCAGATATGCCGGTGGCAGCCCGCGAAGCTTCTATTTACACGGGAATTACCATTGCGGAATACTTCAGGGATATGGGATACTCTGTGGCGCTGATGGCGGATTCAACATCCCGCTGGGCAGAAGCGCTAAGAGAAATGTCCGGACGTCTTGAGGAGATGCCCGGAGAAGAGGGATATCCTGCATATCTGGGAAGCCGTCTGGCGCAGTTTTATGAGCGGGCCGGACATGTGATCTCCCTTGGAAAAGAGGGGCGTGAAGGGGCGCTCTCCGTGATCGGGGCCGTATCCCCGCCGGGAGGCGACACTTCCGAGCCGGTATCTCAGGCGACGCTGCGTATCGTGAAAGTATTCTGGGGACTGGATTCGTCTCTTGCGTATAAGAGGCACTTTCCGGCTATTAACTGGTTGAACAGCTACTCGCTGTATCTGGACGATATGGAGAAATGGTTCGATGGAAATGTGGCGCCTGACTGGATGGAAGGACGCCAGAAGATGATGACTCTTCTTCAGGAAGAGGCAGAACTCGAAGAGATCGTGAAGATGGTCGGAATGGACGCCCTTTCCCCCGGCGACCGGCTGAAGATGGAAGCGGCGCGTTCCATCCGCGAGGACTTCTTACACCAGAATTCCTTCCATGAGACTGACACATATACATCGCTGAAAAAGCAGCATATGATGATGCTTCTCGTAAACGCATTCTATGACCGGGCAGTACAGGCGCTCTCGGAGGGCGCTGCCCTGCAGAAACTGATCTCCATGCCGGTAAGGGAGCAGATCGGGCGATTCAAATATGTACACGAGGATGCGCTGGACGAAGAATATAAGAAAGTAGATGAAGAGCTGACCGCTCAGATTGCGGACGCTTTTGTAAAGGAGGGCCGCTAAATGCCAAAGGAGTACAGAACCATACAGGAAGTAGCCGGACCGCTGATGCTCGTGCGCGGCGTGGAAGGCGTGACATATGATGAACTCGGTGAGATCGAGCTTGCCGGTGGTGAGACAAGGCGGTGCAAAGTGCTGGAGGTAAACGGAAGTGACGTCCTCGTCCAGCTCTTTGAGAGCTCTACGGGAATCAATCTGTCCAACAGTAAAGTGCGCTTTCTCGGGCGGAGCATGGAACTGGGAGTCTCTGGGGACATGCTGGGGCGTGTCTTTGACGGACTTGGGCGTCCTATCGACGGCGGGCCGGAGATCCTGCCGGAGGCTCGTATGGACATCAACGGGCTGCCGATGAATCCGGCGGCCAGAAGCTATCCAGAGGAGTTTATCCAGACCGGAGTCTCTGCCATAGACGGTTTGAACACACTGGTTCGCGGTCAGAAGCTGCCGATCTTCTCGGCATCGGGTCTCCCTCATGCCCAGCTTGCGGCCCAGATCGCAAGACAGGCGAAAGTGCTTGGAAAGGACGAAAATTTTGCCGTAGTATTTGCGGCAATGGGAATCACATTCGAGGAATCCAATTTCTTCGTAGAGAGTTTCCGCGAGACCGGAGCGCTGGATCGTACGGTTCTGTTTGTTAATCTGGCAAACGATCCGGCTATCGAGCGTATCGCAACTCCGAAGATGGCCCTGACTGCGGCGGAGTATCTCGCCTTTGAAAAAGGGATGCATGTCCTTGTCATTCTGACTGATATTACAAACTATGCGGACGCTCTTCGTGAAGTGTCTGCCGCGCGAAAAGAAGTGCCGGGACGCCGCGGATACCCGGGATATATGTACACGGATCTGGCGTCTATCTATGAGAGAGCAGGCCGCCAGAACGGAAAGACGGGAAGCATTACAATGATCCCGATTCTGACTATGCCTGAGGATGACAAAACCCATCCGATCCCCGATCTGACCGGATATATTACAGAAGGACAGATCATCCTGAGCCGCGAGCTCTACAGAAAGGGTGTCACTCCGCCTATCGATGTGCTTCCGTCTCTTTCCCGTCTGAAAGATAAGGGAATCGGAGAGGGAAAGACCCGGGCGGATCACTCAAATACGATGAACCAGCTCTTTGCCGCATACGCGCGCGGAAAAGATGCAAAGGAACTGATGGTCATCCTGGGTGAGGCTGCGCTCACTGAGATTGATCTGATGTACGCGAAATTTGCGGATGCGTTTGAGCAGGAATACGTTTCCCAGGGGTACAGTGCGGACCGCGGTATCGAGGAGACGCTGGATATTGGCTGGAAACTGCTCCGGATGCTGCCGCGCACGGAACTGAAACGAATCGACGACAAATATCTGGATATTTATTACGGAACAGACCCCGAAGCATAAGGCACAGGGGCTGCTCCGGAAGCCGCAGACAGATAAACTGACAGAGGAGGTGGCGTTTTGGCGGCAAAACAGGTGAATCCGACCCGAATGGAGCTGACCCGTCTTAAAAAGAAACGGATTACCGCAATCCGGGGGCATAAGCTTCTGAAGGATAAAAGAGACGAACTGATGCGCCAGTACCTTGAGCTGGTGCGGGAAAATATGGAAGTGAGAAAGAAAGTAGAGTCCGGCATCCGCTCTGCCAACAAAAATTTTGTTATTGCAAAAGCGGGCATGTCGGAGGCTGCCCTTAAAACTGCCCTCATGGCGCCCAGGCAGGAGATCGATCTTGAAGCGTCGGAGAAAAATGTCATGAGCGTGGATATACCTGCTTTTGAATATAAGACAAAGACGGCAGATGAAAATGACATCTATTCTTATGGATTTGCATTTACGTCCAGCGACCTGGACGGGGCGGTAAAGTCGCTGGCTGACATTCTGCCGGACATGATTCGTCTTGCCGAGTGCGAGAAAGCGTGCCAGCTGATGGCAGCGGAGATTGAGAAGACAAGGCGGCGCGTCAACGCCCTGGAGCATGTGATAATTCCCGAAACAGAGGAGAGCATCAAGTACATTACCATGAAGCTGGATGAGAACGAGAGAAGTACTCAGATCAGGCTGATGAAGGTAAAAGACATGATGCTGGAAGAGGCGCATCACTACAGTGAACAGCAGACAATATGAAAATGCAGCACAAAAACATGAAATACAATTGATTTCAGGTAAGAAGTTGATTGTCTTGTCTTTGACACCTTCGGCGGATGTGTTACAATGGAAGTGAATCAGGTGAACCCGGAGATTGCCGAGACACTGGGGAGAGCGCTGAGACAATAACCAGCATCACAAAAAAATATCTATATCGTCAGACCGGAGGGACTATGAATCTTGATAATGAAAGTATAAAAAAACTCAGACAACTGATTCTGTTTACGATCGTTATATTGATTGCGCTTTGGAATTACGCGATTATATTTGAATGGATCGGATTTGCTTTTGGAATTATATTTCCTTTTCTGCTTGGGGGAGGTATCGCGTTTGTACTGAATGTGCCTATGAACTTCCTTGAAGAGAAGCTTTTCCGCAACCGATATTTAAAAGAGAAAAAGATCGCGCAGAGGATTGCCAGACCGGTAAGCCTGGTACTTACGATCGGTATTGTGGTGGGTGTGATTGTCCTTGTTATGTTTGTTGTAATTCCTGAACTGACGCAGACGATTATCTCTCTTGGCAGAACGATCCGTGTGTATGTGCCGGAAGTCCAGCGTTTCTGGGAGCAGTTCTTTACTGATAATAAAGAAGTCAGCGCATGGCTGGACAGCCTCAACCTGAATGTTGACAGACTGCTGGACAACGCGGTGGCATTCTTCCAGAATGGAGCAGGCGATGTGCTCAACTCTACAATGCTGGCGATCGGTTCGATTGTAAGCGGGGTTACCACTTTTGTGATCGCTTTTGTGTTCGGCTGTTATGTCCTGCTGCAGAAAGAGAAGCTGAGAGTGCAGATCCAGAAAGTGATGTATGCGTTCATGCCGGAAGAGAGGGTGGAATGGTGTCTGGAAGTGTGTTCTCTTACTGCAAGGTCGTTCTCCAGCTTCCTTACCGGTCAGTGCGTGGAGGCTCTTATTCTGGGGATGATGTTCTTCGTTGCCATGAGTGTATTTAACATGCCTTATGCGCTGCTGGTAGCCGTCTTAATCGCGTTTACGGCTCTGATACCGATCTTCGGGGCTTTTATAGGTTGTGTGATCGGGGCGTTTCTGATTCTGATGGTTGATCCGCTTCAGGCTTTGATCTTTGTGATTATGTTCCTTGTGTTACAGCAGATTGAGGGCAATCTGATCTATCCGAAGGTAGTAGGAGCCTCTGTGGGGCTTCCGTCTATCTGGGTGCTGGCGGCGGTGACACTTGGCGGTAACCTGATGGGAATTGTCGGTATGCTGATCTTTATACCGATTGTCTCCGTTGTGTATACACTGTTTCGGGCGAGCGTATATAAACGCCTTAAGAGGAAAAAGCGCGACATCCGAACCGGAAGAGCGGAGCGCGGGAAGTGACCAATATCCTGATTTTAAGGAAAAACCTTGACGTACTCCCATTCGTCGTGGTACAATACTACGGCGAATGGAAGTAGGTCTTTTTTTTATGCCTAAAAATCGATGGCTTCGCAACCATCAGTAACACGTAGTG
>NZ_CALWFZ010000012.1 GCF_944377805.1 uncultured Mediterraneibacter sp. | reverse complement strand
GGGCTGGAAATCCCCACAGACTGTCTTGAAGGAATTTATTCAGCATGGTGTAACATATGTTTGACAAACCTACACGTCCGTACTTTATCGTGATCACAGCGGTTGGCCAGGAAAAAATCACAGAAGATGCCTTCAATAAAGGTGCGAATTACTACGTTATGAAACCGTTTAACAACAATATGTTGCTGGATCGGATAAAGTCCGTAAGAAATGTGTCCCGAAATTCTGAGAGGAAAATGGAGGACAACACGATAGAAAGCACGAAAAGAGGGGAAAATCTGGAAAACCGTGTCACCAATATGCTTCATGAGATCGGAATTCCCGCGCATATTAAGGGATACCATTATCTCAGAGACGCAATCATCATGGCCGTCAATGATATGGATGTCTTAAATGCCATAACAAAGATTCTATATCCTACGGTGGCAAAGAAGTATCAGACAACTTCAAGCCGTGTGGAACGCGCCATACGGCATGCCATCGAGGTTGCCTGGAGCAGGGGCAAATTAGATACTCTGGATGAACTGTTCGGATATACTGTGAGCACAGGAAAAGGGAAACCGACAAATTCCGAGTTTATCGCGCTGATCGCCGATACGATACAATTGGAATACCGCCATAAAAGCTGAGAAAAATCCTTTTCAACTGGCAGGGAATGGGGTATAATAGCAAGTGATAAATGCCTTGTACGGCGATGAGGGCAGGAAATGGAGGATCGTAATATGAAAAACATTTTGTTTGCCGCGTCTGAGTGTGTACCTTTTATTAAGACAGGCGGACTTGCCGATGTTGTAGGTTCACTTCCAAAGGATTTTGACAGGGAAAAATATGATGTGCGTGTAGTGATTCCCAAATATACATGCATGAAGCAGGAGTGGAAGGAAAGACTGGAGTATGTAACTCATTTTTATATGGATATTGCCGGACAGAATCAGTATGTGGGGGTACTGAAGACTGTTCTCAATGATATAACATTTTATTTTATTGACAATGAGCATTATTTCAGCGGCTTTGCTCCCTATGACGGAGATCCGAAGTGGAACATTGAGAAATTCGCATTTTTTTCCAAAGCGGTATTAAGTATACTTCCGGTAATAGGATTCCGCCCGGATCTGATTCACTGCCATGACTGGCAGACGGGCCTTGTTCCCGTATATCTGGACAATTTCCGTTATCTTGGGGAATACTACCGCGGGATCAAGACGATCATGACGATACATAATTTAAAGTTCCAGGGCGTGTGGGATACAAAGACCGTGAAAGGAATTACAGGATTGCCGGAATACTATTTCGTGCCTGATAAGATGGAGGCGTATAAAGACGCTAATCTGTTAAAAGGCGGAATCGTCTACGCTGACAAGGTGACCACTGTGAGCAGCAGTTATGCCGAGGAGATTAAGACTCCGTTCTACGGAGAGGCGCTGGATGGTCTGATGTCGGCAAGATCCAATGATCTGTGCGGTATTGTAAACGGGCTGGATTATGAGGACTGGAATCCGGCGACAGACAACCGCATTGCCAAAAACTTTACGATCGACAACTTCAGAAGAAATAAGCCGGTTAATAAAACTTCTCTTCAGGAAGAACTCGGACTTGAAAAGGATGCCAGAGTCATGCTGATCGGTATGGTATCCCGTCTGACAGACCAGAAGGGATTTGATCTGGTGGACTACATTATGGATGAACTTTGTCAGGATGCGGTACAGATCGTTGTTCTCGGAACAGGAGATGTGAAATATGAGAATATGTTCCGCCATTTTGCCTGGAAATATTCCGGACGCGTATCGGCAAACATTTATTATTCTGACGAACTGTCGCACAGAATATACGCTTCCTGCGATGCATTCCTGATGCCTTCTCTCTTTGAGCCGTGCGGTCTGAGCCAGCTGATGAGTCTTCGTTACGGAACGCTTCCGATTGTCAGGGAGACCGGGGGACTCAAAGATACGGTAGAGCCGTACAATGAATATGAAAAGACGGGCACGGGATTTAGTTTTTGTAATTACAATGCCCATGAAATGTTAAATACGATCCGCTATGCTGAGAGAATCTATTACGACAGAAAGAGAGACTGGAACAAAATCGTAGAGCGTGCCATGAGCCAGGATTTCTCGTGGAAAAACTCGGCAAAACAATATGAAGACCTTTACAGAAGCCTGATAGGCGAATAGGACAGACAACTTGAAAAATACAGGAGATAACTGCCAGATGAGAATAATAGACAGACTGAACGAGGACAGAATCCACATATCCTTTGAGGTATTTCCGCCCAAGACGGACGAGGGATTTGAAAAGGTGATTTCAACAACGGACGAGATCGCAAAACTGAACCCGGCTTTTATCAGCGTGACCTATGGAGCTGGCGGCGGAACGAGCAAGAATACGGCGAAAATCGCTTCCCATATCAAGGACGATCTTCATGTGCTCAGCCTGGCCCATCTGACATGCGCGTCATCTACAAAGGATGAGGTGCGTCAGGTGATCGGAAATTTAAAAGAACTCGGAATCGAGAACATTCTAGCGCTGAGAGGAGACATACCGGAGGGAATGGTATTTCCGTCTGATAACCGCTTCCGTTACGCCTATGAGCTGGTGGAGGAGATCCGCCGGCACGGCGATTTCTGCATCGGAGCGGCATGCTATCCAGAGGGACATGTGGAAAATGAGCATAAGGAGGACGACATCCGCTATCTTAAGCAAAAAGTTGACAGTGGAGTGGATTTCCTGACAACGCAGATGTTTTTTGACAACGACATCCATTATAATTTCCTGTACAGGATTCGGGAGGCAGGCATTACGGTTCCCGTACTTCCGGGAATTATGCCGATTACAAGCGCCGCTCAGATGAAGAAGAGCAGGGATCTTTCGGGCACTGTATTTCCAAGAAGATTCCTGTCGATTCTCGATCGTTTCGGAAGTTCTCCTGCGGCGATGAAGCAGGCAGGTATCGCATACGCCACTGATCAGATAATCGATCTTCTAGCAAACGGTGTGAAGAATATACATATCTACTCAATGAACAAGCCGGATGTGGCCGCTGCGATTATGAGCAACTTGTCGGAGATTATAAAAGCGTAAGGAGTAAATAAAATGGAGAGGCGGATAAAAGAAGCCGTCCGCTATCTGGGATATGGAAAAAATACGGCAGATGACAGGACCCGTGTTATGATTGACAGAGCTTTCTCTGAACTTGAGAAAGCTGCGGTTCCGAGATCCATCTGCCGCGTTTTTGATATGGAAGAGAGCGACGGAGCAATATCGGTCGAAACAATGCTGATCAGGAGCAGGAGTCTGGAGAGAAATCTGAAAGGCTGTAAAAAAGTTGTGCTTCTCGGCGCAACTCTCGGCATCGAAGTGGATCAGATGATCCGAAGAGCGTCTATAACGGATATGAGTTATGCCCTTGTACTTCAGGCATGTGCGGCGTCGCTTCTCGAGGAATTCTGCGATCTGAAACAACTTGAGATCGGCAGGGAGCTTGAGAAAGAAGAATTGTATCTGCGTCCGAGGTTCAGTCCAGGATACGGAGACTTCGATATTCATTATCAGGAACCGATTATGCGTATGTTGGACTGTGCCAAAACAATAGGCCTTACAATGACAGACGGGTATGTAATGAGTCCGACCAAGTCTGTGACGGCGATAATCGGAGCAAGCCCGGTAAAAGAAAGATGTCCGGTCGCAGGATGCGAGGCGTGCGGCAAGAAGGACTGTGAGTACCGAAGGTGAGATGTGAACATAAGAAAAGAACAGTGAAAGGATAGGATATGTTAAAAGAACGACTGGGAAAAGAACTGCTGTTTTTTGACGGGGGCATGGGAACGCTTCTTCAGGAGAGGGGGCTGCTGCCCGGAGAACTGCCGGAGACATGGAATATCAATCATCCTGAAGAGATTATAGAAATTCATCAAAAGTATATCGATGCGGGAAGCGATATTGTACTGACTAATACATTCGGAGCGAATGCCCTGAAATTCCACAGTGATACGGTCTCTCTGGAAGAGACGGTGAAATCTGCGGTACGCCATGTCAGAACAGCCATCAGCAGAGCGCGGGCAGACCGCGCAGTCTATACAGCTCTCGACATCGGCCCGACAGGGAAACTTCTTGCCCCTATGGGGGATCTTTCTTTTGAAACGGCCTATGAAGCGTTTCGCCAGGTTATGGCGTGGGGCGAGGAGGCCGGAGCTGATCTGATCCATATAGAGACAATGAGCGATACATATGAACTCAAGGCCGCAGTTCTGGCGGCGAAAGAGAACACATCTCTTCCTGTCTTTGCCACGGCCATCTATGATGAGAGGAAAAAGCTCTTAACCGGCGCGGATATTCCGTCTGTCATCGCACTTCTGGAAGGGCTGAGAGTGGATGCGCTTGGGATCAACTGCGGAATGGGGCCCAGACAGATGATTCCCATACTTGAAGAATATCTTAAATATTCGTCACTGCCTGTAATTGTGAAGCCAAATGCCGGACTTCCGATACAAAAGGACGGAAAGACATTCTATGATGTGTCGCCCGAACAGTTTGCCTCACTTATGAGGGGAATCGCTGAGATGGGAGCCGGGATTATCGGAGGATGCTGCGGTACGACCCCGGAGCACATCGGAGCAATGACGGCGCTCTGCGGCGATATACCTGTAACTGAACCGACTGAAAAAGAAGATACCATTGTGTCTTCTTACGGCAGCGCCGTATTTCTCGGAAAAGGTTCTAAGATTATCGGAGAGCGTATCAATCCAACCGGCAAAAAGAGATTTAAGCAGGCGCTCAAAGATCATGATCTGGAGTACATTCTGCGCGAGGGTATTACACAGCAGGACAACGGAGCCCATATTCTTGATGTAAATGTGGGACTTCCGGACATTGATGAGACAGACATGATGAAGGAGACTGTACAGGCGCTTCAAAGCGTGGTAAACCTTCCGCTCCAGATTGATACCGTTGATGCGGAAGCTATGGAAGCGGCGCTGCGGATATATAACGGGAAAGCAATGGTAAATTCCGTGAGCGGCAAGCAGGAGTCCATGAATAAAGTGTTTCCTCTGATCCAAAAATACGGCGGCGTGGTGATCGGCCTTACCCTCGATGAGAGCGGAATCCCATCTGATGTGGACGGACGGGTCAGGATCGCAGAAAAAATCATCCGGGAGGCTGCGAAATATGGAATCAGAAAAAAGGATATTGTGATCGACGCGCTTGCCATGACGATCAGTTCTGAACCTCAGGGGGCGAAAGTGACGCTTGAGACGCTCAGACGTCTCAGGGATGAACTTGGAGTTCACACAGTGCTTGGCGTGTCCAATATCTCTTTCGGACTTCCATGCCGCCCGGTAATCAATTCCGCTTTCTATACGATGGCGATGATGAACGGCCTGAGCGCGGGAATTATCAACCCGTCATCTGAAGATATGATGAGAGCATGGTACGCTTATCATGCTCTGATGAATCTGGATGAGAACTGTGAAGAATATATAGGGAGATTCGGAGCGGCTGCGTCTGTCCCGAACCCGTCTTCGGCGGCAGGCTCCTCCCGGAGTACCGTTCTTACTCTCCGGGAATCCATAGAAAAAGGATTAAAAGAGGACGCGGAGAGTCTGACAAAAGATTTGCTGTCTGAAATAGAACCTCTGGAGATCATTGATACGGAACTGATTCCCGCGTTGAACCATGTGGGAGAATGCTTTGAAAAGGGAACACTCTTCCTTCCCCAGCTTCTTATGAGTGCTGAGGCCGCCAAGAGGGCTTTTGCCGTTCTGAAGGAGAAGATGGACAAAAGCGGAGAGGTGCAGGCGAAGATCGGAACAGTGGTTCTGGCCACTGTCAAGGGAGATATACATGACATCGGCAAAAATATCGTAAAAGTGCTTCTGGAGAATTACAGCTTTGATGTTATTGATCTTGGCAAGGATGTTCCGCCGGAGAAAATAGCTGAAACTGTAGTGGAGAAAAATGTCAGACTGGCAGGACTGAGCGCTCTTATGACAACTACTGTGGTCAGTATGGAAGAGACGATCCGGCTTCTCAGAGAATGCGCTCCGGACTGCAAGGTGATGGTAGGAGGCGCTGTGTTAAATCAGGATTACGCTGATATGATCGGGGCTGATTTCTACGGAAAGGACGCGATGCAGTCTGTGCATTATGCCCAGAAACTGTTTGCGGAAGAGTAATATTGTTCTTTAATTTATACAGACTTTGTTAATTAAATCACTAGGAAAAATATCAGGTGCATGTTATATTTATTTAATGGATAAAACCAGATCATTTATTATGGAGGGATGGGAATTCCTTTTCCATGCACAGACAGAAAGGATTGTTACAAATGGAAATGAATATGAGAGGACTTCAGACAACGGTGAGAGACATCCGCAAACGTGTGTTTACAGAGGTGGCAAAACTTGGATTTAAAGCGAACGCCGAGACGCTTCTGGACGATATGGAAGCGATTCCGTATATGATTGTAAACGATGATACACAGAAATACCGCGAGAGCACTTATCGCTCACGCGCTATTGTAAGAGAGCGGCTTCGTCTGGCAATGGGGCTTTCCCTTCGCCCGGAGGACAAGCCCGTTCACCTGACGGCCGGCGTGGAAGCCAGCAATATCTCAGAAAAATATTACGAGCCTCCGCTGATGCAGGTGATTCCGTCCGCCTGTGAGAGCTGTGAGGAAAATATGTATGAAGTGAGCAATATATGCAAAGGATGCCTTGCACATCCGTGCCAGGAAGTTTGTCCGCGGGATGCGATCTCTATGGTGGATGGACGTTCATATATTGATCAGGAAAAATGTATCAAATGCGGTAAGTGCAAATCGGTCTGTCCTTATGACGCTATCGCAAAGAAAGAACGTCCTTGCCAGAAAGCATGCGGCGTGAACGCGATTGTCTCAGACAAGTACGGCAGAGCGTATATTGACAATGAAAAATGCGTTTCCTGCGGTATGTGTATGGTAAGCTGTCCATTCGGAGCGATTTCGGACAAGTCTCAGATATTTCAGCTTGCCCGGGCTCTCTCGGAAGGGGAAGAGATCATCGCAGAGATCGCTCCGGCTTTTGTAGGACAGTTCGGCGATAATATTACCCCGAGAAATATCAAAGCCGCGCTGAGAGAACTTGGTTTCTCCGAGGTCTTTGAGGTGGCGCTCGGAGCGGATATTGGGGCGATGTCGGAAGCACATCACTATGTGGATAAAGTCGTGACCGGAGAACTTCCGTTCCTTCTGACGTCCTGTTGTCCGTCGTGGGCGATGCTGGCGAAGAAGTTTTTCCCTGATGTGATCGATGAGATCTCCGAGGAACTTACGCCTATGGTCGCAACTGCGAGAACGATCAAGCAGAAACATCCGAACGCGCATGTTGTATTTATCGGACCCTGCGCTGCTAAAAAACTGGAAGCATCCAGAAGAAGCGTACGAAGCGATGTGGATTTCGTCATTACATTTGAGGAACTGCAAGCTATGTTTGACGCGAAAGGAATTGATCTTTCAAGTTATGAAGCAGAGTCATCTTTCCATGACGCTACGGGAGCGGGAAGAGGATACGCATGTGCGGGAGGCGTAGCGGCTGCCATCGAAAAGTGTGTCAACGAATATTACCCGGATGTGCAGGTGCACATCGAACATGCGGAGGGTCTCTCCGATTGCAAAAAGATTCTGACCCTTGCAAAAGCAGGAAAACTCAACGGCTGTCTCATTGAAGGCATGGGATGTCCCGGCGGCTGTATCGCCGGTGCGGGAACAAATATTCCTGTGGCAAAGGCTAAAAAGAATCTTCAGACTTTCGTAAACAAGTCAAGCCGTGCCGTACCTCCGGAAGAACTGATGGAGATCGAACTTGAATAGCCCGGCATTTTGATATATGATATAAAAGGCTTTTTGAGCGAAAGAGGAGGATTAGAGCAATGCAGCCATATGGAGTAAACCAGCTTAGAAAAATGTTTCTGGAGTTCTTTGAGAGCAAGGGACATCTTGCGATGAAGAGCTTTTCCCTGGTGCCGCACAACGATAAGAGCCTTTTGCTTATCAATTCGGGAATGGCACCGCTTAAACCATATTTTACAGGACAGGAGATTCCCCCGAGAAAAAGGGTTACAACCTGTCAGAAGTGTATCCGAACCGGAGATATTGAGAATGTAGGAAAAACAGCGCGTCACGGCACATTCTTCGAGATGCTCGGCAACTTTTCGTTCGGAGATTATTTCAAAGAAGAAGCGATTCAGTGGACATGGGAATTCCTGACAGATGTAGTCGGTTTGGATCCCGACAGACTGTATCCGTCTGTGTATGTGGATGACGACGAGGCATTCGAGATCTGGAATAAAAAGATCGGTATCCCGGCGGAGCGCATTTTCAAATTCGGCAAAGAAGATAATTTCTGGGAGCACGGCTCCGGTCCCTGCGGCCCGTGTTCCGAGGTTTATTATGACAGAGGCGAGAAGTACGGCTGCGGAAGGCCGGACTGTACGGTTGGATGCGACTGTGACAGGTATATGGAAATCTGGAATGATGTATTCACTCAGTTCGATAATGATGGAGAAGGCCATTATACAGAACTGGAGCAGAAAAATATAGATACCGGTATGGGACTTGAGCGTCTTGCAAGTGTAGTTCAGGACGTAGAGTCTATCTTTGATGTGGATACAATCAAAGCGCTCAGAGACCATGTCTGCCGTCTTGCAGAAAAAGAATACGGAAAAGAATATCAGGATGACGTATCCATCCGTGTCATTACCGACCATATCCGTTCCGTTACATTTATGATTTCCGACGGTATTATGCCATCTAATGAGGGACGCGGCTATGTGCTCCGCCGTCTGCTTCGCAGGGCCTGCCGTCACGGAAGATTACTCGGAATACACAAAGGATTCCTTCCTGAACTCTCTGAAACTGTAATCCGGGGATCAAAAGACGGTTATCCGGAACTGGAGGAGAAGAGAGAATTTATTCTCAAGGTAATTGCAAAAGAAGAGGAACAGTTCAACAAGACTATTGATCAGGGGCTTGGCATTCTCTCCGATATGATTGCGGACATGGAGAAGAAGGATGAGAAAACGCTCGACGGGGAAGATGCTTTCCGCCTCTATGACACATACGGTTTCCCGCTTGATCTGACGAAAGAGATTCTGGAGGAAAAGAATCTCGGAGTAGATGAGGAAGGTTTCCACGCATGTATGGAAGTTCAGAGAAAACAGGCCCGCGACGCCCGTGAGGTGACGAACTATATGGGAGCCGACGTGACGGTATATGAGTCCATTGATCCCGGTGTGACAAGTACATTTGTAGGGTATGACAACCTGTCATATGACTCAGATGTAACGGTGCTTACAACAGAGGAAGAAATCACCGGGACGCTCCGGGAGGGGCAAAAGGGTACCATCTTTGTTCAGGAGACTCCGTTCTATGCCACAAGCGGCGGTCAGGAAGCTGATACGGGCCTCATCCGCGCTGCCGGCGGAGAGTTTAAAGTGGAAGACACTGTGAAACTTCTAGGTGGCAAAATCGGTCATATCGGTGTGATGACAAAGGGGATAATAAAGACCGGGGACAGAGTGACGCTTGAAGTAGACGCAAGGAAGCGGGCGCTCTCCGCAAGAAACCACAGTGCCACACATCTTCTTCAGAAAGCTCTCAGAACTGTGCTGGGAACTCATGTGGAACAGGCTGGTTCCAGTGTAAATGAGGACAGACTGAGATTCGATTTTACTCATTTCTCGGCTATGACGCCCGAGGAACTGAAGAAAGCAGAAGACATCGTCAACGGGCAGATCTTTAAAGGACTGGATGTTGTCGCGAAAAATATGCCCATTGAAGAGGCGAAGAAGACCGGAGCGCAGGCGTTGTTCGGCGAGAAATACGGCGACGTTGTACGGGTTGTCAATATGAGCGATTTTTCCATCGAATTCTGCGGAGGTACTCATGTGAAGAATACCTCTGAGATTATGGCTTTCAAGATTATTTCCGAAAGTGGCGTGGCTGCCGGGGTACGTCGTATCGAGGCGCTCACTTCTGAAGGGCTTCTTCACTATTATGCGGAGACAGAAAATAAACTGAAAGATGCCGCGAAACTTATGAAAGCAACCCCGGATAATCTGGCTGACAAAATCAGTCACATGCTGGGTGAGAACAAATCGCTTCACAGTGAAGTGGAGAGTCTTAAGAATAAGATGGCTCAGGAAGCGGCGGGAGATGTCATGGATCAGGTGACCGAAGTCAACGGTATAAAACTCCTTGCAGCTCAGCTTGACGACATCGATATGAACGGACTCCGTGATCTGGGAGATCAGTTCAAGACCAGGCTCAAAGAAGGAGTAGTTATGCTCGCTTCCGAAAACGGCGGCAAAGTCAGTCTCATGGCGACGGCTACAGACGGCGCTGTAAAGAAAGGCGCACATGCGGGCAATCTTGTAAAAGCCATTGCTCCTCTTGTGGGAGGTGGCGGCGGAGGCCGTCCGAATATGGCTCAGGCGGGAGGTAAGAATCCGGCAGGTATCCCGGATGCCCTCGCAAAGGCAGCGGAAGCGCTTGCGGATCAGATTCAAGACTGAATCATATTTATTACGTTTTCCTTATGTTTTCACAGTTTTTGTCTGAAAACAGTTGACGGAAGGAAAAAATATGATATAATCTTTGGTAGTGCAATAAAAATACCCGATCAGTCGTATTATGCACAATACAAGGCTGGAGGGGAGGTAAGGTGTGAGACTATGTCAAATGTAATCGTTAAAGAAAACGAGACGTTAGATAGCGCTTTACGCAGATTCAAAAGAAACTGCGCTAAGGCTGGCATTCAGCAGGAGATCCGCAAAAGGGAGCACTATGAAAAGCCAAGCGTAAGACGTAAGAAAAAATCTGAAGCTGCTAGAAAACGTAAATATAATTAATGAGTGCACTTTAAACAGGATGTCAGATTTGGCATCCTGTTTTTCGTTTCCGCTCAGGCCTTCCTGATCTGCTGTAAAAAATGAATTTACTGTAAATATGAAGTCTTGAAAATCATTTCCCTGCAAATTCAGTAAAATGCAGTGATAAAACTGCAAATTATTGAAACTTTCAATTGACAAGGATTCATTTTCTTTATAAAATAAACAGGTAGACAAAGATGTCTGAGAAGCGGTCAGCTCTGTCTGGCCGCAATTTTATTTTTAGGAGGTTGTTAAAGATGTCTTACGTTGATGAGGTAATTGATCTTGTCGTAAAGAAAAACCCGGCAGAGCCGGAATTTCATCAGGCAGTAAAAGAAGTTCTCGAGTCTCTGCGTCCCGCGATTGAGGCAAATGAGGAAAAATACCGCAAAGAAGCTCTTCTCGAGAGACTGACAGAGCCTGAGAGACAGTTTAAGTTCCGTGTGCCGTGGGTTGACGATAACGGACAGGTTCATGTAAACACCGGATACCGTGTACAGTTCAACAGCGCGATCGGACCATACAAAGGCGGACTTCGCCTTCACCCGTCTGTAAACCTGGGTATTATTAAATTCCTCGGTTTTGAGCAGATTTTCAAAAATTCACTGACAGGTCTGCCGATCGGCGGAGGAAAAGGTGGTTCTGACTTTGACCCGAAGGGAAAATCAGACAGAGAGATCATGGCATTCTGCCAGAGTTTTATGACAGAACTTTGTAAACATATCGGCGCGGATACCGATGTTCCGGCGGGAGATATTGGAACAGGCGCAAGAGAGATCGGATACATGTTCGGACAGTACAAGAGAATCCGCGGTGTATATGAAGGAGTTCTCACAGGAAAAGGGCTTTCCTACGGCGGTTCACTCGCCCGTACAGAAGCGACAGGATACGGACTTCTGTATTTTACAGACGAGATGATGAAGCTAAACGGTATGGATCTTTCGGGAAAGACAGTTGCAGTATCCGGTTCCGGAAACGTTGCTATCTACGCTACGGAGAAGGCTCAGCAGCTGGGCGCTAAAGTAGTTACGGTGAGCGATTCTACCGGCTGGGTATATGATCCGGATGGGATCGATGTGGCTGCCTTAAAAGAGATCAAGGAAGTCAATCGCGCAAGACTGACAGAATATAAGAAATATCGTCCGAATTCCGAGTACCATGAGGGAAGAGGCGTATGGTCTGTTAAAGTTGACGTAGCCCTTCCGTGTGCGACTCAGAACGAGCTCCTCCTTGAGGACGCGAAAATGCTTGTGGCTAACGGATGCAAAGTTGTGGCAGAGGGAGCAAACATGCCGACCACAATCGAAGCTACAGAGTATCTGCTTGAGAACGGAGTTCTCTTCGGACCGGGAAAAGCGGCAAACGCAGGCGGTGTTGCCACATCTGCACTCGAGATGTCCCAGAACAGCGAGCGCTTGAGCTGGTCATTCGAGGAAGTTGACGTAAAACTCAAAGACATCATGGTAAATATCTGTCACAATGCTGCTGAAGCTGCTGAAAGATACGGATTCAAAGGCAATTATGTGGTGGGAGCTAACATCGCGGGCTTTGAGAAAGTTGTCGATGCGATGGAGGCACAGGGCGTCGTATAAGTTTGTGAAAAAACGGTAAAAATCGTTGACACAAGCCGAAAATTCCTTTATATTAGTGATTGGTAAAAGGGAGTAACTGGCGCTTGTATTCAGCGTTTGCGATGTCGTCAGTACGATGGCTGCGCCATCCGTATCGCGATTAAATGGTGAGACTTTTATTGCATTACATAACAACGTCGTGCAATAGAAGTCTCATTTTTTATTGCAGCGGCCGGTTATTTAGGAGGAGAAAAAGATGAAACAGTATTATCAATTGTCCGGTGAAGAGACCATCATGAAGCTCAACGGAAGCCTGGAACCTCTCACCGAAGAACAGGTAATGGAACATCAGGAAAAGTACGGCCCTAACGAATTGATTGAAGGCAAGAAAAAGACGATTCTTCAGATCTTTCTTGAGCAGTACAAAGATTTTCTTGTAATTATTCTGATCATTGCCGCCATTGCGTCAGGCTTTATGGGAGATGTGGAAAGCGCGCTTGTTATTCTGATCGTCATAACGATGAACGCGATTCTGGGAACTGTTCAGACGATAAAGGCAGAACAGTCTCTGGCAAGTCTTAAAAAGCTTTCAGGACCGGAGGCAAAAGTACTGCGCTGCGGCAATGTAGTGCAGATTCCGTCCTCCGAGGTGACAGTAGGCGATATTGTAATGCTGGATGCCGGAGATTATATCCCGGCCGACGGACGTCTGACCGAATGTGCCAGCCTGAAAGTGGACGAAAGTGCCCTGACAGGAGAGAGTCTCGGTGTTGAGAAGACAACAGATGTTATCAAAGAAGACGAAGTGCCGCTGGGAGACAGAATTAATATGGTTTATTCCGGCAGCTTCGTAACGTACGGGCGCGGAGCTTTTGTTGTAACCGGTATCGGCATGGAGACTGAGGTTGGTAAGATCGCAAGTCTTCTGAAGACAACATCAGAAAAGAGAACGCCTCTCCAGATCAATCTTGATCAGTTCGGCCAGAAACTTTCTATTCTGATTCTTGCGTTCTGCGCGATTCTGTTTGGCATCAGCATTTTCAGAGGGGATCAGATCGGCGACGCCTTCCTGTTTGCGGTTGCGCTGGCAGTTGCCGCTATCCCGGAAGCACTGAGTTCTATCGTAACGATTGTGCTTTCCTTCGGAACACAGAAGATGGCAAGAGAACATGCGATTATGCGTAAGCTTCAGGCTGTGGAAGGCCTTGGCAGCGTGTCGATTATCTGTTCCGACAAGACGGGTACACTGACACAGAACAAGATGACAGTGGAAGATTACTATGTAGATGAGAAATGTATCAAAGCAGCGGATGTGGATGTCAATGATCCGTCTCAGAGCCGTCTGCTGATCAGCAGTATGCTTTGTAATGACTCTAAAAACACAGACGGAGTAGAGATCGGAGATCCGACAGAGACAGCTCTGATCAATCTGGGAAGCAGGCTCGGACTTGATCCAGAATCAGTCCGCGGCAAGTATCCGAGAGAGAGTGAGAATCCTTTTGACAGTGACAGAAAGTTAATGTCCACGAAGCATACGATGGAAGGTGTTCCGACTATGCTGATCAAAGGCGCGGTGGATGTGCTTCTCGACCGCATGACGCAGATCCAGACCGGCGGTGAAGTTCGTCCGTTGACCGATGCGGACCGCAGAAGGATTGAGGATCAGAATCAGAAATTCTCAAGAGAAGGACTTCGTGTGCTGGCGTTTGGCTATAAAGTGGTGTCTGATGAAGAAGAACTCACACTGGATGACGAGTATGACCTGACGTTTATCGGACTGATTGCTATGATGGATCCGCCGAGAGAAGAGTCGAAAGCGGCTGTTGCGGAATGTAAGAGGGCCGGCATCCGTCCTATTATGATTACAGGCGACCATAAAGTAACTGCCGCGGCGATTGCAAAGCGCATCGGCATTCTTGAAAATGAGTCCGAGGCATGCGAGGGATCAGAGATTGATAAGATGTCTGACGAAGAACTAAAAGACTTTGTGGAGGGTATTTCTGTTTATGCCCGTGTATCCCCGGAGCACAAGATCCGTATCGTGCGCGCATGGCAGGACAAAGGTAATATTGTATCCATGACAGGGGACGGGGTCAATGACGCGCCGGCGCTGAAACAGGCTGATATTGGCGTAGCTATGGGAATTACCGGAAGCGAGGTATCTAAAGACGCCGCGGCAATGGTGCTTACGGACGATAACTTTGCCACTATCGTAAAAGCAGTAGAAAACGGAAGAAATATTTACCGGAACATCAAGGCATCGATTCAATTTCTGTTATCCGGAAACTTCGGGGCGATTCTCGCAGTACTTTATGCTTCGATTATGGCTCTTCCCGTACCGTTCGCGCCGGTTCACTTATTGTTTATCAATCTGCTGACAGACAGCCTTCCGGCAATCGCGCTCGGACTTGAGCCGGGATCGAAAGAGGTTATGAATGAGAAGCCCAGGCCGATGAATGAATCGATCCTGACGAAAGACTTCCTGCTGAAGATCGGAACAGAAGGACTTTCGATCGCGGTTACGACGATGATTGCATTTATGATCGGTTATCTTGGAGACGGAGAACTCCTTGGAAGCACGATGGCATTCGCAACACTCTGTTCTGCCAGACTGTTCCACGGATTTAACTGTAAATCCGACAGACCGGTTGTATTTACCCGCAAAATTGTAAACAACAAATTCCTGATCGGAGCATTTGTACTCGGCATTGCGCTGATTACATGTGTCGTTATGATTCCGGGCCTCCATAATGTATTTAAAGTCCAGACCCTTACGCTGACTCAGCTGTTTATCGTTTACGGACTTGCCGCGGTGAATATTCCGATCATACAGCTTCTCAAAGGAATCCGTCTGCTGTTTAAGAAAAACAGATAGGGAGTTAGAATTCTCAAAGGAGGATAGGAATGAAACAGGTACAAAAGCCAAGAAAACCACTGATCGTATACTATCTGATCGTGTTGGCTGTACTGATCCTGTTTAACTGGATCGTATTCCCACGCATGACAGGAACTCAGATCACGGAGGTGGATTACGGAACCTTCCTCACTATGGTGGAAGATAAGCAGGTGTCCAAAGTTCAGCTCGAAGGTGAAACCATATACTTTATAGATAAAAATGAAGAACCACGTCAGTACGAGACGACCAGATTTGAAGATCCGGATCTGGTCAACCGGCTGCAGGAATCCGGCTGTGAGTTCGGGCGTGTAGCCGAGGAGCAGATGAATCCTCTTCTGAGCATGCTTCTGTCGTTTGTTCTGCCGATTGTTATTTTTATTGTGCTGGGGCAGATCCTTTCCCGCCAGCTGATGAAGAAGATGGGCGGCGGAGGCGGTGGGAATCCGTTTATGCAGTTTGGAAAAAGCAGCGCGAAAATGTATGTGCAGTCTCAGACGGGTATTACATTTAATGATGTGGCCGGAGAGGATGAGGCAAAAGAACTTCTGACAGAGATTGTAGATTTCCTCCATAATCCGAAAAAATATCAGGAAATCGGCGCCGTCTGCCCGAAGGGAGCGCTTCTGGTTGGTCCTCCGGGTACAGGAAAGACGCTGCTTGCAAAAGCTGTCGCAGGAGAAGCCGGAGTGCCGTTTTTCTCGATCTCTGGTTCTGAATTTGTGGAGATGTTCGTCGGAATGGGAGCTTCCAAAGTCCGCGATCTTTTTAAACAGGCGAATGAGAAAGCGCCATGTATTGTCTTTATCGATGAAATCGACACGATCGGAAAGAAACGTGACAGCCAGGGATTTTCAGGGAACGATGAGAGAGAACAGACTTTAAATCAGCTCTTAACAGAGATGGACGGCTTTGACGCGTCAAAAGGAGTTGTGATTCTGGCGGCAACAAACCGTCCGGATACACTGGATCCGGCTCTGCTTCGTCCGGGAAGATTCGACCGGAGAATACCGGTAGAACTTCCTGATCTGAAAGGGCGGGAAGAGATACTTAAAGTCCACGCAAAAAAAGTAAAGCTGGGCGATGACGTAGACTTTAACGCAATAGCAAGGGCAGCATCCGGCGCGTCCGGCGCGGAACTTGCCAATATGGTGAACGAGGCGGCTCTCCGTGCTGTGCGTGAAAACCGGAAGTATGTGACCCAGTCTGATCTTGAGGAAAGTATTGAAGTTGTCATTGCCGGATATCAGAAGAAGAATCATGTGCTCTCTACGAAAGAAAAACTGATCGTGGCCTACCATGAAGTGGGGCATGCACTTGTAGCAGCCCTCCAGACTAACTCAGCGCCAGTGACTAAGATCACAATTATTCCGCGTACTTCAGGAGCCCTGGGTTATACGATGCAGGTGGAAGAAGAAGAGCGCAATCTTATGTCCAAGGAAGAGTTGTCAAATAAGATCGCTACTCTGACAGGGGGACGCTGCGCTGAGGAACTGGTATTTGGTTCTGTCACCACAGGAGCTTCCAACGACATTGAACAGGCGACAAAACTTGCCCGTGCCATGATCACACGTTATGGAATGAGTGACAAATTCGGAATGGTTGCCCTGGAAACACAGGCAAATCCCTATCTGGGCGGCGACAGCAGTTTAAGCTGCTCTCCAGAGACTGCAACTCTGATCGACGACATGGTAGTGGGTACCGTAAAAGAGGCATATGATAAGGCGATGAGTCTTCTGAGCGATAATCAGGGGAAACTTCATGAACTTGCGAAATTCCTCTATGAAAAAGAGACAATTACCGGAGAAGAATTCATGCAGATCCTTACAGGCACTGAAGTATCCGGGGAGGAGATAAGCCCGGTTCAGAATTCTGATAACAATGCCAAAACAGAGCACTAAGAGATAAAGAAGGAAGAACATGTCAAAAAAGAGAACAATGCAGCCGGTTCCCCAAAAGGACAGGCGGCTCCCTACAACAAGATATAATCCTGACTATAAAAAAGGCCTGACAGGCCAGCAGGCGCAGGAACACCGTTTGCATGGATGGACGAATCGCTCTGTAGAGCCGCCGTCCAAGACGACAAAAGAGATTATACATGAAAATGTATTTACCTATTTTAACCTGATTTTTGTCATACTGGCCGTGCTGCTCGTTCTTGTGGGATCTTTTCGCGATCTTACGTTTCTGCCGGTTATTGTGGCCAATACCCTGATCGGTATTGTACAGGAGATACGGGCAAAACAGGTTCTGGATAAGCTGACGATGCTGAACGCTCCCCATGCCACAGTAGTGCGCGATGGGAAGAAGTCGGTAATTGACGCGGAAGAACTGGTACTTGATGATATTGTGATCTTTAAGGCGGGCGCGCAGGTGTGCGCTGATGCCGTGGTCAGTGCCGGGGAAGTGCAGGTAAATGAGTCGCTTCTGACCGGTGAGGCGGATGAGATCACAAAACGAAAAGGAGACACGCTGATGTCCGGAAGCTTTATTGTATCCGGGCAATGCCATGCAAGGCTGGACAAGGTAGGAGAGGACTCTTATATCTCAAAGCTTACCATTCAGGCAAAACAGATGCAGGATGGCGAACAGTCCGAAATGATACGCTCCCTGGACAAACTGGTTAAGTGCGTGGGAGTCGCGATTATACCGATTGGTCTTGTGCTGTTCTCCCAGGCATTTTTCTTCCAGCATGACGGGTTCAGAAACAGCGTGACTTCTATGATTGCCGCTGTAATAGGCATGATACCGGAAGGCCTTTATCTTCTGGCAAGCGTGGCGCTTGCGGTAAGCTCCATCCGCCTGGCTCAGAAAAAGGTGCTGCTTCACGACATGAAATGTATCGAAACACTTGCCCGTGTGGACGTACTGTGCGTCGATAAGACAGGTACGATTACGGAAACAACAATGAAAGTGATGGATGTCATAGAGACAGAAGAGTATGATCCGCAGTCAATGGATCCCTTACGCACAATGATCGGTGATTTTGCGGCCGCCATGACAAAAGATAATATCACGATGGCTGCTGTCAAAGAGTATTTTACAACTGTGTCAGGCAGACAGGCAAGGTCAAAGACAGGGTTCTCCTCAGCCACAAAATACAGCAGCGTTACGTTTGATGACGGGGCATATGTACTGGGAGCTCCTGAGTTTGTCCTAAGAGAGAGATACGGGGAGTATGCAGAGGCGATCACGGAGCATGCCTCTACTGGCGCGCGAGTGCTCGTATTCGGCATCTATGACGGCGAGATAGATGGAGGTCCGCTGACGCGTGGGATTAAGCCGCTTGGCTTTGTACTTCTCGCTAATCCGATCCGTGAAGCAGCAAAAGAGACTTTTGAATATTTTGCCGAACAGGGCGTGGAAGTGAAGGTGATTTCGGGCGACAACCCCGTCACCGTATCTAATGTGGCCCGACAGGCAGGCATCAGAAATGCCGACCGATATGTGGATGCCTCGAAACTGGATGATGAACAGGAGCTGAAAGAAGCTGTTCTTACAAACACCGTATTCGGTCGGGTAACTCCGAACCAGAAGCGCAAATTCGTGCGTATTCTGAAAAATGCCGGACATACGGTGGCCATGACGGGAGACGGTGTCAATGACGTGCTGGCGCTAAAAGACGCGGACTGCAGTATCGCGATGGCGTCCGGAAGCGAGGCGGCGGCGCAGGCTTCCCAGCTTGTACTGCTTGAATCTGATTTTTCTTGTATGCCGCAGGTTGTATTGGAAGGAAGAAGAGTTGTCAATAATATTCAGAGATCTGCCAGCCTGTTCCTTGTAAAGAACATATTTTCCCTGCTGCTCAGTCTGATTTCGGTTGTGTTTATGTTTACTTATCCTCTGGAGCCTTCACAGATCTCTCTGATCAGTATGTTTACTATTGGTGTGCCGGCATTTTTCCTGGCGCTTGAGCCGAATAAGAATATTATAAAGGGACATTTTCTTACTAATGTATTCTTAAAAGCGCTTCCGGCCGCGATCACGGACGCTCTTGCGGTGGGAGCCCTGGTGATCTTTGGCAGGACATTCGATGTGAATTCGACGGATATTTCGACTGCCGCGACTATGCTGCTGGCAATCGTGGGCTTTATGATACTGTATAAGATCAGTGCTCCGATGAATAAGATCCGTTCGGCCATTTTGATCGGATGTGCAGTCGGACTTGTATTCTGTACCATCTTTTTAAATAACCTGTTCGCCATCACAGGTATGACAACGGAGTGCGTTATGCTCTTTGTTGTATTCGCCATAGCGACGGAGCCGGTGCTCAGATATCTTACAGTGCTGGTGGAAAAACTCAGGTTTTATTATCTGAGACTTCGCGGCAGAAATCCGGACGAAGAATCATAAGTACGAAAATAATATATAATAACAGCAGTGAGAACCGGGAGCCGAATCTGCCCCGGTTCTTTCTCATATCGATAGAATTCCTGTTTCTGAATATAATGATAATAACGGTATTAAAACCAGTCTGCATATAAAAACAAGCGGGCAGGTTACAGGAGAGCTATATTTATGAAACAAAATATTTATTCTAAAAACATTATTCTTGTATTGGCTGCAAGCTTTTTCTATATGGCTAGTCCCATGCTTGTCACGCCTCTTATTACAGGATTCTCAAAAAGTATCGGGGCCTCCGCAGGAGTAATGGGATTTATCGGGGGACTTATGAATCTCTGTTCCTTATTCTGCCGTCCCATCGCCGGCAATCTTGCCGATAAGATCAGCAAATACAAACTGTCATTCATCGGAGCAGCGCTGATGGCGCTTGCATGTATCGGTTATATATTCGCGCCGAATGAGGCGGCTCTTGTGGCCGCGAGAATCATTAACGGACTTGGGTTTGCCTGCTGCTCTGTCTGCCTCTCCACCTGGATGTCCAACATGCTTCCGAAAGAGAAGATCGGATCGGGCATGGGTTTCTACGGAACAATGAATGCCCTTGCAATGGCATTGGCGCCGGCAATCGGAGTCAGCGTATATCAGACATTCGGGTATCGCACGGCGTTTTGCATTGCCTTTGTGTTCGCCCTTGCAATCCTCATTGTAATACAGTTCGTGGGAGACAGGGGAGAACCGGTAAAGGAGGAGAGTATGCCTTCCCGAACCATAAAATCGCCCGTAAGGCTTGTGGATATTAAAGTGCTGCCGATCGCCTTTATTATAATGCTCTTTGCCATTCCATACTGCGCGACTCAGTCTTTTCTTGTGACTTATGTGGAAACGCGGGGACTTTCCGTTGCGGTGAGCATGTTCTTCCCGGCCTATGCGGTGGTGCTTATTGTACTGAGACTGACTTTGCGAAACCTTTTCGATAAACTGCCGTTTCGTGTGTTCCTGCTGACCAGCTGTATCTGCGAGCTTCTGGCTATTTTGCTCCTTACGGTGATGTGCAATAATATTGTAATGCTCCTGGCGTCGGCATTTCTGGCCGGCGGATATGGAGTCATGAGCTCGGTATGCCAGTCTACAGCTATGCTGCTGGCAGGAAAGGAGAAAAGAGGACTGGCAAACAGCACATATTATATCGGCCTGGATCTTGGGATGACTCTTGGACCCATGATCGGCGGAGCTTTGTACGGCGGACTGGACATCAGATGGTTTTATCCGGCTCTGATGGCAACGATGCCGATAGCAGGCGTGGTATATCTTGCCGCCGGAAAGGGATTGAGGAAAAAGCATAAGGATGATATACTAAATAATTGATAAAAACATGTATCTGATTGACGGATCAAAAGTAAATAAAACTGAAGGAGAACACAAATGGAGCTTAAAGTACTTAACCGGGATATTATAAAATATTTTGCCATGTTTACAATGCTTTTAAATCATATCGGTAATATCTTTCTGGAACCGGGAACATTCCTGTTCACATTTTTTGTCGATATTGGCTACTTTACAGCGCCGGTGATGTGTTATTTTCTCGTCGAAGGATACCATTATACCCGTTCCAAAAAGAAGTACGCCGCCAGACTGGCTGTGTTTGCGTTATTATCAGAGATCCCTTTCTGTCTGGCATTTTCAGAAACCTATAACGGAGAGCCCTATATCTCCTTTTGCGGATTCAATATGATTTTCACATTGCTGCTCTGCTTCGGCATTCTCTGTGTCATGGAATATGTAAAAAACGGTGTTATAGCGGCACTTCTGATTGTCGGGCTGTTTTTCATTTCCCTTTTCTCAGACTGGGCTCTTATCGCGCCTCTCTTCACGGTGCTTTTCGCTCTGGCGAAAGGGGATGAAGACCGTATCAGAAATGCGTTCCTGTTCGGAGCAGGACTGTTTGCGATGCAGAATTTTGCCCCGGCCTACAGAATGGTATTTCTCATTGAGAATCTTTTCTACGCATTGTTTTCGGCTTTGGGCATTTTAGTGGCGGGGATAGTTATTATCTATTTCTACAACGGAAAACGTATGGAGAAGGGAAAGACTTTCTCAAAATGGTTTTTCTATCTGTTTTATCCGGTTCACCTGCTGATACTGGGAATCTTAAGGATTGTTATGTGATGCGGAATCCCTTAAAGGAGAAGAGGAAATGTCTAAGTTAGATACCAGCTCAACCTTTACAGATAATATGTCGCTGCCTGTTCACAGATGGTACAGATATTCTGCCGGATTCTCAGCTGAGTGGGCAGAAGAAGTAGTTGAGAAGTATAAAAAATACATAAAAGAAGAGAACATTAAAGTTCTGGATCCTTTTGCCGGATCAGGAACTACTTTGCTTGCCTGTGACAAGAGTAAAGTGGAATCTTACGGATATGAAGCACATCCTTTAATATATAAAATCGCCCGGGCAAAATTAGAATGGGACGCGGATGTCAGGCTGATAGAACAGCTGGTGGATGAAGTCCTGGGGTATGCCAGAAAGACATTTTTTACAATGGATAAGTACCCTGACATTGTAAAAAGGTGTTATGATGAAGAAAATTTAAGACAAATAAATGCTTTAAAACATAGCATTGAGCATTTCCGTAATCATACAAAAGAGTACGATCTGATCTGGCTGGGGTTTGTATCCGTGCTGAGATCGGCTTCTCATGCCGGTACGGCAACCTGGCAGTATGTACTTCCAAACAAAAAGAAAGTAAAAGTATTAAGGGCGTTCGATGCATTTGAAAAGCAGATGGATATGATCTGTCGGGATCTTATTTATTTTCAAAACTGCGGCGCAGAGAAAAAATCCTGTCTTTTGGAATTTGATGCGAGAAAAATCTCACCTCTTAAGCAGGAAAGTATAGATCTCATCGTGACGTCTCCCCCATACGCGAATAATTATGATTATGCTGACGCAACAAGGTTAGAACTTTCCGTGTTAGGAGAGGTCAGATCCTGGGGAGATCTGCAGAGCGTTATCCGTCCGGGACTAGTGAGATCCTGTTCTCAGATGGTTTCAAAGGAGAGAAAGGATACATATAAGTATCTTCAAGATCCTGTTCTGGAGCCAATCTATGGAGAGATCGTGGAGAAATGCCGTCAGCTGGAAATGGAAAAAGAAAATCACGGGGGAAAGAAGAATTATTACACTATGATCGCCTTATATTTTCTTGATTTAGGGAAAATATGGCGTCACCTTCGAAAAGTCTGTAAAAAAGATTCGCTGGTCTGCTTTGTTATAGGAGATTCTGCACCTTACGGCGTCTATATTCCGGTAGAAGAATGGCTGGGAAGACTGGCAGTGGCAGCCGGATTCAAAGAATACTGGTTTGAAAAAACACGGGACAGAAACGTGAAATGGAAGAACAGAAAACACACAGTGCCTCTAAAAGAAGGAAGACTGTGGGTCAGGGGGTAAGAGAAGATGGCAAAATCACCTGCACATAGATTGGGTCAGATTATAGGAGATATTTTAGAGGAGACAATGATTCGCTACTGCGAGCCGATTGCCGCAAAACATAAACTTTACATTGACTATAAACATGAGAGGGACGCACGGAACGGGAAAAAAGAAGTTCAGTGGAAAGATGTGAATGGCAATTTTCATAAGCTGGATGTTGTATTGGAAAAGGGTGGCACGGAACAGATATTCGGAACCCCAAAAGCATTTATAGAGGTGGCGTGGAGAAGATATAAAAAGCATGCGAAAGCAAAAGCTCAGGAAATTTCAGCCGCAATTAAGCCGCTTATCGCAAAATACAACCTGGACAGTCCTTTTTTCGGAGTTGTATTGTCGGGAGAATTTACTGATAATTCTCTTGAACAGATGAAATCGGAAGGGTTTGAGGTCTTATATTTTTCCACAGAGGCTCTGGAAAAGGCATTTGCATCTCACGGGTTTGACGTACATTGGAATGAAGGGACATCTGAAGCAGAACTGCAAAGCAGAGTCAATCGAATGGAATTAATGTCAGAGGAAGAAAAAGAGAAAATCGGGCGTTCCCTTATGGAGGCAAACCGCGATCAGTGGAAATCTTTCGTCAGCAAACTGGACACAGCACTAGAGCGAATGATAGGTAATATCAGAGTGACTTCACTGTACGGAAACTTGAAGAGCTTTTCGACTGTTGAAGACGCGTGCACATATATTTCCCATTGTTCTGACAGTTCAGAGGATTTAGTTCTCCCCTTACATAATTATGAAATCACAGTTCTGTATTCAAATGGAGACAGCATCGACATAAAGTTTAAAGAAAGGACTAATGCGATAAAATACTTGAGACAATTAGAGGGAAAATAGCGGTTTTACATAAATTTAAGGAGAACGCTGATGAAAAAGATTTTATACGGGGCAGCTTATTATGATGAATATATGCCTTATGACAGGTTAGACAAAGATATAGAAATGATGATTAGAGCCGGAATCAATACGGTGCGAATTGCGGAATCCACATGGAGTACATGTGAGCCTCAGGAAGGAGTATTTGATTTTTCTCATGTGGAACGTGTGATGGATGCTGCCGAGAAGGCCGGGATTTCCGTAATCGTCGGAACGCCGACTTATGCTATCCCCACATGGATGGCAAAGTCTTATCCGGATGTGATAGCGACGACTATAGACGGACGGGGAATATACGGGCGGCGTCAGATAATGGACATCACTCATCCGGTATACAGATATTATTCCGAACGAGTGATCCGCGAACTGATGAAATGCGCTGCTCACAGAAAGTGTGTTATCGGTTTTCAGATTGATAATGAAACGAAATATTACGGAACAGCAGGAAAGAATGTCCAGGAAAAGTTCGTGAAATATCTTCGGAAAAAGTTTCACGATGATTTGTATGCAATGAACGCGGAATTCGGCCTGGATTACTGGAGCAACCGCATTAACGCATGGGAGGATTTTCCTGACGTCAGGGGAACTATCAATGGAAGTCTGGGCGCGGAATTTGAAAAATTCCAGAGAACTCTTGTGGACGAGTTCTTAGGCTGGCAGGCCGGTATTGTGAATGAATACCGCAGAGAAGATCAGTTCATCACCCACAATTTTGATTTTGAGTGGCGCGGACATTCTTTCGGCGTGCAGCCGGATGTAAATCATTATCATGCGTCTGAATGTCTCACTATAGCAGGCGTGGATATTTACCATCCCACTCAGGATCACTTAAGCGGAGCGGAGATCGCATTTGGCGGAGATATGACGCGAAGCCTTAAAAATGACAACTATCTTGTGCTGGAAACAGAGGCTCAGGGATTTCCCGGATGGACGCCGTACAAGGGACAGCTTCGCCTTCAGGCATACAGTCATATTGCTTCGGGAGCGAACAGTGTTATGTACTGGCACTGGCATTCTATACATAACTCTTATGAAACTTACTGGAAGGGCCTCTTAAGCCATGATTTTCAGGAAAATGATTCATATCGGGAAGCTTGCGTAATAGGAAATGAATTTAAACAGATCGGCAGTCATCTTGTAAATCTGAAGAAAAAGAATGATGTCGCGATTCTTGTCAGCAACGAGGCTCTTACCGCTCTGAAGTGGTTTGGAATTGAAGCGGTTTCCGAGAATAACGGAAACATAATGTACAATGATGTCATCAGATGGGTTTACGATACGCTGTACAAGATGAACGTGGAGTGTGATTTTATCTGGCCGGAATCCAAAAACCTGGAAAACTATCGGACCATCATTGTTCCCGCGCTCTATGCGGCGCCGGATGAGCTCCTGAACAGTCTGAATGGGTATGTACGAAACGGCGGTACCCTTATTGCGACATTTAAGACAGCTTTCACAAATGAAAATGTAAAAGTGAGCTCTGATGTGCAGCCGCGTATTCTGAGAAACTGCATGGGAATCAGTTATGATCAGTTCACATTTCCGTGTGATGTGAAACTTAAGGGCATAATTGCGGCGGATAACAGTACTGATGAAGCTCAGGTATTTATGGAACTGCTGAGGCCGGAGGGGGCAGAAGTACTTGCTTACTATGATCACTATAACTGGAAAGAATTTGCGGCTGTAACAAGAAACCGTTATGGAACCGGCACCGCATATTATATCGGATGTTTTACAAAAGAGGAGACATTGAAAAATATATTAAGAAGAGCACTGGCAGACGCCAAAGTATCCTATCCGGAAAGAGAACAGTTCCCTGTCATCATAAGAAAGGGAACCAATGATTTCGGAAAAACAGTTTGGTTTTACTTCAATTACTCAAAGGATGAAGCGCGGGATATTCTTCCGGCAGAAAGCGGAACGGATCTGCTGACCGATGAGGCAGTGCGCAAAGAGAGCGGTATTACGATTCCGAAATGGGGCTTGCGTATTATCGAATCTGATAAATGAAAAGTTCGACTAATTGACATTACTCTAAACAAGTGTTAAAATAGTCCTGTCATCGGACAATACAAAAAGGGAGGTAATCTGTTTGAAATACGGTATGAAAGATCAGGTACGTCAGTTTTGTGATGCATGGCAGGAATTGAATATGATTTATGAGGATTACGCCAGAAGTATTGGCGTTCCCTACACAAGCCTGTACATTCTCAGCCTGATTACCAAGATTGATGGCTGCACCCAGAAAACAATCTGTGAAAAAACATTTCTTCCCAGACAAACTGTGAACACCATTATTACGGGATTTTATAAGAAGCGTTGGATTATATTACAGGAGCTTCCCGAAGATCGCAGGACGAAGACTATTCACTTGACAGAAGACGGGAAAGAGTATGCCCGGAAAATTATTCCTCAGATACAAAAGGCTGAACTGGAGGCAATGGAAAAATTGACTGAGGAACAGCGTAAAGCCCTGTTAGAAGGAATTCGTATTTATCGAGATGCTTTTCGTGCAGCCATGCTTCCCACTGAAAAGATGTAATCGTTCATTAAGGAACGATTCGTCTTCTTTTTTACTTAATTAGTCCGATAACAGTACATTACTAAAATTGTAATATATGAAAACCATACAAATCAAAGAAAGAGGTATTCAACTATGGAAAATTTCAACTTTTGCATCGGCGTAGACATTCTGTTTGGGAAAGATCAGGTGGAGAATCTTCCTTCTACCATCGCCCCCTATGGGAAGAAGGTGCTTTTTTGCTATGGAGGCGGCAGCATTAGGAAGATAGGGCTTTATGACAAGATAAAGTCGCTTCTTTCCGATTTTGAAGTTTATGAACTGTCTGGTATCGAGCCAAATCCAAAGGTGGACAGCGTTCGAGAAGGAGTGAAAATTTGCCGGGAATATGAGATTGAGGCGCTTCTTGCTGTAGGCGGGGGCAGCGTGCTCGACTGTTCCAAAGCCATTGCGGCAGCCGCTTACTACGACGGCGATCCGTGGGATATGATTGCCCTCCGCAGGCCTATTAAAAAGGCGCTGCCGATTGTAACAGTTCTTACACTTGCAGCAACAGGAAGTGAAGCGGATTCCGGCGCCGTAATCTCAAATCCTATCACCAACGAAAAGCTCAGTCTGGGTGCTCCGGCACTTATGCCTAAGGTCTCCATTATGGATCCGACCTATACCTTCACCGTTCCGGCAAATCAGACCGCTGCCGGATGTGCGGATATTATGTCTCATCTGATGGAACAGTATTTTGTTCCTGAAAGTACCTATATGGGGGATTTACTGGTGGAAGCCGTCATGAAAACAATCATCAAATATGCTCCCATAGCTATCAAAGAGCCAGATAACTATGAGGCGCGGGCGCAGATCATGTGGGCAAGCTCCATTGGGGATAACGCAACCCTCTGCTGTGGAAACAAGCTGGCAGTGTTCGGCGTTCACGGCATGGAGCATGAATTGTCTGCTCACTATGACCTGACGCATGGTGTTGGCCTGGCGATTTTGACGCCGAATTGGATGCGCTATGTGCTGGAGAAAGCTCCCGATGTGGTAAGACCGCGGTTTGCCCACTTTGCTAAGGCGGTTTGGGAAATTGAAGGAACGGACGAAACAGCTCTGGCCGCGAGAGCAGTTGCCTCTGTTAGAGATTTCTTCAAATCACTGGGAATTCCTATGACATTGACCGAGGTGGGAATTGACGACTCCAAGTTTAACGAAATGGCAGAACATGCGATTCATTCCGAAGGTCTGGAATATGCGTGGATTCCACTGAATCGTAATGACATTGTGAGTATTCTGAAAAATAGTTTGTAAACGGAGGTTTGAATAAAATGGGAAAAAGAGTACTGGTACTCGTAGGAAGTCCCCGCAGACATGGAAACACAGACTGTCTGGCTGATGAACTTATCCGGGGCGCACTGGAGTCAGGACACGAGATAGAAAAAATTTATTTAAAAGACAAAAAAGTGGGCTGCTGTCTTGGATGTGGCGCCTGCCAGAGAAATAACGGTTCCTGTGTGCAAAAAGACGATATGCAGGAGATTTACGAAAAATGGTTGGCTGCCGATACCATTGTCCTTGCATCTCCCGTATATTTTTACACCTGGAGTTCCCTGATGAAGACTGTCATCGATCGTACCTTTGCTATTGAAAAGAATGTGAAAAATACAAAATTCTATCTCCTTTCAGCCGGGGCAGCTCCTACTGAAGATTATATGGATGTGATGTTTAGAAGTTTCCGCAGCTATATCGGGTGTTTCCGAGCCGGTGGAAACGAGGAGGGCGGTCATGTGTTCGGCACAGGCGCTGATAAGCCGGGGGATGTAGCAGAAACAGAAGCCATGACAAATGCCTATAAAATGGGAACAGAACTCTAAAAGAACGAGGTAGAGGGTATTATTCCGATAAACACTAAATATTATCCCGACAGCGTTGCTATTATTCCGATAATAGAGTATATTATTATCTAGGCGAGATGAAATACTTATATATATGTCAGTGAAACAAGCGGCAGAGAAGTGGGGAATTTCAGACAGAAGAGTACGAGTCTTATGCTCAGAAGGAAAAAATCTTTTTGACACGATACAATTAGCGCATGAAGAAAATGCGAAAGGTAAATCACTATGAGGATACAACGTTTAATAGGTTTACTATGTGTTCTTGCCGAGGTTGATAAAATAACCGTTCAAGAATTTAAAAAGTATTAATCATTTGTATGAAAGGTGACACATGAGCTGTCACCTTTTGTATTGTATAATGTTTGCGGAAAGGTGGTAACAGATTATGAAAGAAGTGTTAGTGTTTATTTTTGACGGTTTCGCAGACTGGGAGCCAGCATATATCTGCGCCGAACTCAATGCGCCAGATACGGGCTATACTGTAAAAACGATTGGGTTTGATAAAAAAGCGAAAGTGTCTATGGGTGGTTTTCATGTAATTCCCGATTATTCCATCAATGATTATCCAAGCGATTTTAGTCTGCTAATTTTAACAGGCGGGACGGCATGGATAGAGCAAAAAAATAATGGCATATTACCGGTTGTCGATTACGCAGTCAACAAGCATATTCCCGTTGGCGCAATTTGTAATGCGGTAAATTTTATGGCAGAAAACGGTTATTTGGATACAATAAAACATTCTGGAAATACCCTTGAATTTATGAAAACGCAAGCACCTCATTACAAGGGCGATAACAATTTTCTGGAAGCGCAAGCTGTTTCTGATAGCAATATTATCACAGCTAATGGTTCTGCGACATTAGAGTTTGCAAAAAAAAAATAATGGAGATATTAGAGGTGAAATCGGAACAATCACGTTTGGAATGGTATCAGCTAAACAAATTTGGCTTTTACCCCATGTAACAAAGCCAGCCGATCCGGTCAACTGTTAAGATAAATGGCGCATACGCGCCGCCGCTGACAGCCCCGCCCGACTTTACTGGTGGGCAATCAGGATTGAAGAATATGTGCCGAAGACGTTAAATGGAATTACCCACTTGATTTAGGGCAAAACACAAGAATTCGCAAAAATAGAAAAGGATATAAGAGATATGATAAAAATACTATTTGTCTGCCACGGCAGTATCTTGAAAAGTCCCGAAAAAGCCAGTAAAATCAATGATTCCATGAAGCACAAGGGCGCTTACTACACCACTACTACACCATTTTTGAAAGAGCCTTGATGTGATAAACATGATGTGATAAAGTAGGATAAGAGAAGCACGAAATACGAATATTTGTTTAACAAAGGAGATACCAAGTGGAACGGAGAAATTTTGCACAAATTTTGGAAACTGCCAATATTGATATAAAAAGAGAATATGATCGTCTATATAGTTCGTTTTATCTTCAGAAAATTCAGGATATGTATGGCAATTATTATTCTCTTAAAGAACACTGTGCTGCGAACTTTATGAATGTTCCATTTCGTGGAACATGTTTAAGTTTGGATGATTTTGATGATTTTTATGATATTCATTTTGAAAAAGTACCGAGTAATTTTAACTTGAATTATTTAGTGTTATTTTGTGAATATACATATAATTTGGTTTTGTATTTGAATTGTAATATGTCATTGATGTATGCAGGAATAAATGCACCTCAGCAAGTTTATCTACAACAGGTTATGAAAGTAATTGAATTAATAGGATATATGATGACTCAAAAAGATAGCATTACAATTATGGTCCCTAAATCTCAAGAGGCTATTGCTGTATCAGAGATAGTCTCTCCTACATTATCGTATAAAGTAATTGAATATAATCATCATGCGTTACAAGGAAATATTGAAGCCAAGAAGTCTATTATCCTTTTATTAGCAGACCAATTAGAATCTAAGAGAGAAGCACTTAGGAGTATTAATAAAACATTAGAGAATAATATATTCTTTTTGTATAACAGTATGAATATTCGGCACAATAATTGTGATCCCAATTCTAAAAATTATAAGGAGCATACAGCTAATATGCCTATTAAAGAATTGGAATTTTGGTATGATGAAATTTACCAATTAAGTTTGCTTTCTTTCCTGGAATTAGATAATATTGAACGTTCCAAACAGATTGAGGTTCTTAAACAAAATTATTAAGTATATATGAAGTTTTATGGAATAACTTATAGTACGGGAGTAGGGATGCCTATTCCCGTTTTTCTTAGACTTATAAACTCATAATTCTGAAAATACAAATTGAGAATTGAAAAAATCACGTTTTCGTGATATTATAAATAACAATAACCCTAAAGCAGGAGGTGCAGTATGGCAGTTTGTTATGACAAACTTTTTCATATAATGATTGATAGGAAAATTACGAACGTTCAGTTAAAAAAGATGGCTGGAATTAGTGCCAATATTATTACTCGCCTCAAGCGTGATGAATACATTTCAATAGAAAGCATTGAAAAAATTTGCACAGCTTTAAAATGTGGGGTTGATGATATTCTAGAATTTACGGATAATATACAGGAGTAATATATGGGAAAACCAAAAGTGTTTGATGTATTTTCGGGGGCTGGAGGATTTAGTCTTGGCTTCGAAATGGCAGGATGCGATATTATTGGTGCAATAGAACACGATAAGTGGGCAGCGGATACTTTTTCATATAATCATCCTAATGCTGTGATGATGCTTGGTGATATCGAATCCTTTAATGAGTCATATTTGATTTCAAGACTTAGGGAAAAACCCGATATTATTATCGGTGGTCCGCCTTGTCAAGGATTTTCGGTGTGTGTTAAAAATGCAGGAGATCCTAAAGATCCACGAAATTCTTTGTTTACAGAATTTGTTAGAATGGCACGAATTTTTAATCCTCCAATATTGGTAATGGAAAATGTTCCCAATATTGTAAAAGCAAAAACAAAAAATGGTGAAAAAGTTGTAGATATAATCAAAGCTGAGTTTGAAAAACTTGGCTACTATGTTGAACACACTATTTTAACTGCAAGTGACTATGGAGTTCCACAGATGAGACAGCGTTTTGTTTTAATAGCATCAAAAAAGAAGTTGAAGTATCCGTTCCCGAAGAAAACGCACTATGTAAAAGATGGTTCTGATGGACAAATGACAATCTTTGATATAAGTGAAGGTGGATTAAAAAAATGTCCAACTCTTTGGGAAGCAATATCTGATTTGCCAGATATTGAAGCCAGAGAAGGGGCTGAAATTATGGATTATACTAAATCGGCAGAGAATGATTATCAAAAATGGTGTAGAGAAGGAACAACAAGCCTCCATAATCACTTAGCTATGAAGCATACCAAGAGATTGGTGGACAGGTTTGCTGCGATGACATGGGGGCAATCAGTTTCTGATATTACAGACGATAGGTTAAAGCAAAGAAAAAGAAATGGTAATGGAGAAGTATCCAATTCTCCATATGACCAAAACAACCGAAGAATGCATCCGGATAGAATTTGTCATACAATAACTGCTACATTTTATGGAAATTTTGTTCATCCGTACAAGAATAGGAATTTTACGGCGAGAGAGGGCGCAAGAATACAGTCGTTTCCAGACAGATATGTGTTTTTAGGAAAACCGACTGTAGTAAGCAAAAAACTGTTAATGAAAGAAGGAAGAACAGGAGAAGCTTATCTTTGCCAATATAGTCAAATTGGTAATGCCGTTCCGCCTTTGATGGCAAAAGCGATTGCGGAAAATATATTGAAGCAAATAAAGTGGAATAATGAGGAAAGATAAAAATGAGTGTATATGTACATGGAGACAATATCTTACAAAAAGAAAACCATCTTACGAAATATAGAGATGAATTATCAAAACAATATCTTGCTGAAATAAGACTAAAATATGAAGAATGGAAAGCGGCTAATTTAGCAATCAGTGGGCCTATACGAGTATGTCGAGAAACTGATGAATCTATAATAACTGAGAGAGTCAGATTGTTTAACGAATACAAGGATTTTTTAGATCAGCAGCATTATGCAGAACATTTTGATTCACGATCTAATTTGCACTCTTCCGCTCTCGAAGAATTTATGTATTTTCTATTTAAAGATTTGACAAAGGACTACTCAGAGCATGCGCTTATAGGAAAATCTCATGCTTTCAAAGACATTTTTTTCAGAAGCGCCAATTACATAAGCATGGTTACTTCACCAAATACTTTTGTTGAAAAGAAAGATCACGATTTTGTAATTGGTTCTACAATAAATGCACAATTTCAATGTGCAGGAATGGATTCAGTTGATAATGTGAGCTTTGATATGCCGGCTGTAGCTATCGAATGTAAAACTTATCTAGATAAAACTATGTTAGAGGGGGCTTCTACAGCGGGAGAACAATTAAAGAGTCGCAATCCCAATGCAATGTATATTGTTGTTGCAGAGCGTTTGAAATTGACAGAAGCTGTGAACCTAAAAAAATATAAAGTGGATCAGATATATATTTTGCGCAAACAGAAGAATACAGATAGAGAATTTCGGTATCTTGAAGGGTATGTTGCAAATCCAATTTATGTGGATGTCGTTTGGCATTTATTTACTACAGTTCGGGAGTATCTTGAAACTGATTGGCATGGGAAAATTGCAGACGGAATTGAGCGAGGATATTTAATCTAGATTCTCGCTGAAAAGCTGATAATGGGAAATTCCTTTGGAAACATATAGATAATAAGGAACGCATACAATGGAAAATAAGAACTTTTTGAAAATTATATATTTTGATGAATCATTTGTTGCAGATTTTATGCAGATTATTGCTGGAGGCGAACTGAAAAAAACTACGGAGTTCATAACCGAAGTTAATTCTGACATTGAAGGGAATGCAGGTGCGGATGCCAGTATAGGAACAGAAAAAAACGGTCTTTCTAAAGTTTTTAGTTTTTTAAGTGGTGCGACAATCAATGTAGAAGCTGGCGTTAATGCAAATCTTTCTAAAAAGTCTGATAGAATTGCAAAGAATATTCTTGAAAATACGCTTCTTGCAGATTTTATTGCTCTGCTTGATGCTGATAAAAGAAGAACTAAAAATAAACGTTGTGCTGGCATTAAAATCTTTCCCAATATGACTGTTAGGCCAGAAGTAAATTCTTTTTCCTATATGATGTTAATTGCGCCATTTCTTAGTATGATTGATGGAGAGTTGCCAATTAAAACCGATGACGGTAATGCAATGAAAATTGATATCACTAAGGTTGGAGAAGCAATAGAAAGAGGGCGTGGTTATTATGAATTTGTATCTACCATTGATGGCAAAGATGTTATTTTGAGATTTAATCGTAGCGCATTTAGAAACAGCTATACAATGTCTGATCTGCCTAAAATGCAACTTACATATTATGCTATTCGTGTAGGCCAAATTGATAAGGCTGATTTACAGGTACAAAAGGAATTTGAGTTCGGAACCACAAAAATATCAAAACGTGTAGACTATGCTTCAATCTCCGATAATAGTACCACCACCGAAGAGATTGAAGTATATGATGTTGTATTAGCTGGAGTATTGGATGTCTGATGGATAAGATAGAAATTTATTGGGGCGCAGATAAAGATTTTGAGGAAGCAACGGAATCTTTAGAGAACATTAATTTTTTAGCCGATGTAATAAATCACATTAATAAGACGGATTTAAAAATCGAAGGTGTTGGAGATCATAAGGATCCTCCCATGAACGTGGAAAACCTCCTAATACACACTGATGATTATGGTGGTATTAGAGAGTGGGCACTTCTTGGATTCTCAAATAATATCCTACGGCACCTAAAGGTCCAAATTAAAAACTTGTGGATGTGTAATCCTCCAACGAAAATTTATGAGGATATTAAAAAGAATTATGATAAAGAAATCATTACAGAACATAGGACACAATATCCAGATGTCACCATTGATGACATGCGAAAAATGGCAGATGGTTTTAATGAGACAGTCATTGGACAGCCTCATGTAATGAAACAAGCATTAGCCTCCATCTATTCCTTAAAAAGCAGTGAACGCAAGAGGCCGGTTACCCTTCTGTTTCTGGGTGATTCCGGTATTGGAAAAACTGAAACAGCAAAGTACATCAGTTCTTGTTTAGGCACAGATATGGTCAGGATTCAGTTTTCAATGCAACAAACTAATAGTGCCTATCAGTACATATTTGGCGCAGATCATGGCGAAGATAGTTTGGCTCGTGAACTTATTAGACGTAACTCGAATGTCATTCTTTTGGATGAATTTGATAAGGTCTCGCCAGCGTTCTATAATGCCTTTTATCAAATGTTTGATGAAGGTATATTTGTTGACGCAAACTATTCTGTTGATGTTTCTAAATGTATCATTATATGTACTACCAATTACAGGACAGAAGAGGATGCAGAAAAATATTTGGGCACGCCAATTTATTCCCGATTTTCAAAAGTTGTGATTTTCAATCCGATTAACGTAGATGATAAACTTAAAATTGCGGAAAAATGTTATACAAGCCTGATGGAACATGTAGATACCGAGGATAAAAAGCTCATAGAGAATAATTCTGTTTTGAAGCTGTTTGAAAAAGTTATTATAGCAGGCGCTTACCCCAATATGCGTATGTTAAAGAATGATATTGAAGATGCAATCAATTTTGAAATTTTAAAAGCACGGGGCATCATCAAACAGAATTGAGATTATTAATAATTAATCAGTTCCACAATAATATTACTCTGCTGATACAGCCAGTCCGTAAACTCTTTCGGGCTGGCTGTTTTTTCTTTGACAGCCTTTTTCCTTTGCAGTGCTTCTTTCTTGAACGCTTCAAACGCTGTCAGCATTTCTTCCAGCCGGTCAGTTGGGAAGCCCGTTGTTTTCTTTGCCTTATTGATCTTGTTGCGCCAGTTCTGGCACTCGTTTTTGTAGAGCAGATCATAGTTGTTTTCCCTTGCCCTCTCGTCAAACTCCCGCTTATTTTGAAGCGCCTGCTTCTTCCGGCACTTATCGCCGCACAGCTCATACCGTTGGCTTTTTGCAAGGAAAATACGCTCGCAGACTTTGCACTTTCGGAAGCACAGCCCCCAGTCATTCAGGCGGTTCAGATAGTAGGTTATCAGCGGATAAAACGTGGCATAGGCGGCAACACATTCCGTTGTGCGCCGGTTGTCTGGATACCAGAGGTCAAGCCGTGTTTCCGCTGTCGGTACGGAGCCGAAAATGCGGCTGGATATATGGAATGGTTCTGGCCTGCCAGTATCGCTTTCAAATTGCAGAGGGCTTCTCTGCTGAAACATCATGGTAAAATGGCTCATTTTATCCATGAAGCGGTCACAGGCTTTATCCCGTTCCCGATATTCCCTTGTTACAAGATAACCATTCCAAATCCGAAAAGCCGCATACATCCGCAAAGGATCGCCGCTGTCAAATTTCTTTTGGAGGAAGTCACCGGCGGACTGCTCCAACGCTGGCTGCTTCCAGCGGTTTGAGTGCAGAGCTTCCCGCAGCGGAGCAAGCCCAAAACGGTTCCATTCCCCGTCCGGGTCATGCTCAAAGTCCGAAAGGAAAGTACCGAGCGGACGGGTTGCGTCGCACAGCACATCCGCATCCCTATCCCCCTGTAAACGGAAGCGCACCTGCAATTCTTCCCCAATCAAAATCCGCTCTTTCATCTTCTTTCTGTCCAACGTCAGGACAAACAAAATCCGGTCATAACACGGCTCATGCCGCACAAATCCTGTTTCCATCCTATCCCCCTGCCTTTGCTTATGGTAATTTTATAATTTAGTAATATGCGTTACACTCATGGTATCGCAGAAGCCTTGTTTTGTCAAGGAGAAGTCGCTATGATGATTGCACATGGTAATTTAGTGCCATGCAGTACCTTGACAAGTAAATGACCGTCCAAAGGGGATATGACCGGCAGGAGAAGTGACGCATGAAGCGCACCAATGCAGGGATACGCCGCAGAAATGGGGCAGCCGCAGGGATGCGGCTTTTAGGATAACGGCTTTTGGGGAGAACGGCAACAGGAAGCATTGAAACTGATTTTAAGTACGGGAGGAATAAAATGAGCGATAACAAGAGATTGAATAACTATGACGAGCTGCCGCTGGTTTTGGATGTGGCGGACATCCGGCGTATTATGGGAATTTCCAGAGTGAGCGCCTATGAGCTGGTACACACGCCCGGTTTTCCGGCATTTCGGAGCGGCAGGCTGATTAAGGTCAGCAAAAAGGCGTTCTTTGACTGGATGGCAAAGGGGACTGAACCCGTACCGGGAAGCGACAAATGAGGGAAAGGTATCTTCCCCTGTCTGGAATACTGCCGTCCTTTTCTAATGCGCATACAGAGGGGAAAATCCTTAAAAATGATACCGAAACGCTACACAAAAACCGCCTGTCTGCGTATGTCGGATAGAAACGGGGAAAGGAGCCTGTTATGCCGAGAATGAGTAAGAAGCGCCGGTTGGAGCTGTCTTTCTTCTTAAATGAGCGAAACCGTGTCACTTATAACGAATTTTGCCGGAAATGCTGCCATGACTGCAAGCAGAGCTTCCGAGCAGTTGTGATCGAATGTCCGAAGTATCTTTCCAAGCGTTCCCGTAAAAGGGTGAGGAAAAAGGAAACGGAGCCGGAAACGGCAGAAATCCCTTGAGGAACGAAAGGGCGCACTTCTATACATAGTCTAAAGACCATGTATCGTGCGTCCTGCGGAGCTGCCCCCTGACCGCTGATAGAATCCGCTGTTCGGGAGCCTGCGTCGCTTTGCTCCGTACAAGGGGGATACACCCCCTTGCGCCGCTCAAGCGGCTATCCCCTGTGTCCTTTGTGTCTGTGACAACCCGTTACCGGCTTGTCACATCCGCAAAGGCTGATAGATGAATACCGACACTTGACCGTTATCCATACGGTCTTTTCTTATCCCATAGCAAAGGAGGGATTGTCACATGAATAAATCACTGGAAGAATTACAAAAGGAATACGAGGAAAACACCGCCAAGCTGGAACAGGAACGTCGTAAGCTGCGCCGTCTGGAAAACCGGAAAGCCTATCTGGAAAGCGGCTCCCGCAAGCAGCGCAGCCACCGGCTCATTACCCGTGGGGCGGCGATTGAAAGCGTCATGCCGGAGGTGAAGATACTGACCGAGCAGGAATTTTATTCCCTGATGGAACGCATATCCGAATGGCAGCCGGTTCAGAACATGGTACGGTTGACCGTTGAGAAGCACAATCAGACGCCAGTCAGCCCAAAGGACGGTGACTGACAATGGCGCTGTATCATTTGACGGTCAATCAGATTAAGCGCAGCGCCGGACAGAGCGCTATTGCCGCCGCAGCCTATCGAGCAGGGGAACGGCTTTACAGTGATTACTACGGCGAGTACAGCGACTACACCCGCAAGGGCGGCGTGATCTGTTCCGAGATTATTTTGCCGTCCCATGCCCCGCCGGAGTACCAAGACCGGGCAATCTTGTGGAATACGGTGGAACAGGTGGAAAAACACCCAAAAGCCCAGCTTGCATACAGCTTTGACATTGCTTTACAGAATGAGCTGTCAATGGAGGAAAATATCGGGCTGGCAAAAGAGTTTGTACGGCGCTGTCTGGTAGACCGAGGCATGATTGCCGATCTTGCCATTCACGCCCCGGACAAGGAGGATGTCGGCATCCCAAACCCGCATTTCCATGTCATGACGATCATGCGCCCCCTCAATCCAGACGGCACATGGGGACAGAAGCAGCGCCGGGAATATGTCCTTGACGATGCGGGCAACAGGGTACTGGATGAAGCTGGAAAACCAATATTCAACGCCATACCTACCACCGACTGGGGCAGCCCGGAAACGCTGGAAGAATGGCGGGAAACATGGTGCCGGATGGTGAATGAGAAGTTTGCGGAAAAGGGACTTGATGTCCGCATCGACCACCGTTCCTATGTGCGGCAGGGGCTTGACCTGATCCCCACCGTCCACGAGGGGCCGACTGTCCGGCAGATGGAAGCAAAGGGCATCCGCACTGACAAAGGCGAGCTGAACCGCTGGATCAAAGCAACTAACCGGCTCATGCTGGATATAAAGAAGAAAATCAAATCCCTGTTCGGCTGGATTGCGGAGGTCAAAGAAGAACTTTCTAAACCTAAGATGCCGAGCCTTGCCGACCTGCTGATCTCCTATTATCAGGACAGGAACGCCGGGGCGTGGAGCCAGAGAGTTAAGAGCAAGAACCTGAAAGAATTTTCGGAAGCGGTCAATTACCTGATAGAAAATAAGCTGCTGTCGCTGGAAGCGTTGGAAACCCGCCTATCCGCTGTCAGCGCAGAGTTTGACGCATTGAGCGGCGCTATGAAATCCAAATCAGCCCGGATGAAAGAATTGCAGGAGCTGATACGTCAGGGCGAGAATTACAAGCGGTTGAAGCCGGTATATGACCAACTGAACGGCATCAAGTGGAAAAAGCAGCGGGAGAAATTTGAAACAGCCCATGACGCTGATCTGCGGCTGTTTTACACCGCCCGCCGCATTTTGAAAGAGAGGCTGGACGGCAAGCCGGTGACGTTACCTGCATGGAAACGGGAATATAACCGGCTGCAAGCAGAGTACGCCGAGCTGTCCCCGCAGTACAAGCCGCTCCGGAAGGATTTGCTGAAAATGCGCCGGGTACAACATTGTGTCGACCGGGCATTGGAGCAGCGGCAGACACAGGAGCCGCCGAGAAAGAAACACGATATGGAGATTGGATAATTAGGGAGGAAGCATTTGAATGTATTTGAAGTGGTGAAGCAGTCTGTCACCACCCGGCAGGCTGCTTCTTTCTACGGAATACGGGTGGGAAGAAACGGTATGGCCTGCTGTCCGTTCCATAATGACCGGACGCCGAGCATGAAAGTGGACAGCCGCTATTACTGTTTCGGCTGCGGCGCTTCCGGGGATGTGATCGACTTTGCCGCTTCGCTGCATGGTTTGGGAAAACGGGAAGCCGCTGTCAGGCTTGCGGAGGATTTTTCAATTCCCTATGACGATATAAAACCCGCCGACAGGAAGCGGCGCAGATCACCGCCCCGCCAAAAGACAGCCGACCAAAGATTTAGGGAAGCTGAACAGCATTGTTTCCGGGTATTGTGCGATTATCTGCACCTGTTGGAACGCTGGAAAACCGAATACGCCCCACAGCCGCAGGATGCCGTCTGGCATCCTCTTTTTGTGGAAGCGTTGCAGAGAATTGATTATGTGGAATATCTATTGGATATTTTGTTGTTTGGAAAGATGAAAGAAAAAGCGGCGCTGATTGCCGAACAGGGAAAGAGGGTGATTGAGATTGAACGACGAATTTCAGAGCTTGCCGCCAGCAGCACAGGAAGCGGTCATGCGGACAATGGACTGGATGGAACCGGCGCAGACACAGGAAGAAATCCGGGAGATGCTGGAGGAGACGCAGAAAGGCGGCGTGAAGAACAGCATCAAAAACTGCCTGACGGTGTTCCAGCGTGACCCGCTGCTGCGTGGGGCGATCAGGCTGAACCTCTTATCGGAACGAGTGGACATTGTAAAGCCGTTGGGCTGGGAGCGAACCAGTGACACACTGACCGATATGGATATGAAGTATCTGCTTCTGTATCTGGAAGAACACTATGGGTTGACCAGCGAGAAAAAAGTGGAGAACGCCATCCAGATCGTAGCCAACGAGAACCGCTACCACCCAGTCCGGGACTATCTGAACAGCTTGCAATGGGACGGGACAGAGCGTATTCGCTTTTGCCTGCACCACTTTCTGGGAGCCGATGCGGACGATTACACCTTTGAAGCCTTGAAACTGTTTATGATGGGAGCAATCCGGCGGGTATTTAAGCCGGGGAGCAAGTTTGAGGTCATGCTTTGTCTGGTAGGCGGTCAGGGAGCCGGGAAATCCACCTTTTTCCGGCTGCTGGCAGTTAAGGATGATTGGTTTTCCGATGATTTGAAGAAGCTGGACGATGAAAACGTATATCGGAAGCTGCAAGGGCATTGGATTATGGAAATGTCGGAGATGATCGCCACCGCCAACGCCAGAAGCATTGAGGAGATCAAGTCCTTTCTAAGCCGCCAAAAGGAAACCTACAAAGTGCCGTATGAAACCCATCCGGCAGACCGGCTCCGACAATGCGTGTTTGGAGGAACCACCAACCGGCAGGACTTTCTGCCCCGTGACCGCACCGGCAACCGGCGCTTTATCCCCGTGACCGTGTACCCGGAACGGGCGGAGGTTCACATACTGGACGATGAAACGGCGTCGAGGGCGTATATCGACCAGATATGGGCGGAAGCCATGACGATCTACCGCAGCGGCAGATACAAGCTGTCTTTCAGCGCTGAGATGAACGCTTATCTGAAAGCCCACCAGCAGGATTTTATGCAGGAGGATACGCAGGCCGGTATGATCTACGCCTATTTGGAGGACTACACCGGTGAGCGGGTATGCTCCAAGCAGCTTTATGAGGAAGCGTTAGGGAACTGCAATCCCCCGGCAGAATGGGAAACACGGGCGATCTGCGAGATCATGAACGCCGGCATTGCAAACGGCAGCATACAGGGCTGGACGGCTTACAAAAGCCCCAAGCGGTATAAGAAGTACGGTTCCCAAAAGGGTTGGGAGCGTGTCAACCAGCCCCCAACGGATGAGGATGGTTTTCAGGAGATCACGGAGGAAGAAGCCCGGCAGATGGAGCTGCCCTTTTGAAAAAGCTCCCGGTTGACAGTTTGGTTGACGCTTCGGTTGACAGGAAAAAGCCTGATATTTGGGGCATTTCTCCTCTTTGTCAACCATGTCAACCAAGAAATCAAAGAAAAGTTAAAACAGAAAAATAGAGAGCCTGCGGATTGTTTTCAAAGTCTTTTATGCCGGTTGACACGGTTTGGTTGACATTGAGATATTCCGCACTACACCAGCCTGACATTTTCTTGTCGGGCATATTTCATTTGCGTGGGCAACGAGCCAAGCGGATATGCTTGCATATCCATTTGGCGACTGCCGCGACAACGTCAGTTTATGGAGGTAAATGCCTATGAAAGAAATCCCTATTTGGGAAAAGAGTAATCTTAGTCTGGAAGAAGCGGCAGCCTATTCCGGGATTGGAGTAAATAAACTGCGGGACATAACTAACGATGAAAATTGTCGGTTTGTTTTGTGGGTAGGAAATAAGCGATTGATAAAGCGACGCCTGTTTGACCAGTATATCGAACAGGCGTATTCCATCTAACACTATCTTTTGCAAATAAGTGATGTAAAATGCGGTTTTGATATGATACAATGAATGTGTCATATCAAGGCTCTTTCCATCACGGAAAGGAGTTTGACAATGTCCGAGAAACGCAAAGACCATAAAGGAAGAATCCTGCGGACAGGAGAGAGCCAGAGAAAAGACCTGATTTATCAATATCGGTACACAGATATTCGCGGAAAGCGGCAGACCGTTTATTCCTCTGATTTGAAAGAACTGCGGGAAAAGGAAAAAGCAATTCAGAAGCAGCTTGATGAGGGGATTGACTATGCCGCCGGAGCAATTACCGTGATTGCCCTTTTGGAGCGGTATATCAGTTTGAAACAGGGCGTGCGCTACAACACGAAAGTCGGTTACAATTTTGTGCTGAATCTGATTAAGAAAGAAGATTTCGGCTATCGGCAGATAAGGGATATTAAGGTATCAGACGCACAGCAATGGATTATGAAGCTGCACAATGACGGCAAGGGATATAGCACAATTACCAGTGTCCGGGGCGTTGTCAAGCCAGCCTTTCAAATGGCATACAATGAGGACATTATCCACAGAAATCCCTTTGACTTCAAATTGGTAGACGTTGTACCCAACGATTCGCAGAAACGGATTGCCATGACAGAGGAACAGCAGAAAATCTGGATGAGCTATATCCGGGAGGATAAGACCTATGCCAAGTATTATGACGAATTTGTCGTATTGTTGGGAACGGGTATGCGTGTCAGCGAGTTTTGCGGCTTGACTAAAAGCGATTTGAATTTTGAAAATCGGAAAATCCGGGTAGACCACCAGCTTGTCCGGGAACGGGGCGGAAAATATTACGTTGAGAAAACCAAGACGGAATGTGGCTGCCGTTTTATCCCCATGACAGAGGAAGTCTATCAAAGTCTGAAAAATATTCTTGCCAATCGCCGGAAAATGAAAACGGAGATCATCGTGGACGGATATAGCGGCTTTATTCTGATTGATAAAGACTGTCACCCGAAAGTAGCCTTGCATATCGAGAATGAAATGCGGTGGGCTATGAAAAAGTACAGAAAGCTGTACCCGGATAAGCCATTGCCAAACATCACGCCCCATGTGTTCCGGCATACGTTCTGCACGAATATGGCAAACAAAGGCATGGATATTAAAACCTTGCAGTATGTCATGGGACATTCTGATGTGGGAGTGACGCTGAATGTTTATACCCATGCAAGCTATGACCGGGCAGCGGAGCAGATGACAAAAATCATCGACTTGAGCGAACAACGAGGAAAACACCTTGCTTGCAAGTGTGTTTGACGACTGCTGGACAACGCAGGCAAAGCCTGCGTGTAAGGGAAGCGGTACGCAAGTTAAGCAGAGAAAATCAGGCTGAAATTGAACAGAGTTACTACACCATTTACTACACCATTTGCCCGTGAATTTGCGTAGAATTACATAGAAAAGCGTAGGTTTGGGGCAAAAAGCAAAATTGAAGAAAAGTGCCAAAAAGCTTGAAATATCAAGGTTTGTAGGCTTATGAAAGGATATATTCAAGATGATAAAAATACTTTTTATTTGCCACGGCAATATCTGTCGCAGCACTATGGCCCAATATGTTTTTCAGAATATGGTCAACAAGAGCGGCCTTACCGACTCATTCTATATCGATTCCGCCGCTACCAGCCGGGAAGAGATCGGAAATCCGCCTCATCACGGTACACAGCGCAAACTCAGAGAAATGGATATTCCATGTGGAGATCACCGCGCTCGACAGATGAGAAGAGAAGAGTACGATTTATTTGACTATATTGTCGGGATGGATTCCTGGAATATACGAAATATTAACAAAATCATCGGAAACGGAGATCCTGAAAGAAAAGTATCAAAGCTTCTTGACTTTACAGACAGAAAGGGAGCAGATATTGCAGATCCCTGGTATACAGGGGATTTTGACGCGACATATCGCGACGTAAAAGAGGGCTGCGAAGCCCTCCTCTCAGACTGCCTTCTACGCCTCTAGCGCGTAGGAGAGCAGTTTTTTTAAATTGTTGCCAAACTGGCGTTTCTGTAATTTAAGACGCATTTTCTCTGAGCCTGTTTTCGTTTCTTCCACATAGGAATCGTATCTTGCAAACAGAGCGCGAAAATCCATTGTCTGTTTCTGACTCCATCGGATCAGTATCCAGTTCATAGCGTCCGGCGTCCAGTACCTCATCGGAATGCCCGCCATCTTAAGGACAGTAATATACTGGATCGCCTGTGCGGAAAGCTGCTCGATTTGGCGGTTTCTGAGATCTTCTTCGCGACGATGGTTCTTACCGATTTTCTTAAAGATTCGCTGAGGCAGAGTTTTCTGCTGATTTTCGCGTTTCATCAGCCTTACGCCGCGCCCCAGAACTTCGTGGAGCTGGTTTGCCGTATTCCAGTAAGTGACAAAAGATACCCGATCCTCCTCATCGTCATTTTCCGGTCCTACCGTAAAGGTTCGGAAAACGCGCTGTTTCGTTTCCCCGAAGACTTCCAGATTATAAGCTTTCCTCTTCTCGGGATCGTACAGGGTCCGGTAGGCCTCCAGAATCTCCTGCATAAAAGCCGTAGTATCAATATCTTTATGTATATTGGCATCGGGATGATAAACCTTCGCTAATGCATTTTTCGCTGTCGTGATTTCTTCTAAAGTCGCATCTCTTGATACACCTAAAACATCATAATAAGTGTGAGACTTCATCATGACCTCCTTATTTATCATTCATTTAAACTCCCACGGTTAATATACGCCAACAAATGGGAAAAGTCAATCAGGCCGGCAATTAATAAGCACTTATTTTTTACTGTTTATTCCGGCATATTTCCAATCAGGCCGGCTTATATTAGTAACAGACATAATTTGACGGTGAGGTTGGGATATGAAGCGGATTCAGGCAATTGTACTTTCGCTCGTGTTATTTTTAGGATGTCTGTGTACTCCATACAATGCTCTGGCAGACAATGAGCCGGAACAGGAGAGTGAAGAGACCGTAAGCCCGGTTGACATCAGCGCCCCTTCGGCGATTCTCATGGAAGTTTCTACGGGAACGGTGATTTTTGAAAAGGATGCGGATACTGCCAGGGCTCCGGCAAGCGTCACAAAAGTTATGACGATGTTATTGATCTTTGACGCGATTGAGGAGGGGGCAATCACTCCGGAGGACGAGGTGACGGTTTCGGAATATGCGGCTTCTATGGGAGGTTCCCAGGTGTTTTTAGAGCCAGGGGAGACGCAGACTGTTGACACTATGCTGAAGTGTATTGCCGTGGCAAGCGCAAATGACGCCTGCGTGGCAATGGCGGAATACATATGCGGAAACGAAGAAGAATTTGTCCGGCGAATGAATGAGCGCGCCCAGGAACTTGGTATGGAAAACACAAATTTTGCCAACTGTAACGGTCTGGATGCCGAAGGACACATGACAAGCGCCAGAGATATTGCCCTGATGTCGCGGGAACTCATCACGAAATATCCTCAGGTACACGATTATTCCATGATCTGGATGGAAAATATCACACACAAAACAGATAAGGGAACTTCAGAGTTTGGTCTGACTAATACGAATAAACTGGTGCGCCAGTATGAATACGCCACCGGACTGAAAACCGGCTCCACAGGAGAGGCGAAATTCTGCGTTTCCGCAACTGCCGAGAAAAACGGAATTGAACTGATCGCTGTCGTTATGGCAGCGGAAAATTCCAAAGAGCGTTTCGCGGATGCGGTGAAGCTTTTGAATTATGGTTTTGGGAAATGTCAGCTGTACACGGATGAGAGTACTGAGGGAATCTCATCTGTCAGAGTGGAAAATGGCGTAGAAGATACTGCTGACGTACAGAGAGCGGACGTTTTTTCCTATCTTGATACGGAAGGAAGCAATCTCAATGGAATCGAAAGAACAGTACAGTTAAACGAACCGGTACCCGCGCCGGTTGGCAAAGGAGATGTGGTCGGACAGATCGTATATACTCTGGATGGAAATGAGCTTGGACGCACAGAAATTACCGCGTCTGAAGAGGTGGAGAAAGCATCTTATATTGACTATCTGACGGATACGATACAAAAAGTATTTCTATAATAATATTCTTGTCCTTGAGCTGTGGATGAATTATAATGATCCGGGAGGACAGAAGAGATGAACTATGCTGAAATTGGAGTTATGATAATCGCCATTCTGCTCCTGGGAGCGGTGATTTTTGAGATATATCGGGAACTGCACAGCTTTTGCGTGACAGAGTATGAGGTGACATCTTCCGGATTAAAAGGAGCAGATACACAGATAAATGTTGTATTTCTCAGTGATCTGCACAGCCGAAGTTACGGGAAGGAAAACTGCCGTCTGCTTCGGGCTGTGCAGAAGGCACAGCCTGATCTGATTCTGATCGGCGGCGATATGCTGATTGGAAAGGGGAGCGCAGATCATGCCGCGACTGCTGATTTTGTCAGCCGGCTTCCAGCCATTGCCCCGGTTTACTATGCTCTCGGTAATCATGAGGCGAGGCTTAAGGATGATCCGGAACACTATGGGAACACATATCAGAATTATAAGAAGAAACTGGAAGAAGCGGGTGTTACATTCCTGGAAAATGATACCGTCTCCATTATCTGTAAGAAGCAGAAACTTCTGTTATCCGGATTGGAGCTTCCCATAACTACCTATAAAAAGTTCAGGAAATCATCCGTCACAGCCCGGACGCTTGAAAACTGCCTTACAAAGCCCAGGGGTACTGTTTCTGATTATTATGAGATCCTGATGGCCCACAATCCGGCTTATATGGATGCATATCTGGACTGGGGCGCTGACCTGATCCTTTCGGGACATCTGCACGGAGGTCTGGTACGGATGCCTGGAATCGGAGGGATTGTCACTCCTCAGGGGTTCTTTTTCCCCAAATATTCCGGCGAGATGACTCGAAAAGGAAATCAGACCGTAATCGTCAGCCGAGGGCTGGGAACGCATACAATTAATATCCGTCTCTTTAATATGCCGGAGCTGATCGTCATACATCTGAAAAAATCATTGTAAAAGAGCGGAAATTCCCTTATAATATAATATCGGTGTATTTTGAAATTACGTTTAGGGAGAACATATGGGAATTCCTGTAAAACTGGAAGTATTTGAAGGCCCTCTTGACCTTCTGCTTCATCTGATTGATAAAAGTAAAATAGACATCTATGATATTCCGATTGTGGAGATCACAAATCAATACATGGAATATATCCGCAACATGCAGCGGGAAGATTTAAATGTCATGAGTGAATTTCTTGTCATGGCTGCGACGCTTCTCGATATTAAATGCCGGATGCTGCTTCCAAAAGAAGTAAACGAGGAAGGTGAGGAGGAAGATCCCCGCCGGGAACTGGTGGAGCAGCTTCTTCAGTATAAGATGTACAAATATATCGCCTGTGAACTTAAAGACCGGGAGAATGACTCGGATAGGATTATGTACAAATCTCCGACCATTCCGGAGGAGGTAGAAGAGTATGTGGAGCCGGTAAATTTAGATCAGCTTCTAAGCGAGCTCACACTTGAAAAACTAAATGCTGTTTTTCAGGAAGTGATGAAACGCCAGACGGAGAAGATTGATCCTGTCAGAAGCAAGTTCGGGAAAATTGAGAAGGAAGAGGTATCCCTTAGCGACAAATTTATTTATATTCATACATATCTGCGGGATCACAGAAACTTCAGTTTTCGACAGCTTCTCAGGAAGCAGCACAGCAGGATGCATGTGGTCGTAACATTTCTGGCGATTCTTGAAATGATGAAACTTGGGGAGATCCATGTAAAGCAGGATCATACCTGTGGAGAGATACTGATTGAAAGGACTGGGGATTTGGATGGAGATTGAGAAGGTTCAGGCGGCCGTGGAGGCCATTTTGTTTACAATGGGAGAGTCGGTGGAACTTTCCAGAATCGCTGATGCCATCGGTCACGATGAGGAGACGACGAAAAAGATGATACATAATATGATGGACCGGTATGAAGAAGAAGACCGGGGAATTCGTATCATCGAACTTGACAACTCATTTCAGTTCTGTACGAAAAAGGAGATGTATGAGTATCTGGTCCGGGTGGCAAAGCAGCCCCGCCGATATACGCTTACGGATGTTCTCCTGGAAACTCTGTCAATTGTGGCTTACAAGCAGCCGGTGACAAAGCTGGAGATCGAAAAGATCCGGGGCGTAAAGTCTGATCATGCAGTCAATAAACTGGTAGAATACGGCCTGATTGAGGAGACCGGACGATTGGAAGCGCCCGGCCGCCCTTTGCTGTTTGGAACAACAGAAGAGTTTCTTCGCAGATTCAGTCTGCAGTCTTTAGATGATATGCCCGCTCTTGATCAGGAACAGATCGAGCACTTTAAGGAAGAAGCAGAAGACGAAGCGCAGCTGACCCTTGATATTTAATCTGCTTCTATTTTTCCCGAGAAGGTCATATACTCTAATGATAAAGAAACCTCCGGGGCATTTGTATGAGTGATCTTTGGATTATAAGAAAAACGGGAGCGGCTGTTTTTGCCGCCGTGTTAAGTATTTCCCTCTTTATTACATCATGTTTTGCCGTGAAAGCGGCGGAAAATTCACAGATAAGCCCATCACAACTGTACGCCCGCTGCGCGGTTCTTATGGACGCCGCTACCGGGCGTATTTTATTTGCAAAAAACGGAAATGAAGAGGCTCCGATGGCGAGCACAACAAAGATCATGACGTGTATTCTGGCTCTTGAAAATGGAAACCGCACCGATAAAGTGACCGCAAGTGAAAACGCGCAGTCACAGCCTGAGGTAAAGCTTGGAATGCAGGCCGGAGATGAGTTCTGCCTCAATGATCTTCTCTATTCTCTGATGCTGGAATCCCACAACGACTCGGCAGTGGCTATCGCCGAACATATCAGCGGAAGCGTCAGTGCATTCGCCCTGCTGATGAATGAGAAAGCAAATGATCTGGGGTGTACTTCTACATATTTCATAACTCCGAACGGACTGGACGCCAAGGATGATACCGGGATCCATCACACTACCGCAGCAGATCTGGCGCTCATCATGCGCTACTGCATTATGGAATCTCCGGAAAAGGATACATTTCTTGAGATCACACGCGCAGATTCCCATTCCTTTTCAGACTGCAGCGGCACAAAAGCATATTCCTGCACAAACCACAATGCCTTTCTTAAAATGATGGAGGGAGCTCTTACCGGAAAGACCGGATTTACCGCAGATGCCGGATATTGTTATGTAGGTGCGCTCACAAGCGAAGGCCGCACTTTTATCGTGGCTCTTCTGGCATGCGGATGGCCGAATAATAAAGGATATAAATGGGCGGATACAAGAAAACTGATGACTTATGGGATAGAAAACTATACATATCAGACAATCATCCCGGAAGAGCCTGACCTGGAAATCATAATTGAAAACGGATATGTAAACGGATACCCGTCAGACAAAGGCGTAAAAATTCCGGTATTGACCAGAGGTGATTCCACCCAGGTGCTGATGAGCCGGAATGATAAAGTTGAACGAACGGCAGAACTAAAAGAAGATCTTGCCGCGCCGGTACAGAAAGGAGAAGTTCTCGGCAGCCTGATCTATACAGTAAACGGAAGCCGGGCGGTGACCTATGCGCTTGTCTCGGGAGAGTCGGTGAAAAAAAGAACATGCAAAATATGCCTGGATTATATCAGAGATATGTTCTTTATGCAGCGATAGATTAAAATACATCAATAAAAGTGATTAAATTTACCACTGGAATATGACTCTATCATATGTTAGTATTAGTAAGAATAAAATAAAACAATCATATTGATGAAATATAAGGAGATGTACAGAAAATGGAGAATTGGAAGAAATATGAAAAGAGTTATTTTATGCCGCCGGAACCATGTTACGACTGGGTGAAAAAGGATTCCATTGACAAAGCGCCAATCTGGTGCAGCGTTGATCTTCGGGACGGCAATCAGGCGCTGATCGAGCCTATGAGCCTGGAGGAAAAACTGGAATTCTTCCAGATGCTTGTAGATGTGGGGTTTAAAGTAATTGAAGTCGGTTTTCCGGCGGCCTCGGAGACAGAGTATCAGTTTCTTCGCACACTGATCGAACAAAATATGATTCCTGATGATGTGACGATTCAGGTACTGACTCAGGCGCGGGAACATATTATTAAGAGAACCTTTGAGGCGGTAAAGGGAGCTCCTCACGCGATTATACATGTGTATAATTCCACTTCTGTCGCTCAGAGAGAGCAGGTGTTCAGAAAAAACAAAGATGAGATCAAGCAGATCGCAGTTGACGGGGCAAGACTTCTCAAGAAACTTGCCGGAGAGACCAGCGGCAATTTTACATTTGAGTACAGCCCGGAAAGTTTCCAGGGAACAGAGGTTGACTACGCTCTGGAAGTGTGCAACGCGGTACTTGACGTTTGGAAGCCCACAGAGGAAAATAAGGCGATTATCAATCTTCCGACTACGGTAGAAAACGCAATGCCTCATGTATTTGCGAGTCAGGTTGAGTTTTTTGACAAACATCTTCTTAACAGAGAAAATGTGATCCTTTCTCTCCATCCCCACAATGACCGCGGTTCCGGTATCAGCGATGCTGAGCTGGGGATTCTCGCCGGGGCGGACCGTATTGAGGGAACTCTGTTTGGAAACGGAGAGCGCACCGGTAATGTGGACATTATCACCCTTGCCATGAACATGTTCTCACAGGGAGTTGATCCTAAACTCGACTTCTCCAATATGAGCGATATTTGCGAAGTATATGAGAGGGTAACAGGGATGAAAGTCTCTCCCCGCCAGCCATATGCCGGAGATCTTGTATTTACTGCCTTCTCCGGATCACATCAGGACGCTATCGCAAAAGGCATGGCATGGAGAGAAGAGCACAATTTGTCTACATGGAGTGTACCGTATCTGCCTATCGATCCTCAGGATGTTGGAAGGAGATATGATTCGGATGTTATCCGCATTAACAGTCAGTCAGGAAAAGGCGGCGTAAACTATATTCTGAAACAGAGCTTTGGCATCAGTCTTCCTGACAAGATGAAAGAGGAGGTCGGATACCTGGTTAAAGATGTGTCCGACAAAGCCCATAAAGAACTTACCCCTGACTGGGTATACCGGATCTTTGAGGATAACTATATTACCGCAAAACCGATATTTGCGGTGGATGAGTGCCATTTCAAACAGGAGAACGGCATCATCGCCGAAGCGACGATCCATCATAACAACAAAGATTACCAGATCACAGGTGTCGGAAACGGCCGCCTGGATGCTGTCAGCAACGCAATCAAGCACTACTTTGACATCAGCTATGAACTCTCAGCCTACGAGGAACATTCCCTGACAAAAGGTTCTTCCTCCAGAGCAGTTGCCTATGTGGGAGTCATATGCAATAAAAAGCGCTACTGGGGCGTAGGTATTGATGCGGATATTATCAAAGCATCCATCGAAGCGCTCGTAGTTGCAGTAAATAAGATAAAAGAGATTGCCGAGACTCAGATGGGCAAGGACGCCAGACTTCTTGAGATCACAAACTATATCTATGCAAATTACAAAGATGTAACTCTTGATGATCTCGCTGAGAAATTCTACCTCTCAAAACCGTACCTCTCAAAGTATATCAAAGAGAAGTCGGGAATGACCTTTGGGGACATCTTAAAGAAGATCCGCATGAAAAAAGCGCGGGCGATGCTTAAAGGAAGCAGCGCCACAGTAGAAAGTATCGCGGAATCTGTGGGATACCAGAACGTAGAGCATTTCAACAGAGTATTTAAGAAGATGTACAATATAACACCGGTACAATACCGAAATCGGAAGTAACTATCCCAAAAGGATCTTACTGCTTCCTTCAGAGAAAAGAGTATATATCCTACATAAAAAAAACGGCAGGGCTGATTCTGTTAATATCAGCCCTGTTTTATTTGTACTCTCGACTTTTTAGTGGTATCATAAGAAAATGAAGCAGGAGGAATCGAGTATGGAAATATCTGAACGCCTTAAGGCGCTTCGGCTTGAGATGAAGCGGGAAAAAATCGATATTTATATTGTACCTTCTTCTGATTACCATCAGAGTGAATATGTAGGAGAATATTTCAAATGCCGGGAGTTTATAACCGGATTTACCGGCTCGGCCGGCACGGCTGTTATCACAGATGAGAAGGCCGGTCTGTGGACGGACGGCCGATATTTCCTGCAGGCCGAAGCAGAACTGGCCGGCAGCGGTATCACCCTTTACAAATGTGGAGAACCTGGTATTCCCGACGTCATTTCATTTCTGGAAAACGAACTCAAAACCGGAGGTATAATCGGGTTTGACGGGAAGACCTCGGGCATAACCGATGGGAAAACCTGGGAAAATATTGCCCAAAAGAGAAATGGCAGCATCCGCTACGATGCCGATCTGATCGGAAGAATCTGGAAGGAACGCCCGAAACTTCCAAAAGAGAAAGCTTTTTTTCTGGAGGAGAAATATTCCGGGGAGAGCACTGCGTCTAAATTAGAAAGAGTCCGAAAAGAGATGAGGGACGCCTCTGCCAATATGCATATTCTGTCAAGTCTGGATGATATCGCATGGCTTTTGAATATCCGCGGAAATGATATTGCCTACTGTCCCCTTGTATTATCTTATGTGATTTTGTATGAAGACAGAGTTGAACTGTTTGCGGATCAGACAAAGTTTTCAGGAGAGCTGATAAAACTGTTAAGAAGTGACGGAATAGAACTGTACCCGTATGAAAGCATTTATGATAAAATACAGACTCTCTCCCGCGACAGAGAAATAATGCTTGATCCCGGGCGCATTAACTATACTCTGTATCGGAGCATTCCGGAAAATGTGAAGATTATCGAACTGGAGAATCCTGAGATCCTTATGAAATCCCGGAAAAATGATATTGAGGTCTCCAATATACGTCAGGCCCATTTAAAGGATTCTGTCGCTCACACAAAATTTATGTATTGGCTCAAAAACGCTGCCGCACATTCAGAAGGGCCGGAGATCACTGAAGAGACACAGCAGGCTTATGTCACAGAATCATCCGCCTCTGAGAAGCTGGAATCGTTACGGGCTAAACAGCAGGGGTATCTGGGACCTAGTTTTGAGCCGATCAGCGCATTCGGAGCACACGGAGCGATCGTACATTACAGTGCGACTGCTAAAAGCAATGCCACGCTCGCAAAGGGAAAAATGCTCCTGACCGATACGGGAGGGCACTACATGGAAGGTTCTACAGACATAACCCGAACAGTTGCCCTCGGCGAGATAGCGCTCCGGGAGAAAGAAGACTTCACTCTCGTGACGCGGGCGATGCTGCGCCTGATGAATGCTGTATTTTTACATGGATGCAGCGGGGCAAATCTGGACTGTATCGCCAGAGAGGTTTTCTGGAAGGAAAAGGTGAATTTCAACCACGGCACGGGACATGGCGTGGGGTATCTTATGAATGTTCACGAACCGCCCATTACTTTTCGCTGGCGAGAAGGAAAATCTCCTGCGCCTGTGCTGGAAAAGAACATGGTGATAACGGATGAACCCGGGATTTATATTGAAGGTTCCCACGGAATACGCATCGAGAATGAGCTTCTTGTCTGTGAAGATGAAGAAAATGAATATGGACAGTTTATGCATTTTGAGCCGCTCACCTATGTGCCGATCGATCTGGATGCCATCATTCCGGAAAGAATGACAGAAGAAGAGCGCAGGATGTTAAACGCATATCACCGGAAGGTTTATGAGACGGTATCCCCCTATCTCAGCCCCGAAGAAAAAGTTTGGCTTAAGGACTGCACAAGGCCTGTCTGAAAGCAGCCGGGTTTTGGTTTGATTATAGTGAAGGAATAAAAAGCAAGGAATAGAAAGTAAATGATTGAAGCAGCAGAAACTACAACAAATGAATTAATTATTCGCATAGAAGAGAGATACAGTAAGATGAGCAAAGGGCAGCGCAGACTGGCTGATTATGTCCGTCAGAATTATGACAAAGCGGTTTTTTTAACTGCCGCGAGACTGGGAGAGACTGTGGGCGTCAGTGAATCCACTGTAGTCCGTTTTGCCATTCAGCTTGGCTACAAGGGGTATCCGGGATTCCAGAAAGCCCTGGAGGAGCTGGTGCGCAATAAACTGAACTCGATCCAGAGAATGGAAGTCACATACGGCAGAATCAGCCAGAGCGAAATTCTGGAAACTGTGCTCCATTCTGATATTGACAAGATCAAGCAGACACTCGGCGCCATTGACCACAATGCCTTCAATCTTGCCATTGATACGATTCTGAACGCACGCAAGATCTATGTGATCGGAATCAGGAGCTGCGCCCCTCTGGCATCTTTTTTCAGTTTTTATCTGAATCTGGTATGCGACAACGTAACTCCGGTTACGACAAACAGTTCCAGTGAGATCTTTGAGCAGCTCATTCGGATCGGAGGGGAAGATGTGATCATCGGAATCAGTTTTCCAAGGTATTCCATGCGTACGTTAAAAGCGCTGGAATTCGCAAGTAACAGAAAAGCCAAAGTAATCACCCTTACAGACAGTATACACTCCCCTATGAATCTGTACTCCTCTTGTAATCTGATTGCGAGAAGCGACATGGCATCTATCGTCGACTCTCTTGTGGCGCCGTTAAGTGTAATCAACGCACTGATTGTCGCCCTCTGTATGAAAAAGCAGGGCGAGGTGGTCGCAACTCTTGAGACATTGGAGAAAATATGGGGAGAGTACCAGGTGTACAGTGGAGACGAACTGAATCCGGTAAGTACGTCATTTCCCCAGGATACAAAAAAGTCCCGGGGAGAAAGCGGAGGAGACAATGAGTAAAGTATTGATTGCGGGAGGAGGAGCCGCCGGGATGATGGCCGCCATATCAGCCGCGCGATCCGGCAGCCAGGTAGAACTGTTTGAGAAAAACGACAGGCTTGGAAGAAAACTTTTTATCACGGGGAAGGGCAGATGCAACATCACCAACGCCGCTGATCTGGAAGATCTTTTTCCTGCGGTCATCAGCAATCCGAAGTTTCTCTACAGCGCATTTTACAGCTTTACTAACGAGCAGACAATCGACTTTTTTGAGGAACTGGGAGTAAAAACGAAAGTGGAACGGGGAGGACGGGTGTTTCCTGTATCCGATCACTCTTCCGATGTGATTCGGGCGATGAAAGATGAGCTGGAGCGCCTTAGAGTAAAGATCAATCTGAATGCCGAAGTGAAGGAACTGATAGTCGAAGAGAATCGTTCCGGCAGTCTGGAACGCCCGGCTGCCCGTGGAATCATGCTTTCTTCCGGCAGAAAAATACACGGCGATTCCGTGATCGTAGCAACAGGCGGAATCTCTTATCCGGCTACAGGCTCAACAGGAGACGGATACCGCTTTGCCAAGCGATGCGGACACAAAGTAACAGAACTTTTCCCTTCGCTTGTGCCTATGGCAGTAAGAGAGTGGTATGCCGGTGAACTGATGGGGCTTTCACTGCGAAATATCGAAATACAGATCACTGACGGAAAAAAGAAGCTGTACCGGGAATTTGGAGAAATGCTGTTTACTCACTACGGAGTGACCGGTCCCGTTATCTTAAGTGCCAGCAGTGTGGTCGGAAGAAAACTTCGTGAGAAGGAACTCGTACTTCATATCGACCTGAAACCCGCTCTCACAAAAGAGCAGCTTGACAGACGCGTCTTAAGGGAATTTGAGGCCAGTCACAACCGTCAGTTCAAAAACGCTCTGGACAGTCTGTTTCCGGCAAAGCTGCGCCCGATAATGGTGGAGCTCTCAGGTATACCGGAACATAAGAAAGTCAACGAAATCACAAAAGAGGAACGGCTGAAATTTGTCCGCCTGATCAAAGATTTCTCGATGACACTGACCGGACTGCGCGGCTATAAAGAAGCAATCATAACAAAGGGCGGGGTCTCGGTAAAAGAGGTTGACCCCGGAACAATGGAGTCAAAGCTTGTAAAAGATCTCTATTTCGCGGGGGAAGTGCTCGATCTTGACGCAATGACCGGGGGATATAATCTACAGATCGCCTGGAGTACCGGGTATCTTGCCGGATTAAACGCGTGAGAGAAAAGTTCTTGTTCATTCTGTTATATCAGGGTATACTATATGAGTTGAATGTTGAATTTACCGGGAGGAACAGAGATGGGATATAACGTAGCGATTGACGGGCCGGCAGGAGCCGGAAAAAGTACTATCGCAAAACTCGTAGCAAAAGAAAAGGGATATATATATGTAGATACCGGAGCAATGTACCGGGGGCTTGCCATACATTTTCTCGACAAAGGAGTCGATCCTGAAAACAGCGCCGACATCGCCCGGGCGTGTCAGGACGCCGATGTATCCATCAGATATGAGGACGGCGCACAGCAGATCTATCTGAATGGAAAGAACGTTACAGACAGGCTCCGCACAGAAGACGTCGGAAATATGGCATCCAAAACTTCCGCTATACCGGCAGTCCGCGAGAAGCTTCTTGAACTTCAGCGATCCCTCGCAAGAGAGGGGGATGTGATCATGGATGGCCGTGATATTGGCACCCACATTCTGCCGGATGCAGATGTAAAAATCTACCTGACAGCGAGCGTGGAGACGAGAGCGAAGCGCAGATATGAGGAACTTAAAGAAAAAGGCGCGAACTGTGATCTCAATCAGATCGCGCAGGATATTAAAGAACGGGATGAGCGGGATATGACAAGAGAGATTGCTCCTCTGAAAAAAGCCAAGGATGCGATTCTCATTGACAGTTCCGATATGACAATTCCCGAGGTTGTATCCGCGATCTGCGGTTACTGCCGACAGGAGTGATGTATTATGGAGATAATCAAAGCAAAAACAGCCGGATTCTGTTTCGGAGTAAAACGCGCGGTTGACACGGTCTACGAACAGATCGGAGACTGTGAAGGCCCGATCTACACTTATGGTCCGATCATACACAACGAAGAGGTTGTCAAAGATCTGGAAAGCAGAGGAGTGAAAGTGCTTCGGACAGAAGAAGCGCTTGATTCCGTCAGCGAGGGAACTGTGATCATCCGATCGCACGGCGTGGAAAAGAGAATCCATGACGAGCTGGAGAAAAAAGGAATCCGCATCGTAGACGCCACCTGTCCGTTTGTAAAAAAGATACACAATATTGTGCAGAAGGAGAGCGCACAAGGAAAATATATCCTTATTATTGGAAATCCCGACCATCCCGAAGTGATCGGTATTCGGGGATGGGCCGGCGAAAACGCGGCTGTGATTCAGTGCTCGGCCGACATTGAGAAAATTGATTTTACTGAAAAAGAAAAGATATGTGTCGTTTCACAGACGACATTTAATTACAACAAATTTAAAGATTTAGTTGAAATTATAAAGAAAAAGAGTTATGATGTAAGTGTTTTAAATACAATTTGCAATGCTACAAAAGAACGGCAGACCGAGGCAGAAAGCATTGCGAAATCGGTGGATGCTATGATAGTGATTGGTGACAAACATAGTTCCAATACCCAGAAGTTATTTGAAATCTGCCAAAAAGCATGTAACAATACGTACTATATTCAGACACTTGACGATTTGGATTTGAATCAATTAGGGTCAGTGGAAACAGTAGGTATTACAGCAGGGGCATCCACGCCCAACAATATAATTGAGGAGGTTCAAAATAATGTCAGAATTATCTTTTGAACAGATGTTAGACGAGTCATTTAAAACAATTCACAACGGCGAGGTGGTGGAAGGTACTGTAATCGATGTGAAACCGGATGAAATCATCCTGAATATTGGTTACAAAGCAGACGGTATCATCACGAAGAACGAATATTCCAATGATCAGTCCCTCGATCTTACAACTGTTGTTTCCGTTGGCGATAAGATGACTGTTAAAGTTCTGAAAGTAAATGACGGAGAAGGTCAGGTTCTTCTTACATATAAGAGACTTGCCGCTGAAAAAGGAAACGAGAGACTGCGTGAAGCATACGAGAACAAGGAAGTTCTTAAGGCTACGGTTACTCAGATTCTTGGCGGCGGTATCTGTGCAACTGTCGATGAAGTGAGAGTATTCATTCCGGCAAGCCTTGTATCAGATTCTTATGAAAAAGATCTCAGCAAATATGAAGGACAGGAGATTGAATTTGTAATCAGCGAGTTCAATCCGAGAAGAAACCGCGTGATCGGCGACAGAAGACAACTTCTTGTGGCAGAACGCGCTGAGAAACAGAAAGAGCTTTTCTCAAAACTCCAGGTGGGAGACAGAATCGATGGAGTTGTCAAGAATGTAACTGATTTCGGTGCTTTTGTCGACCTCGGCGGTGTAGACGGACTTCTCCACATCTCAGAGATGTCATGGGGCAGAGTAGATACTCCAAAGAAACTGTTCCATGTAGGTGATCCGCTCACTGTTCTTGTAAAAGACATCAATGATACCAAGATTGCTCTCAGCCTGAAATTTCCGGAGACAAACCCGTGGGCAAATGCTGAGGAAGACTTCGCGGTGGGTACAGTTGTTACAGGAAAGGTTGCCCGTATGACTGATTTCGGCGCCTTTGTTGAGCTTGCGCCCGGTGTGGACGCGCTGCTTCATGTTTCCCAGATTTCAAGGGAGCATGTCGACAAACCGTCAGATGTACTTTCGATTGGCCAGGAAATTACGGCCAAGATCGTTGACCTCAACGTTGAGGAAAAGAAGATCAGTCTGAGTATGAAAGCTTTAGAGCCGGATCACTCAGAGGAAGAGACAGAGGTTGCATACACAGACGAGGCAGTAGAAGAGTAATTGCTTTAAGCATTATAACCGGGGCAGATGTGTTCTGCTCCGGTATTTTTATGCATAAAATGTATTCTTATACTGGAATTCAGACAAATTTTTTAGTACAATATTACTATTAAAAATGTGCATTCAGACAGCGGTTCCTCATACTGCTGTTTGTTCTTGCCACAAAGAAAAGAAAGGAAGAGAAAAATGGGACTTCTGACATTTAAGGGCGGTATCCATCCTGATGATGGAAAGCGTTTTTCCAAAGATCAGGCGATTCGCGAAATCCAGCCAAAAGGCGATCTTGTGTATCCTCTCTCTCAGCATATAGGGGCTCCAGCCAATCCTGTTGTAAAAAAGGGAGATCATGTTCTCAAAGGACAGATGATCGCAGAAGCCGGCGGCTTTGTTTCCGCCCCGTTATACGCTTCGGTATCCGGCACGGTAAAAGGTCTGGAATACCGCTTTAATCCAACCGGTTCCAGGGTGGAGTGTATCGTAATCGAAAATGATAATGAATACAGCGAAGCAGAGTATGAGCAGGTGAAGCCTCTCGATACGATGACCGAAGAAGAAATCCTTGAAAAGATCAGCAATGCCGGAGTGGTAGGTATGGGAGGCGCGGGCTTTCCGACAAGGGTGAAACTGTCTCCGAAAGAACCTGATAAGATTGAGTATATCATCGCAAACTGTGCGGAATGTGAACCGTATATTACCGCTGACTACAGGAGAATGCTCGAATACACGGATGAGCTTGTCAGCGGAATGCGGGTTGTTCTCTCACTGTTCCCGAATGCAAAAGGATATTTTGCCGTAGAGGATAATAAAAGGGACTGCGCGGAAAAGATCAGGACGGCCATCGCCGGAGAACCGCGTATGGATGTGAAGATTCTTGCTGCTAAATATCCTCAGGGCGCGGAACGCCAGCTTATTTATGCCGTGACAAAGCGGGCAATTAATTCTTCGATGCTGCCTGCTGATGCCGGATGCATTGTAGATAATGTGGAGACTCTGATCGCTATACATACAGCGGTAGTAGAGGGGAAACCTCTTACAGAGAGAGTGGTGACAGTGAGCGGAGACGCGGTGGCAAATCCGGGAAATTTCAAAGTGCTTCTGGGCACAAGCCACGAAGAACTGATCAAAGCCGCAGGAGGATTTTCCTCTGATCCCGAGAAACTGATTTCAGGCGGCCCCATGATGGGATTTGCTATGGTTACTGCCGACGCGCCTGTCACAAAAACTTCCTCTTCCATATTGGCTTTTAAAGAAGACGTAGTTGCAAAAAGTCCTGAGACAGCATGCATCAACTGCGGCAGATGTGTTGAAGTCTGTCCAAGCAGACTCATCCCGTCCAGACTGGCAGATTACGCTCAGCGGCATGATGAGGATATATTTGTAACAATGAACGGTCTGGAATGCGTGGAATGCGGTTCCTGCAGTTATGTCTGCCCGGCCAAACGCCCTCTGAAACAGGCGATCGGCTCTATGCGCAAAAGCGCGCTGGCAAACAAAAGGAAAAAGTAAGAGAGGTGAGAGAAAATTGAACAAAAAATATAATGTATCATCTTCGCCGCATATCCGCGATAAAGTCAATAGCAGCAATATTATGCTCATGGTAGTGATCGGGCTTCTGCCTGCTACTTTTTTCGGAATCTGGAATTTTCGTCATGAAAATGCATGGTGTCTTGTTATAGTCACAACAGTGGCGGCCGTGTTGTCAGAATTGATCTATGAGTTATTAATGCACAAGCCGGTTACAATCAATGATTTCAGCGCAGTTGTTACAGGACTTTTACTCGCCTTGAATCTTCCGCCCACACTTCCCCTGTGGATGGGAGTTGTAGGAGCTGTATTTGCAATCATTGTGGTAAAGCAGTTATTCGGCGGGCTGGGACAGAACTTTATGAATCCGGCCCTTGCGGCACGATGCTTTCTTTTGATCTGTTTTACCGGACGTATGACATATTTTGTATATGACGGCGTGACAGGACCGACTCCGCTGGCAAATCTCAAAGCCGGTGAGGCGGTCAATACAATGGATATGCTCTTCGGAAATATCAGAGGAACTATTGGCGAGACATCTGTCATCGCAATTATGATCGGAGCTATGTTTTTGATATTAATGGGGGTAATCGATCTTCGCATCCCCGGATCATATATTGTATCTTTTGTTGTATTTCTTGTCCTTTTTGGAGGACACGGATTTGATCCGCAGTACATAACAGCTCATCTGTGCGGGGGCGGTCTGATGCTGGGCGCATGGTTTATGGCGACGGATTATGTCACCTCGCCGATTACCAGCAGCGGCAAGATTATATACGGAGTCTGTATGGGACTTCTGACCGGGCTGTTCCGTCTCTTCGGAGGTTCGGCGGAAGGCGTCTCCTATGCGATCATTATCAGTAACCTTCTGGTTCCCCTGATCGAGAAGGTTACCCTTCCAAAACCATTTGGTAAAGGAGGAGAGAAGTGATGAATAAAATCGTGAAAAACACTCTGATCCTGACAGCAATCACTCTTGTATCAGGCCTTCTTCTTGGTATCGTGTACGACATTACAAAAGACCCCATTGCACAGGCTCAGGAAAATACCCGCCAGGAAGCTTACCGGGCTGTTCTTCCGGACGCTTCATCTTTTGAAGAACTCGGAAGTTTTGACGCGGACACAGCTCAGTCTGTGCTGGCTGAAAACGGCTATGACTCAGATGAGATCACAACTGTAGTGACCGGCATGGATGACAGCGGCAACACGGTGGGGTATGTGATCAACGTTATGTCTTATGAAGCTTACGACGGAGAGCTTGAACTCTCTGTGGGAATCGCCTCCGACGGCACGGTAAAAGGCGTGGAGATGCTTTCCATCAACGAGACTGCAGGGCTCGGCATGAAAGCAGATGAAAGCGAATTCAAAGATCAGTTCAAAGATAAAAACGTAGATCAGTTCACTTATACGAAAAACGGAGCTGACAGCGACAATATGATTGATGCCATCAGCGGTGCGACGATTACAACAAACGCGGTAACAAACGCGGTAGACTCTGCGCTTGTCTATTATCACGGTGAATTGAGCGGATCCGGTCAGGAGGTGGGGACAAATGAATAGATGCTTTGAACGTATTTTCAACGGACTTGTCAAGGAGAATCCGACATTTGTCCTCATGCTGGGTGTAGGTTTGTCAAACATATGTTACACCATGCTGAATAAATTCCTTCAAGACAGTCTGTGGGGATTTCCAGCCCAA
>NZ_CALWFZ010000011.1 GCF_944377805.1 uncultured Mediterraneibacter sp. | reverse complement strand
AAATTTCTTTTCCTGCACGATATTCAGTTGTCAAGTTTCGGTTGGAATCTTATTCATTGAGATTCCGAGAAGTTATTTTAATGCCAGAAACGCGCACAGATTACCGCGTTTATCTCCCATCGCCCGATGAGAATAGAGTACGCTGCTGTTGCAATGGGTACACACGTTTGTAACCGCAATATGTTCCGCGCGGATTCCGGCCTCCAGAAAAATCAGTTCGTTCGCTCTCCACAGATCCAGCTGATATTTCCCGCCCGGTTTCTCAAAAAATAAAGTCGGCCAGTCCTCTTTATCGAAACACTCTTTGAATTTCTCTATGACATCCGCACTCACTTCATAGCAGTCCATGCATACAGACGGTCCTATAGCAGCCAGAACATCCTTCGGAGATGAACCGAACTGTTCCTTCATAATCTGCACTGTGCCTGCGCCGATTTTTCCCACTGTACCCCGCCATCCTGAATGACTCAGTCCGATTACTTTCTTTACAGGATCCAGAAAGTAAAGGGGAACGCAGTCTGCGTAGGAGGTGACGAGACAGATTCCGGAAATATTTGTCACAAGCCCGTCTACATCTGTATAATCTCTTTCTTTTATGATTCCTTTTCCTCTGTCCGCATCCGTCACAATCCGGATATTAGTCGTATGAGTCTGCTGTGAGAGCACCATGTCTTCACAGCGCACTCCGATAGCGTCCCCTATCCGTCGAAAGTTCTCTGCCACAGCCTCCTTATGGTCGCCTCTGTCAAAACTGAGATTGAGCGAGGAAAAGCAGCCGTCGCTGACGCCGCCAAGCCGGGTGGAAAACCCATGTTTTACCAGTCCTGTTCTGCCCAGCATCGGGAAGGACAGATAAGGTGTTCTGCCGCTGATCTCATCAAATATACAGGTTTCATTTTTATATTTCAGTCCAAGACTCATACACGCACCTCACGTCCGGAAACACAGCCATCCGACAGTTTTATATTTATCCGCTGAATGCATCTTTAATATATGTCACTTCCGTTCCTTCTATCCCTATTACATCGAAGCGGCACGGAACGCCGGTCAGATGACGCTCCGTTACATAGTGCATTGCACACCGGAAGATCATTTGCTGCTTTCTCGTGTCCACAGCCTCTAACGGACTGCCTTTTTGTCCGTCTTTCCTGTATTTCACTTCGCAGAATACCATATAGTTCCCGTCTTTTGCAACAATATCGATTTCTCCCGTCCGGCATCTGTAGTTAAGCTCTGCAATCTCATATCCGAGCTTTTTCAGATATTCCGCCGCCCGCCGCTCATAGAAGGCGCCGGTTTCCCTCTTATTAACCATGTGATTACTGAAGTTTTTAATAAAAGTAGACCGGTGGATCGGAGACGGCCCCAGTCTTTTCAGCGCTTCAATGTGTTCCCGTGATCCATATCCCTTATGCTGGGCAAAGCCGTATTCCGGCAGAATCTCATCGTACTGAACCATAAGACGGTCCCTGGTCACCTTGGCAACAATGCTGGCAGCCGCGATGGATACACTTTTAGCATCCCCTTTTATAATCGGCACCTGAGGAATCATAAGTTCAGGAATAGTAACCGCGTCGTTGAGAAGAAGATCCGGCGTAACCTCCAGCTTAGATACCGCCTCCCGCATGGCTTCGTAAGTGGCCTGAAGGATATTGATCTGGTCAATTCGTGCCGGACTGCCCATTCCCACTCCTACTGAGACTGCTTTCTCCATGATTTCATCAAAAAGAGCCTCTCTTTTCGCGGGAGTCAGTTTCTTCGAGTCATTTAAGTACAGGATCTCACAGTCCTTTGGCAGGATAACTGCCGCAGCCACTACCGGACCGGCCAGCGGCCCGCGTCCGGCTTCATCTATGCCACAGATAAACTTGCATTCGCCATATTGTTCCTCATAAGTTCTCATCTGTGCCAGACGAATACGCTCCTTTTCAAGCGCTTCTTCCTTTTTTCTGTACTTTTCAATCAGAATTTTCACACCAGCCCGTTCATCCGAACTGTATCTTTCATACAGATCAGCCCATCCGGACTCTTCAGCCCCGGCAAACTCCTCCCTGATCTTTGCAATACTCTTATTCATGCCGTATCACCCCAAAATCATTAAATGGCCAGATCCGGACCCACGCCCGTCCCATCAGTTCATCTCTGTGTATCAGTCCTACATTGGCAGTGCGACTGTCCTGGCTGTTATTGCGGTTATCGCCCAGGACAAAATATTCATCATCCCCCAGCGTAATCGGATCGGCAGCTATTCCCGGATTCGCAATGGTTTCATTACCGTAATGTTCACCCAGAACCTGACCGTCGATATAGACAGTACCGTCCACAATCTGCACAGTCTCTCCGGGCAGGCCGATGATTCTTTTGATATAATATGTATTTTCTTCATACCGGTATGGGAATACAACAATGTCATAGCGCTTCGGATCGCGGAAACGATAGGAAATTTTGTCTACGATCAACTGATCACCGTCTGACAGAGTTGTTTCCATAGATTCTCCGCTCACCTGAGTCCTCTGTCCTACAAAAGTGACGACAAGATAAGATGCCGCCACCACAATGAAGATAAAAACAAGCCAACCTATAAGTTCTCTTATAATGCCTCTCATGTATACCTGCCTTCCTGTCCTTACAGTTCCGGTTCTTCCAGCGTGATCCTTCCCAGTCTTCCTCCCCGGAAATCATCCAGCAGTATTCCCGCGGCCTTCCCTGTGTCGAGCTCGCTGCCCCGTACGAGACAGTGGCGGCTCTTGGCAATATCATTCAGACAACAGTAAGGATCTTCCGACCCCGGAATAGTATATTTTTCCTCTAATACACCGGGGTATGCCCGATTAAGATACCGGATCAGTTCTGCTCCCAGCTCCTCCGTCTGGAGAATCTCATCCTTAATGGAACCGATAAAAGCCAGTTTCAGCCCCACCTCCTGATCTTCAAACTTGGGCCAGAGTATCCCAGGAGTGTCCAGAAGCTCTACATTCTTATTTAATCTGATCCACTGCTTTCCCTTTGTCACGCCAGGCTTATTTCCTGTCTTAGCGCAGGCTTTTCCGGCGAGCGCGTTGATAAAAGTAGACTTGCCCACATTCGGAATACCGACAACCATCGCGCGGACCGGTCGATTAAGGATCCCTCTCCTGCGATCACGTTCTGTCTTCTCTCTGCACGCCTCCTGTATCACAGACTGGATGGACTTGATCCCACCGCCTTTTTTAGAATTGACCTTAACCGCAAGATATCCTTTTGACTTAAAGTACTCTGCCCAGGCGTCATTTAAGCGTTCTTCCGCCAGATCTGCCTTATTCAACAGGATCAGCCTCGCCTTTCCTCTGCCCAGATCATCGATGTCCGGATTACGGCTTGAGAGCGGGATCCTCGCATCCACTAACTCAATGATCAGATCGATTAACTTTATATTTTCCTGCATCATCCGCCGGGCCTTTGTCATGTGCCCCGGATACCACTGAAAATGCATGTTTTTCCTCCTTATATAAAACCAAAATCTTCCCCGGGGCTTACGATGAACCACGCCTGTCCGAAAATGTCGTCTTTTTTGATATTTCCGATACTTGGCAGCCTGCTGTCATCGCTGGCCTCCTGGTTATCCCCCATTACAAAAAACTCATCTTCTCCCAGTTCCACAGGCTGCTCCGCCTCTCCGGCATATTCGATGTCAGACACATAAATATCCTCCGTGAGTTCCTCTCCATCTATGAGCACTTTGCCGTCCACAATCTGCACAGTCTCTCCGGGAAGTCCTACCACACGTTTTACCAGATAATGCCCGCTCTCATCCTGGCGGAAAGCAACAATATCTCCTCTCGCAGGATCTTTTATATTGTAAATGAAATGGTTGATCAACAGTACATCTCCGTTTTTCAAAGCTGGAGCCATAGAATCCCCCGCTGTGCTTACGCGCTGCCCGAATGCCGCCACCAGAAGCACGGCTGTCATACAGACAATCAGAATTTCTACGCCCCAGAAGACGAGCTCTTTGACATTCCTTCTCTTCCCGCCTGCTTTTTCCCGAGCGAAATGAAGAGGCGCCTTGCTGTTTTCAAAATGCAGAGTACTCCCCGCAGACTTCTTCGCGCGCCTCCGCGTCCTGTCTGATTTTTTTCTGCGCTTTTTTCTAAAATTCAAATCCTGCATAGTTCCTCCGGATCAGATATAATATTTAAAAAGGGACAATATACATATTCTGTAATTGTCCCTCTCTCAGTTACTATTTTACTAATTCTTTTACTTTTGCAGCTTTTCCTACACGTTGTCTCAAGTAGTTCAGTTTTGCTCTTCTGACTTTACCTCTGCGAACAACCTCTACCTTTTCTACATGTGGAGAATGGATCGGCCATGTCTTTTCAACACCGATTCCGTTGGATGTCTTTCTTACTGTGAAAGTAGCTCTTACGCCGCCGCCCTGTTTCTTGAGGACAGTTCCCTCAAAAACCTGGATTCTCTCGCGGTTACCCTCTTTAATCTTAGCGTGTACTCTCACCGTATCGCCAACATTAAATTCCGGCGCGTTTTCTTTTAACTGCTCAGCTTCGATCTTCTTAATGATCTCGTTCATTTTGTGTGACCTCCTTCATATTTGACGTTCTTAACACCTGCTTGTGCCAGAGGACCATCGCTCTTCTTTTCACAACTGTTGTAGTTTACCATATCTCAACAGGATTTTCAAGCCCTAATCTTCATTTTCTGACTTACTATCACTCCGAGTCTTTTCATTGTTTTCACTCAGCCACTGGCTGAACCAGAGCCGTTCTTTCTCTGTCAGACAGCTCTTCTTCAACAGATCCGGCCTTCTCTCATAAGTTCTGATAATAGACTGCTCACGGCGCCATCTCTCGATGTTGGCATGATGCCCTGACAGAAGCACCGGCGGCACCTTTTTGCCACGCCAATCTTCCGGTCTGGAATACTGCGGATATTCCAGAAGATTATCTTGAAATGATTCAAATTCCGCGGACACATCATTATGAAGCACTCCCGGGATCAGCCGGGATATGGCGTCAACCATGACCATTGCCGGCAGTTCACCGCCTGTCAGCACATAGTCTCCGATGGATACATAGTCTGTCACGATTTCTTCCAAAACCCGTTCATCGATCCCCTCATAATGGCCGCACAGCAGAATCAGGTCTTCCTCCTCCGAAAACTCCTCTGCCATCTTCTGGTTAAACACATTGCCCTGAGGCGACAGATATACAGTCCGGGGACGCCTCCCTCCGATCTTCTCTTTTACGGCCTCATAGGCAAGATATACGGGCTCCGCCTGCATCAGCATTCCCGCTCCGCCGCCGTAAGGATAGTCGTCCACACTCTGGTGCTTATTGAATGCGTAATCCCGGATATTGACCGCATTGATCGAGAGATGTCCGGCATTCACCGCCCTTCCTGTAATACTTGTTTTCAGGGTATTCTGTACCATTTCAGGAAATAATGTAAGTATATGAAAATTCATCAGATCAGCCCCTCCATCAGTTGTATCTTCATCTTCCTGTTTTCGACATCCACATCCAGGATACATTGACGGATAGCCGGCACAAGCACTTCCCCGTGTTCCCCGGAATCTATGACATAGACTTCGTTGGCTCCGGTCTGCATAACATCCCTTAACACTCCGAAATATCCTTCCTTCGTATGCACTTCCATATCAATCAGATCCGCAATATAGTACTCATCTTTTTCCAGCTTTACCGCATTTTCGCGGGACACAAAAAGGCTTTTCCCTTTATATTTTTCCACATCATTTATACTGTCAAGCCCTTGAAACTTAACGATCACAAACTGTTTGAAAAACCGCACGGAGCGGATTTCCAGCTCCATCCTTTCGCTCCCGGTATCCAACAGTACTTTTTTCAGTTTTTTAAATCGGGATGCATCGTCCGTCGTCGGAAACACTTTTACCTCACCCCGAATTCCATGTGTGGAAGAGATCACTCCCACCTGAAGAAACTGTTCCATTCTCAACCTTCCTTCTACTCTCCGTCTTCCAACTGCAAAAACCCCGTAAAAAGAAAGGGGCAGGCTCTCCACAGTGGAACGCCCTCCCCTGACTCAGTCTTATACTATGTCGACAACGACTCTCTGGTTTTCCTTTGCCGCAGCCGCCTTCACAACAGAGCGGATCGCTTTTGCTATGCGCCCCTGCTTTCCGATCACTTTGCCCATGTCGCCGTCTGCCACATGGAGCTCGAGCACTGTAGTGCGGCCTTCCTGTCTCTCATTGACTGAGACTTCATCCGGATGATCTACCAGCGCCTTTGCGATCACTTCAACTAATTCTTTCATTGTACCCGCACCTCCGCGAAGTCAAACCTATTTCTCGATACCTGCCGCTTTAAAGATTTTCCCTACAACCTCTGTCGGCTGAGCACCATTGTTCAGCCATTTTTTAGCCGCCTCTTCGTTGACTTTGATAGCGCTCGGCTCCTGATTCGGATCATATGTTCCAATCTCCTCAATGAATCTTCCGTCTCTCGGGGATCTGGAGTCAGCTACCACAATTCTGTAAAAAGGAGCTTTCTTCTGTCCCATTCTTCTTAATCTGATCTTTACTGCCATTTCTTTCACCTCTTAATTTATTTTTCTTTTTGTTTGTTGATTGTGCCTTCTTTCTGCCGTACTTTCATACAGCGGCTTCCGGCATGATCTATGTGTCAAAAGGGAAGCCTGAATCTGCCCTTTTTACCACCTTTTCCACCCAGCATTCCAGGGAGCTTCTTCATCATCTTCCTGGATTCGTTAAATTGTTTTACCATGCGGTTGACCTCGGCAATATCGACGCCGGCTCCCCTTGCGATCCGATGTTTCCTGGAAGGATTCAAAAGATCCGGGTTGCCACGCTCCTCCGGGGTCATCGAATGAATCATGGCCTCCATTCTCGCCATCTTCTTCTCATTTTCCTCTGAGTCGAGATCCGGCATCTTTCCTTTTCCCCCAAGGCCTCCCAGCCCCGGCATCATACTCATAATACTGGAAAGACCGCCCATTTTACGCATCTGTTCCATACTCTCCAGATAGTCGTCGAAGTCAAACTGGGCCTTCTTCATCTTGTCGGCCATCTTCGCGGCTTTCTCCTGATCCATCTCCGCTCCGGCCTTTTCTATCAATGTAAGCACATCACCCATGCCGAGAATACGGGACGCCATGCGATCCGGATAGAACTGTTCCAGATCAGAAAGCTTCTCTCCCATACCGACATAGAGAATCGGCCTGCCGGTCACAGCCTTGATGGAAAGGGCTGCACCGCCTCTCGTGTCTCCGTCCAACTTTGTGACGATTACTCCGTCGATCCCAATTTTTTCATGAAAGGTTCCGGCCACATTCACCGCATCCTGCCCCGTCATGGCGTCCACCACGAGAATAGTCTGATGAACCTCCACCGCTTCCTTAATCTCCCGGAGTTCGGTCATCATATCCTCATCAATGTGGAGGCGCCCGGCTGTATCGAGGATCACGATATTGTTTCCGTTTTTCTCTGCATGCTGGACTGCTGCCCTGGCAATATCCACAGGGCGGTTCTTATCTCCCATAGAGAACACTTCTACGCCCTGTTTTTCCCCATTAATCTGAAGCTGTTTAATAGCTGCCGGACGGTAGACATCACAGGCGACAAGGAGGGGCTTTTTGCCCTTCAGCTTGAATTTCCCCGCCAGCTTGGCAGTGGTGGTCGTCTTACCGGCGCCCTGAAGACCTGCCATCATGATAACAGTCATGGCGCTTCCGGGCTGAAGCCTGATCTCAGTCGTTTCCGAACCCATGAGTTTCACAAGTTCCTCGTTAACGATCTTAATGACCATCTGCCCCGGGTTCAGACCATTCATCACGTCCTGCCCCACAGCGCGCTCCTGGACGTCTTTAATAAAGCTCTTTACCACCTTAAAATTGACATCTGCCTCAAGGAGAGCCATCTTCACTTCTTTTAGCGCCGCCCTGACGTCGTCTTCGGTCAGGCGTCCTTTGCTGCGAAGGTTCCGGAATACATTTTGTAGTTTCTCAGTTAAACTGTCAAATGCCATTATATTGTTCCTCTATAATTCTTCGATGATCGCGTCCGATATTTTGCGAATTCTTTTCACGATCTCCTCCGGGTTCTTTTTATCAGCTTCCCACTCTTCCAATACCGCATCGATCTGATTCACCTTCTCTTTCACAGAGAGAAAACGCTCCACCAGATGAAGTTTTGCCTCATAGCCTTCCAGCGATTTCTGACATCGCCGAACCAGATCATGCACGCCCTGCCGGCTGATCCCGGCATCTTCGGCAATCTCACTTAGCGAGAGATCGTCGAGAACAAACTGTTCATAAACTTCTTTCTGATGGGCAGTGAGAAGTTCTCCATAAAAATCATACAATAAAGCCTGCTCTAAAATCTTATTCATCACAGTCACCTCTGCTATCATACACGAAGCAGGTATGGCTGTCAAGTGTTTTTTCTTGACACCCATACCTGCTTCATGTCTTCCCCTATGCTCTCAGCAGTCCCGCCACATTCAGCATCCCCCATCCAGCCTCGGTTCCGGGGCTTTTTATGCAGGATTCCCTCAGTTTCAGTTTTACTTCCACATTCGTCATATCCGGATATTTGGACAGGAGACAGGCTATCGCCCCTGAAACGACCGGGGTCGCCATCGAGGTTCCCGTCTTCATCACATACGCCGGTTCCCCCGCCATACCATATCTGGCATTACAGCTTATGATTCCCGTTCCCGGAGCGAAAACATCTGGCTTTATCACACATCTTACAGTGGGCCCTCTCCCGGAATAGTTTATACTGCTTCTCTTGGCACGTCCGGCCGCCGAGGTACTGTCCGGAACACCAACTGTTATAACTTTCGGACTATTGCCCGGAACAGCCACCGTTCCTTCTGCCGGTCCGTAATTGCCGGCCGAAACGACCACAACCAGCCCCTGATCCCAGAGTTCTTCCACCGCTTCTAAGAGCTGCCGCTTCTGGCATTTTTCCAGTTCCGGCTGAGTTCCTACCGAAATATTTACGATTCGGAGCTGATACGCTTTTCTCTCTTTTAATATCCAGTCAATTCCCTTTATTACATTTTCAACATTTCCGTTTCCCTCATGATCCAGCACTTTTGCTATAAGCAGAGAGGTTTTCGGCGCCATGCCGGCATACGCGCCTCCCGAAAGTCTGCCGTCTCCGGCGAGAATCCCACCAACGTGAGTGCCGTGTCCGCTGTCGTCATAACAGGAGGCACCCTTTCCGGTAAAATCTCTAAATGCTGTTATGCGATCTCCAAAATCAGGATGTCTGGAAATACCGGTATCAAGAACAGCGGCACAAATCCCTTCTCCTGCCGCTTTATTCTCCTTTATCTCCTCACACCAATATCCGACTGACTGTTTTACCCATTTCATGATTAATCCTTTTTTAATAAGAATATTCACAAAACAGTGTTTTCGTCCCACTCACACTTTTTCCCTCCCCGCATACTATAGAACTGTAAATAATAATCTTATTGGAGGATTTAACATGAGTGATTTAACTGCTACAAACTGTGGATGCGGATGCGACAACGGAAACGGAATGTCTTCCTGCCTTTGGATCATTATCCTGCTTTGCTGCTGCGGCGGATGCGGCGGAAGCGGCTTCAGCAACGGATGCGGCAATGACAACAGCTGTCTGTGGATCATCCTTCTGCTCTTCTGCTGCGGTGGATTTGGCGGAAACGGATGCGGATGCTAATCACCAGAACAGAATGTGACAGCGAAAGAGGGGCTATCAGCGGGAAGCTGATAGCCCCTCTTAATTGCAATGGGCAAAAGCAATTGTTGATCACTTTCATTCCATCACAATTCCAAGCCTCCAGACAGACAGCAAAACGGCATAGCCAGAACCGACTATGCCGTGTACTGTAAAAGCGCTTCTTTATTGGGAGCGCTCCCTGCCGCGCATCCTGCCCTTTCTGTCATTTGCTTTTCTTCTGTTCGACCATACTCTTGTGTATCTCGCTTTTACTGCGGTCTGTTTTCTTTTCTTTTCCATCCAGACGATTTCTCAGCATACACTCCTCATCAATTTCATAAACTGCATTACCATCGATAATAAGCTTTCTTGACATAGTCTTTTATTCCTTTCTCTTTGTTCCATATATTATTTTATGAACTCCGGTCCTCCTTGACAAAAAGAGGATGGCTGATTCAAAATATATTTTCATCTAAAAAGCTTTTCCAGAATACATATTTCTATACAAAACCACATATATATTTACAACGCTATATGCAGGAGCATCTGTGAAATGGATAAGGATCTGCCCGGGCCAATGACGCCTTTTGATGAGCTTGTCACAACACCGGAACTTCAGCTGATGAAACTCCTCATTCCCTATGCGCCTGTGGCAAGGCGGAAGATGCTGGCAGCGCTCGTCAAATATATGGAACTAAGAGAAGCTGTCCGGCTCTTTGGCTATGGGAACCACGGCATACAGGCTCAGGCTTTTCCCGAGGACAGACCATCTTCTCCTATTGATATGCTGAATCGTTTCAGGCCTTATCTGAACCCTCAGCAGATCTCGATGCTCGATACAATTATCAATATACAGGAAATGATGTCCGTCATGGACATGATGCGGGCGTCCCAGTCCGATACAGATGGGCAGGACTCTGATTCCGGCTCTCTCTTTGATCCTATGGAGCTGATCTCCGGCATGCTTACGCCGGAGCAAAGAGACATGTTCCAGGCATACAGCGATATGTTCTCACAGCCTCAGGAAAGTGTTAAGAAAGGAGATGCTATAAATGAACAACGAATGGATGAACAATCCGGCAATGAAGAATATAGAACCGGCGAAGCTGGAACTGATTCGGATGGCGGCCGAACAGACTTCGGGTAAATCCGGCCGCGATCTGGCGCCCATTATGCTGGCGCTCATCACAAGTGCCAATAAAAAGGGAATCCGATTTTCTCCGGATGAAGTTACGCTGATTCTTGATATACTGAAAAAAGGGAAAAGTAAGGAAGAGCAGGACCAAATCGATCGAACAATCAGAATGACCAGCTCGATCTTTCAGCGGCATACCAATTAACAGCTCTCTTGAGAAGGATATGGCAGAAACTTCCTGCCATATCCTATTTTTTATTGTTTTCCCGCAAACGTATTGGTACAATATAGACAATGAGCAATCTAAAATGAAACAGAGTGGAGTTGAAATTATGACAGAAGAAAGAAGAATATCAGATTCAAAGGTGGAGATTGTACATATGATCCGCCCTAATCATATGAATGCTGCGGGAAGACTGTTTGGAGGCATGCTGATGCAGTGGCTTGATGAGGCTGCCGGAATGGTCGCCATGCGTCACACACGATCCAATGTAATCACTGCGTCAGTGGACAACCTGCGCTTCATCCACGGGGCATATAACGGCGAAATGGTCGTTATTATCGGAAAGGTAACTTTTGTAGGTAATACTTCTCTGGAAGTACGCCTGGATACTTATGTGGAGCATCTGGAAAACGGCATGCGTCATCCCATTAACCGGGCGTATTTTACTATGGTAGCTATGGATGAGAATGACCATCCCAAACCGGTACCGCGTCTGATCCTGGAAACCGAGACAGACAAGGCGGAATGGCAGGCAGCACAAAAACGCCGGGAAATGAGGATGCGAAGAAAAGAAGAAGGATTTTGATATGCGTAACATCAAACTTACACTCCAGTATGACGGTACCCGTTATCTCGGATGGCAGAAGCCTGTCGGCGACAGACAGGAAAAAACCGTCTCTCACCGACTTTGCACAGTACTTGAAAGGATCACCGGAGAGAGTATCTCACTCTATGCCGGTGCTAAAACCGAAGTCGGAGTTCACGCTCTTTCACAGACTGTTAATTTCTACACCGAAACCCGATTACATGAACGGGATCTTCAGGAGAACTTAAACCGCTATCTCCCGACTGACATCGCCATCCGGGAGTGTAAAACAGTTCCTGATCGTTTCAGGGCTGATCTAAACGCCCGATCAAAAACTTATGAATACCGGATCTGCACGGCTCCGGTCTATGGCATATTCACATCCTCTTATACCGCACACCTGCATCCTGCCCCGAATATCGACCTTATGAAAAAGGGCGCTGGCCTTTTGCTGGGAAAGCATGACTTTCTCCCCTTTTCCCGATCTCATAAAAAGAAAGGAACTGTAAGAGAACTTATGAACATTGATTTTTCCATCCCGGAAGAAGAGGCGGACATATTAAAGATCTCAATGACGGCAGATGACTTCCTCTATCGTATGCCGTTTCTTATTACAGGAACTTTGTTGGAGATTGGAAAAGGAATCCGGACACCCGAAAGTGTCCGGAATATTCTGGGCGGCACAGAAAAAGCAGAAGCCATTTGTGAAGCGAAAGGACTCCTGCTTAAATCTGTTCAATATGACGATTATATGTAGTCAGCAGTCTTTATTCTACCAAACTATCCCTGCTACATGAAATGTGATAAAGCTTGCCACCCACGCGACTGCCAGCTGAAAGCAGATGATCCCAGCCGTAAGTTTTGCGCTTCCCACTTCTCTGTGAATTGTCGCGATCGTCGCAGTACACGGCACATACAGAAGACAGAACACCATAAGGGCATAGGCGTTGGCGGCGCCAAATCCCATTGCTCCAAGCGTTGCCACGAAACTGTCCATTCCATGCTGCGTAGTAATATTCTGAATGCCAAAGAGCACACTGCAGCTTGACACCACCACTTCTTTCGCGGCAATGCCGGATATAAGAGCCACCACGATTTGCCAGTAGCCAAGTCCCAGCGGGCGGAAGAACGGCACAGCCGCCTTTCCGATAATGGAACCAAAACTATCTGCAATATCCGTCACATAACCCGACGGCCCGAAGTTCAGCAGCAGCCACATCACAATAGAAGCCAGGAAAATGACCGTTCCGGCTTTTGTCAGATAATCTTTTACTTTCTCCCACACATAAACTGCAATCGTCCGCGAATTTGGGGCCTTATACTCCGGAAGTTCGATCAGCAGAGCATGTTCCGCTTTGCTCCCGTCAATCTTGGATATAATATAAGCAGTCAGTATCGCAATTACAATTCCAAGAAGATACATGGAATAACATGCAAGCATTGCATGTTCTCCGAAAAACATGGACGAAAACAATACATAAATGGGCAGTCTCGCACTGCAGGACATAAACGGTGTTACAAGGATCGTCTTAAGCCTGTCTTTCCTGTGCTCCAACGCGCGCGATGCCATAACCGCCGGGACAGAACAGCCAAATCCCAGCAGCATAGGAAGAAACGCTCTTCCCGAAAGTCCCAGATGGCTCATAATATCGTCCATCACATAGGCAACTCTTGCCATATATCCGCTGTCCTCCAGAAACGCCAGCGCCAGAAACAGGATGAAAATATTCGGCAGAAACGTCAGGATACCTCCTACACCGGATATAATTCCATCTACCAGGAGCGACTCAATAACCGGAGATACTCCAGACGACTCAAGGCCGGAACTCACCGCTCCCGTGAGCAGTTCAAGGCCAACCTCAAAATATCCCTTCAGCCAGTCTCCCACTGTAAAGGTGAGAAAAAATACCAGCGCCATAATCACAAGAAAGATCGGAAGCCCCAGCCATTTCCCTGTCATATAGCGGTCGGCTTTCTCTGTAATCTCGGCTTTCTCACTTTTATTGACCAGTGTCTCCTCTATGATTTCTTCTATAAAATCGTATTTTTCGTTGATAATGTCCTTTTCATAGCTGCGCCCGGCAATCCCCTTCAGATTCACTGGATACTGCCGCATCACAGTTTCATCCTGCTCCAGTATCTTGATGGCATGCCAGCGCGTATTTTTCATGTCCGGATATTTCCCCTGAAATTGATCGATGATCGCATCAATCTTATCTTCTATCTCATCATCGTACACCATAGCATATTCGCTGTGATGATTATGTTTATGTCCGGTCTCATCCGGGTGATGATGAATAAACGGCCCCTGTTTCGCATAATCTCTGTGATGGGCCACCGCGTGAATCAGAATCTCCAGGCCGCTGCGTTTCCTGGCCGAAACCGGGATTGCCGGTATTCCCAACATTTCAGGAAGACGGTGGAGATCAATTTCCATCCCTCTCTCTTCTACTACATCCATCATATTGAGAGCAAGGACAACAGGTTTCCCAAGTTCAATAAGCTGGAGCGTCAGGTATAGATTTCTCTCCAAACTGGAAGCATCTACTACATCAACAATCACATCGACCTCATCGCTCATGATGCACTCACGCGACACTTTCTCTTCCATTGTGTAAGAAGTCAGGCTGTAAATTCCCGGCAGATCGATCAGTTTGAACTCCTGCCCCTTGTAGTTTGTCCGCCCTTCCTTCTTTTCCACTGTAACACCAGGCCAGTTCGCCACTTTAAGATTGGCGCCTGTATATGCATTAAACAGGGTTGTTTTCCCACAGTTCGGATTGCCGATAAAACCTACGTTAATCACTTTCTCACTCATGCCGCTGCCTCCTTCACGAAGATATTGTCAGCGATCCGTTTTCCAAATGCAAACCGTGTTCCACGAAACTTCACCGTCATCGCGCCTTTTTTATCATTATTTAGCACTGTGATCTGAGAGCCTTCCGTGAGTCCCAATGCCTCCAGCCTTCGCTCAAGGTTCAGCTCAATCTGGATTTTCTCGACCACATAAGTATGATTGTTCTTTCCTTCTTTTAGTCTCATCTGTGTCTCATCCTTTGCATGACTTCTATTGATAATTTTTCTCAACAATATTATATATTGTCATATGACAGAAGTCAATTGCATGACCTTTTATTCTGCTATAAAGTATCACACATTACATCGGCAAGAAGAATCTATAAAACAGCTAATGCTTCATACCATCAAAAGGTTTATCTGATTTTTCAGCTCACGCCTTATATGAAGGCTGGCACGTTCAAGTCTCAAATCCACATCCCTATATTCCCTCATATTATAAAGTAGTATATATAGTTGTTGATCGGTTAGATACTGCATAACGGTTAATTTGGAACGATGCCACAGGCACAAAAAATTCTGTAACCTCAAGCAATAGCCAGATCTATTGCTAAAGAATTTTCTTATGATCTACGTTGAGATTATCGAAAATGACAAGCAGCACTGCTTTATCACAAATTCAGATAAATAAGTCCTCTTTAAAATCTTTACCATTCTAAATGATCGAGTGACTTTGATGCGCCTTTCTATAAGATCCAGTCTCCCTCTATTAATATGCCTAATTCAAAAGCAGGATCGGAAGTTAATGCATGCTACTCTTACAGTCCGTTCGTTTATCTTATTGGCAAATTTCTTCCCACTTATGTCATCAGTCCGCTCACACAAGTCTTTATAGAAAAAGTTGCAGCTCTAAAGAAAAAATGGACAGGCTCGATGCCCTATTCGCTTTCAGCACTTCATATAGCTTTTGGTGTTACAATCGCTCTTTACCCTTCAACTCACGACCTCACAAGGAGGTCGACTGAATGTGACATCTCCGGCAGAGGGCCTGGTCACCTTTCAACTCACGACCTCACAAGGAGGTCGACGGCTTCCCATGATCAGCTCGCACAGGGAAAGGATCTTTCAACTCACGACCTCACAAGGAGGTCGACATTATCCGCCCGGCGGCCGGTCAGGATTACCGGCTTTCAACTCACGACCTCACAAGGAGGTCGACGATTGACACTCCACCAAAATAAGGATTTGCGAGTCTTTCAACTCACGACCTCACAAGGAGGTCGACCAATTTTGGCTGTCAGCTGCTTCATTCTTTTCTCCTTTCAACTCACGACCTCACAAGGAGGTCGACATAACACCTGCTGGATTCGCCATCAGCGCCGCATTCTTTCAACTCACGACCTCACAAGGAGGTCGACAATGTAAACCACAACAACTCAATAATATACTGAATCTTTCAACTCACGACCTCACAAGGAGGTCGACAAAAGGAAGACTTTATGCGTGAACTTAAGAGAATCTTTCAACTCACGACCTCACAAGGAGGTCGACGAACACATCGGCAGAAACTGACGAACTGGAAGAACTTTCAACTCACGACCTCACAAGGAGGTCGACAGGAGCTGATCCGTGGAGAGCTGCACTCCCCCGTCCTTTCAACTCACGACCTCACAAGGAGGTCGACTAACTATTTTCTCCTTTCTTCATCTCATATCAAACTTTCAACTCACGACCTCACAAGGAGGTCGACGGGATTCAAGTTCCGTGACGGTGACGATCTGTGGCTTTCAACTCACGACCTCACAAGGAGGTCGACCGCCTGTTCTCCTTCAACACACGCTTCTTCGAATACTTTCAACTCACGACCTCACAAGGAGGTCGACAAAGATTCTTAATCGAATTCCAAATATTTGAGAAACTTTCAACTCACGACCTCACAAGGAGGTCGACGACAATCTGAACGATTACATTACAGCCTGCAGGACCTTTCAACTCACGACCTCACAAGGAGGTCGACCTCTTCTTTCTTTTCCGCTTTGTACTGCCGTACATCTTTCAACTCACGACCTCACAAGGAGGTCGACGATTGCACTACCGGAAGATCAGGTGTGCATAGCAACTTTCAACTCACGACCTCACAAGGAGGTCGACCGCCTGTTCTCCTTCAACACACGCTTCTTCGAATCTTTCAACTCACGACCTCACAAGGAGGTCGACGATGCAATGTAGCATTTCGACCCGCTCTTTCTTCGTCTTTCAACTCACGACCTCACAAGGAGGTCGACATAATACCACTCATTGAGTGGTATGTCAATAGAACTTTCAACTCACGACCTCACAAGGAGGTCGACGCACATGTATAATAATACTAGAGCCAGTAGGCATCTTTCAACTCACGACCTCACAAGGAGGTCGACACATATTCGACCTTGTATTTGCCATTTAACTCAGACCTTTCAACTCACGACCTCACAAGGAGGTCGACGAAGATGAAAGCGAGGGCAGAGCCGGTACAGAATCTTTCAACTCACGACCTCACAAGGAGGTCGACTACCAGAATCAAATATATACGGAATCACAAATGACTTTCAACTCACGACCTCACAAGGAGGTCGACGCATTTCTATAATTGTATTTTCCAAATGAATTATCTTTCAACTCACGACCTCACAAGGAGGTCGACTGTTTCCCCGCGTCATCCGCTTCTTCGCCCATCTCTGCTTTCAACTCACGACCTCACAAGGAGGTCGACGAGAATTATTCCGCATCGGATTCATGGAAAATCCTTTCAACTCACGACCTCACAAGGAGGTCGACATACAGGTTTGCCACAACATCACCAGTAGCGGTCTTTCAACTCACGACCTCACAAGGAGGTCGACATAATTCTGAAGTGTTTTACAACTCCAAACGATCTTTCAACTCACGACCTCACAAGGAGGTCGACCTGTCGAATGGTTCAATATGTCCGATTTTTTCACTTTCAACTCACGACCTCACAAGGAGGTCGACCGTCGAATCGATGAAGTTATTCCATTCATCCTGTTTCTTTCAACTCACGACCTCACAAGGAGGTCGACTCAACGTCACACTGTATTCGATGCTGTAAAAATACCTTTCAACTCACGACCTCACAAGGAGGTCGACAATTCTACCAATTCATCAATCACATTTTCCTTGTCCTTTCAACTCACGACCTCACAAGGAGGTCGACGATGTTGCTTACTGTGTCCTCAAGAAGGGAATTGCCTTTCAACTCACGACCTCACAAGGAGGTCGACGGTTTTTAATTGGTTCATCTGGGAGAGAGACGGTCTTTCAACTCACGACCTCACAAGGAGGTCGACCTTCGTTCCATGTTCTCCAGATACCGGACACATGCACTTTCAACTCACGACCTCACAAGGAGGTCGACTACCGCATGCAAAACACTTTTTTTCATTTTGAACTTTCAACTCACGACCTCACAAGGAGGTCGACGATATCTTATAGTTCCACTTACAAAGGATGGAGTCTTTCAACTCACGACCTCACAAGGAGGTCGACTCTTCGGCAAACTGTGTCTTGCCTGATTTTTCAACTTTCAACTCACGACCTCACAAGGAGGTCGACGATGCTGTCCGAAGCCATCGGACTTGCAGAGGACCTTTCAACTCACGACCTCACAAGGAGGTCGACTATGAGGTTTCGCCCTGCACTTTCCCGGCGTACCTTTCAACTCACGACCTCACAAGGAGGTCGACTATACTCGGTTCTGAATTTACCATTTAACTCAGACCTTTCAACTCACGACCTCACAAGGAGGTCGACCTATGCTGAACCCGTACTATCAAGCGTTAGGGATCTTTCAACTCACGACCTCACAAGGAGGTCGACGGAAGAAAAGAGAATGAAAATAAGACTTGTAGATCTTTCAACTCACGACCTCACAAGGAGGTCGACCTCTTCGGCGGCTTCTGCCGTGGCTTTCCGTCCACCTTTCAACTCACGACCTCACAAGGAGGTCGACTCGGCGCAACAGATGTATGCGTTCTGGAGAACGGTCTTTCAACTCACGACCTCACAAGGAGGTCGACCTATACAAGAAACGGAAAATACAGGGTGTCAATCTTTCAACTCACGACCTCACAAGGAGGTCGACCCAGTGAATCATTTTTTCTTTCTTCGCTTCATCCTTTCAACTCACGACCTCACAAGGAGGTCGACCAGATCTGCCTGCGGGTGGCGAGATCACAGCGACCTTTCAACTCACGACCTCACAAGGAGGTCGACCAGATGTTCGCGGAGTTGGGTATCTGTGACTTGCCTTTCAACTCACGACCTCACAAGGAGGTCGACGAACTTCCCAGCTTTCTTGCACGTTGTAATCAGACCTTTCAACTCACGACCTCACAAGGAGGTCGACAGTATATTAGGAACGCGACTCACAGATGGAATATCTTTCAACTCACGACCTCACAAGGAGGTCGACACCAATGTCAGAACTGTCATTGTAGACTCGTTTGACTTTCAACTCACGACCTCACAAGGAGGTCGACTGAAACAAAAATATCAACTGCTAGGCAACACGACCTTTCAACTCACGACCTCACAAGGAGGTCGACTTCTCCAGTTCATATTCTGCCCGCATTGAATTTAATCTTTCAACTCACGACCTCACAAGGAGGTCGACGTCAGAGATCGAAACAGACACACGCAACAGTGATCTTTCAACTCACGACCTCACAAGGAGGTCGACACAGTCAGGCGTGGCGAAATCCGCTTGCGATGTACCTTTCAACTCACGACCTCACAAGGAGGTCGACTATGACACATGAAGAAACATACGTCAATATGTGCCTTTCAACTCACGACCTCACAAGGAGGTCGACTTTTCCGAATTTTGATATCTGGGTTGATCGGGCTACTTTCAACTCACGACCTCACAAGGAGGTCGACGACGTTTCGTTATTGATATATTCTACACTTTTAATCTTTCAACTCACGACCTCACAAGGAGGTCGACGCTCATATGCTTGCTTATATTTTTTATCTACTAATCTTTCAACTCACGACCTCACAAGGAGGTCGACAGGTATAATTATGAACTAGATGACGTTGTAGATCTTTCAACTCACGACCTCACAAGGAGGTCGACTCTCTTGCCATTTTTCTTTTCTCCTTTTCTTTAATCTTTCAACTCACGACCTCACAAGGAGGTCGACTGTCTGATTATTTAATTTCCTTTTCGCCATACCACTTTCAACTCACGACCTCACAAGGAGGTCGACTCTTAAAATCTTCCCATATCCCGCATGAACCATCTTTCAACTCACGACCTCACAAGGAGGTCGACAGTGCGACATCAAACCATCTGGCAGAAAAGATAGTCTTTCAACTCACGACCTCACAAGGAGGTCGACAGCAAATTTATATAATAAAACCTGAAAATTTGCAAATAATTTGTGCTATTTCAACCTTAAATAATACTTTCAACTTATTTTTTGTTTTCTATTTACCTTTCATTTCCTATTTTTCCAATAATTCCAGTGCGAATCCACGCACAATTTATGTTCTCTTAGCATTCGCACTAGAGAATCAGGGGATCAGTCACATCAAAACCGGGCTTTATTCCGAGATGCTCCACTTTATTTTTATACTTATCACCCAAATTATAAAACCTCAAACTGTCAGTCTCTTTATCAATTATATCCTCTAAAATTGCTCTGACTTGACGATATTTCGTAGAATCAAACTGACATTCAAATACCGAATTCTGGACACGTTGTCCATAATTAACACACTGCTTTGCCACCTTTCGGAGGCGTTTGCGTCCAGCAGCCGTCTTCGTATTAACATCATATGTAATCAACACAAACATATTATCACCTACTTCCATAAAAACGGCGGATATTCATCCAAATCTCCTCTGAGGTATCTCGCCAGCAGCATTGCCTGGACATGCGGAACCATTCCCCATTCAATCTTCTCATTTAAAAATGGATGTTTTATTACTTCCTGTTTTCGGCCCTGCCATGCGCTTAAGAAGGTTCTGCGCCCGTTGTCGTCAAGAATCACTGCACCATTTTCCTTTTGAATGAAATCTCCTGGCTTTATAATACGTTTATTGATTAAAGTAAGAACAAAGCGATCTGCCATAACGCCTCGAAGTTCCTCCATAATGTCCAACGCCAAAGAAATTCTCCCCGGCCTGTCTGTATGATAGAACCCCACATAAGGATCTAATCCGACCGCTTCCAAAGCTGCACCGCACATTCCGGCAAGCAGGCTATAAGCAAAAGAAAGCAGGGCATTCATATTATCGAGAGGCGGTCTTTTATTCCGTTTTCTAAAATAGAACTCCTCTTTTTGCTGTAAAATAAGCTGATCAAATACCGAGAAATAAACCGACGCCGCCTCTCCTTCAAGCCCAAGGAGCTTAGATGCATCCTGGCATATCCTGATTTCCTGGAGACTGTTGTACAGGAAACCGGATTTTTCTTTTAGTTTTTCAGCATCAATCCGCAGTGGATAATCCCTTGCCGCTCTTTCCAGAATCCACCGTGCATTATACACTTTTCCAAATACAAAATTTCTTGCGATACAGATGGATTTTTCTTTATCCTCACTGACATGATACTGCTGTTTTCTCAAAGTAACATTTCCTTTTACTTCACCCGTTACTCTTGCAAGGAATCTGCCATGACCGGACATAAACGTCAGGTCAATATTCTTTTGCGCGCAGGCGCCCATTAGCGCAGGACTGGCTCCTGTATAACCAAACGTCACAATACTCTGAAGATTATGAAGGGGAACCCGTCCAATTTCTCTGCCTTCCTCCAATACAACAACATTTTCTCCATCCAGGGAAAGATATCGGTTTGTACCTGTCACATAGAGAGTATTTAATAAGCGTTTCAATCTGGCTCTCCTTCTTTCATTCTACGATCAATATAGTTTTTTACAGAAACCTCTTTGTTTAATGCCGGAATACAAATATCTTTCAAAGAACATGCATTGCAGCTTTTTGTTCTTTTCACTTTTGGTGTATATCGCTGATCATAAAATTTATGCATCTCAGCAAACATATCCTTCACTTTCTTCCGAAGTTCGTCGGTAAACTCGATTTTCTCCCGACGTCTGCTCTCCCCATAGTAAATATATCCATAGGGTATATCGCAGCACAGCATCTCCTCCAGGCATAAAGCCTGTGCCGCCACCTGGAGTGCATCCACATCATTTGCCTTAGGCTTTCCGCGCTTATACTCTACAGGCACAGCGCGATACTTCCCTTCTCTGCCCGAGATCGGGACACCATCCTCAGACGTGTGAAACTCGACAATATCGCACTCGCCACTGATTCCGATCTCTCTGGAATGTACCGGCATCCCCCTGACGATAATCAGATCACCGCGCTTTTCTTTCAACGAGGAATCGTGTGCATTTTCGTGAAGCAGATGTCCTTCTACAGTTCTTACATTTTCCTGCCACTGAAGCTCGATATAGGCAAGAGCCCACTGTCTCCGACAGAAAGCAAAATGCTGAATTCCCGAAAGCTGCAGGAAATCATCCTCATCATACAAAATCAAATACCTCCGGTTCGACACACCCGTCCAATTCCCAGCTAATATTGTAATCTTCAAATTTTGAAGGTCTGCTCACATCATTCATGTGAAAACCTCTCTGTATCTTTCCGCTTGAGACAGCCGGAGTCTTCTCGTTATGCTGCCACCAGTACATTCTGCACACTTCCATACTGCCATCCGGTCTTGCTGAAGAAGCATCATTTTCAAACAACGTTTTCAAAGATTCTTTCAGGACTTCTGCGTCTTCCTGGGTAAAGCCCGTCTTTTCCGCAAGCTGTACATTAACACTTCCCATTACTTTATATACGGCAAAGCCGATCCGATGCTTCGTCCCCATCGTGTCAGACGCTTTACTTTCCTTTCCCGCTTCACTATTTACACTTTTCGTGATCTGCATACTGATGATATCTACCGGTGAAAGGCTGACTGCCTGATGGACAGATACCGGCCCGCGTACGCCAAACGATACATCATCGCCTTTAAATGCAAACACTTGTCCAAAACTCCTTACATCAATCCATTCCCGGCATGCAATCCGGGCACACAGGTCTCTGTCCGCCTTTTTCTTTTTACTGATTTCTTTCTTCAGTTCCTCGCATCCCTCTGCTCTTTCTTTCAAACTGCTGTAACCGTCATCTGCACGATCATCGGGCTGCACAAACACCCTCTGGCCTAAATCCTGGAAACGATTTCTAATCTTACGCTTAATGCACACATCCGAAATTTCCCCATAGCCATCCAGGTTGATCCTGGGACGATTCCCGTTAAGCGGATCGCCGTTTGGATTTGCATTCGTTACGCTCACAAATAATGTAAAATCAATCTTTCCTTTTAATTCACTCATTCTCTTTTCCTCCATTGTTTGTAGTCTTCTTATTGTATTTCAGATCGTAGGACTGACTATGGAGCCCTAAAAGATACAGGCCATCCAACCTGGTATTCTTCCGAAACTCTTCTACATCGAACTTTTCGCAGATACTGTCGATCAGATTTTCATAATACCGCCTCTCTGCTGCCAAAAGTTTATTGAAATAGGGCTGAAGGTTTTCTTCAATAATCTTCCATGTCTCAAAAGGCCTCTGGGCAAAGGTGCTCATATACCGCTTTGCATTTGTCACTCTCCCCGAGTCCCTTTCCATATCAAATGTGCGATATTCCACCCTGTCTGCCACAGCAAGCAGTCTTCCATACAGATAATCTCTAATGTCACACTCATTATTTAACGCCACGTTCCACTCCTCCTTTTTATCTCTCTCGTATCGGTTTTTCTTTACAAACGAACAGGCAAGCGCCAATACGCGCTCCCAATTATATCTTTCTTTATACGACTGGGGCATCGATGCCTTATTCACAGCCGTCACTACCAGATCATAGGGAATATTTCTTCCATCCCAGATGCTGGGAAGCAGCCTGCGGGCAAGTTCCGCGTATAATTTTTTCCCGTTTTTATCACTGATCGTAAGTTTACCTCTTGATTCTGTTCCATACAGAATATCAGCGATATCCCTGACTCCAGGAACGCCGAAATATTCAATCTGCCGTCCGTCTTTATATTTTCGGTGGATCCAGCCACAATTCTCATGCCATCTCTTTATGTTTTCCAGATACCTCGCCGTTGCAAGATCCTTAAACTCAGCAAGCGCCAGCCGTCCGGTTGTCGCAGCGTCAAATGCCAGCAGTATCATCCGCGAAGTGTTGTCCACCTGCCGCCTGTACCCCTCCAGCGCACTATATAGCTGACGCGCTGTATAGGGGTTCTGGTCTGTCATCTGCTGCTTTGGCTCTTCCATCCAGCGGTTCTCTTCATCATCTTGAAACAGTTGTGAAAATTCACCTGTCGGCTCCTCCGCAGGATCCGGCATCGCCACAGAACTAATCGTCTCAGTATCGACATCCCAGAAAGGCATACTTTTCATACCGGATTCCCAGGTGACCATCGTCAGAGTTTCAAAACTCCTCCCCTGTTTTCGGATGATCCATTTCAAGGCATTATGCATTTTCTGAGATGTTTCATTGCCTATCGCAAAAGCCTGTTCTTTTGAGACAAAACGTCCTCTGAATATATAGTTTGTCTCGTCATTTGAGGAAATCAGCTTTGCTCCGTCACCTTCATTCCTTATTTTCTTTGAATGAAGATATGATGCCGGCTGCATTGTCCCTGTCAGATAATCTAGTTCTTTATGCTTTTGGCTATATTGACAATATTGTATGTAGCGTTCCTGCAATGACCGGTCTTTCCAACACTCATCTGATTCCAAATCCATACCCTTGCTGCTTCTTACAATAAATCGGACAAAAGCTGCTGCCTGAGAAACATTTTCAATCTTAACAGTTTCATCCAGATATCCATCCTCATCTAATACTAATACTTTTTCGTCAATCAAATCCTGCAGAAGTGTCTCTTTCTTCAGGTAACGGTAAACTGCGTCTGCTTTTTCATGAGTCAGCTCTGAAAGATGCCATTTTTCCAACTCTTCCATATACATATCATGATACTCGCCGGCATTACCTTTTTCATCTTTTACAAATTTTGTATAATCTCCAGCCAGATATTTCAGGTTATCACAAAGAGGGTGCGGTGCTTTACCGGCAGTCCTGCTGGCTGATTTCTCCGTTACAGGTATTATCGTCAGTTTATCTTCATTTGCAACTTTTTCCGCTCCCTGAAATTCACCGTCTGCACTGACAGTTACCTGGATCTGAGCTGTGACAGTCGTATGAAAAGGCGGAATCAGCACATATGGGATCTTCTCCTCTTTTCCATTTTTCACAAACAGCTTATACCGTATGATCCCTGCCTGAGAACTATTTTTTTCATACAGGTTAATCAATTCCTCTTCCCAGCTCAATCTGCCACCTCCTGTTCATCAAATTCCTGAAGTCCAGTAAAATTTCCTTTTCCGAATATCCTTCGTTCCATCTTTTTTATAAAACGTTTATGCGGACATTCTTCCGGGCGCAAAAATTCGATAATTCCGCCCTGTTTCATCACAGGTCTCCAAAAATTCACTGTCATTTTGTTCTGCTCTTCCGGCAATACCGCCTCATCAGCATATGTAATTCCATGATACATAAATCCATATGCCGTCTCGCCGGGCATCTTATCATAGAAACTTTCACCTTCACCAAATACGCAGGGTTCTACAAATGCCTGGCACTCTCTTGTTCCAAGGAAAACATCTCTCCTGCCGCCCCGCTGCACCATTCGTTTCGCAATATTATGGTGCTTGTGCTCATTTCTGTCATCTTCAAGTTCCGGATGATTCAGGTTAAACTCAAAGTGAGCCCTCACCTGATAACGTACATCTTTCAGATAGGTGTAATACGCCAGCTCATTTCCTCCATTATATCCGATCGGACGTATGCCTTTTGTCTCTGTCTGGATTGGATTCATCACACGCACGGCATCCACGGTCCACCTCAGCGTCGGCTTCCAATAGACGCTCTCTGTAATCCCCTTTAATGCCTCGTAAGTAGGGATATGATAAGTTGATTTCTCACCGCCCACCCGGGTAACTGGGTCTGAAAAGAGCGCATAATTTCCATACACCTCAAATTCTATTGTATTCCTGTACCTTTCCATATTCTCACCTCCCTAAAAATTTAAGAATCTGCTTCTCGGTTCCTCCAGCACCCCTACTTTCTTATCGTAATAATCCATACTCAGCACAAGCACACCTGTATTCCTGATCTCATGAACTGCCCGTCCCAGTTTTTTCAGAAGGTTTTCAGAAATCCCCACAGCATACCGCTGTAAAATTCTTACTGCTCTTTTCTGCTCGGCAAAGGAGGAAAACTGATCTTCCAGCGTATCAATTGCCTTTTGAGCAACATGGTCATATGGGATTATGACCGTCACTTTTGCATCTTCAGGAATAACCTCATACTCTTCTCCCGCTGTGCGAAACGCCTGGTTCAGATAAGATTTTTTTATATTTCCATTATGCTTCCTCCGATATTGTGCGTTACCGGACACATTTTTTCCCAGCAGATCCTCCAGTGTTGTTTCCGGGTAGCGTCTGCTTTGGTACTTTGTAGGCTCAGCGCCTTCGTCACGAAAATACTCCCTGTAATAAGCCGCCACAGAATCCTCTGAGTCCAGCGAGCCGCCAAACTCTTCCGGATTTTTCCTGAAATAGTAGAGCAGCTTTTCCGAAGCCTTCTGCGCTCTCCTGATATCATCCAATCTATCCAGCCTCTCTGTGTCCGGATCCATCCTGATAATATAAACTTTTCCTTCTTCTTTCTCTTTGTGCCTGTTGCAGCGTCCTGCTGCCTGAATAATACTGTCCAGTCCTGCCAGAGAACGAATCACACAGCCAAACGACAGATCTACCCCTGCCTCGATCAACTGAGTGCTGACACAGATAACCGGTCTTCCATTACCTAGATCCTGTTTCACGGCGTTTAGCTCTTCTCTACGGTTTTCCGGACACATCCCCGTGCTCAGATGATACAGCCGGCACGCATTTTCGCATGTCCTCTCCAGCGCTTCATAGACCTGTTTTGCACACTTTTTAGTATTCACAACTACCAGAACTGAGCCATATTCCCGGAAAGCTCCATATGTAAATTCACTCAGATCATCCGGGCTCATTCCTCCTGCTTTAAGATCCGTCCTGTCTTCAATCCGAACCCGCCGGAATGCCTCAGCATACTCCTTTAGAGCACCCGCCATCTCAACACAGCCATAAAGATTGTTTTCCCCGAGGCGCGCCAGAGAAGGCTGCGTCGCAGAGCACAGGATCACCGTCGTATTGCAAAAAGCAGTAAGGAAATTTACTGCCAGATTGAACAGTTCCGTTCCTCTGACAGGGAACGCCTGTACCTCATCAAATATAATTACACTGTTGCACAGATTATACATCCTGCGGATACTGCTCTTTTGTGAGGAAAACAAGGTATTAAGCATTTGAACCGCCGTTGTAGTAATGATTGGCGACTGCCACCGTTCTGTCAGTTTTCTGTATTCTTTGTCCTTCTCTTCATCTTCATAGAAAATGTTGCAGTGATGTTCCAGCACAAGACTTTCATTTCCCACCGCCTTCCTGATATCTTCAGAGTTCTGCTCTAAGATTGAGTTGAAAGGCGATACATATATAATATGCCTCTTATGAAATTTCTTTACGTGATGAAGGGCGAAGCGAAGACTGCTGAACGTCTTTCCCGCCCCGGTAGGTACTGTCAGTCTGTATAAATTTCTTTTTTCTTTTGACGCATTATAGCATCGTTGCGATATTTCATCACGATATCGATTCAATCGGCTCGGTTTTCCAGAATCAGGCAGCTCCTTCATAAATGTCTCAAAATGGGAAACCGCCTCATCCCATACCGCCTGGATTCTCTCCCCCGAGATTTTCTCTGGAAGAGGCTGTCCCTGGGAAAAGCAGGCAGTATCCGTCCAGTCACTGTCGACCAAAACAGACAGAAGCAGTCTCTCAAACATTCCAAGATAAAACTCCAGACATCCGCAGCTATCATCCGCAGTTTCACTCATAAATCCTTTAATCTGACTGATGATTTTCTGAAGATCCCTGTGGGCTTTTACCAGATATTCGACAAATATTTCCTTATTGATCATCTTAAAATATCTGTCCGAAACTATTTCACTGCTGATTGCGTTCTTTCGCCGATTTTCTGAAAGAGATTGTCCAGACTCCACATTAATACAGTCCTGCAATCCATGATGAGAATAGACAGCTGTGCCGACAAATTCGGAAAAAGTATTGATCCCGGCAATATTTTCGAGAATCCTTCCTCCGGCAGTTGTATGATCGATCTTCCGCTTTCGGGCATTCTCGCCATATTCCACAATATCGTTCATGTAATCATAAAACTCCGGGCACAATTTCCCCGCATCATGCAGCAGCGCTGTAATTCTTGCAAGGTTCTCCAAAACCTTCAGGGGACAGTTTTCCACTGCCAGATCCATTGTTCCAGACAAATGACTGCTTACATTTTGGGTTGATCTGGTTTCGGGCACGACGTGCGCAAGATATGGATCGTCCTGTAAAAAGACAGGATCTCTCTTTTTATCACTCCCTATATATCTCACCCGCTTTCTTTTGTTTGAAAATATTTATAAATTGGTTATGGAAAATCTGAGAATAAAGATATTATTGACAAATCAAAACCTGATAATATAGAATAGCACTGGTGGTTATTTCGGAACTAACAGGGTTTGAAATGACTTCTTAAGGTTAGGTGGGGCCAAACACCTAACCTTTTTCTTTATCCACAAATCAACTATAACATATACTCCTGTGAATCGCAAGCAACATAAATAGTAATTTTAAAAATATAAAATTCAAAAATATAAAATGATTTTTATTGCAATGTTGAACTTTATATGATACATTTAGTCTTGTCAGATATTTCATATCTGTGAGTTGAAAAATATTTTTGAACTTTTGTTTTTATGAAAAAGCGATTGCATGATGACGCAATCGCTTTTTTCCTCTTCACTCTTTCATTACCTCTTTCACAATTCATATATTTTCATCTTATCCCCCTCAAGATCTTCCCCATTCATATCCACAGCCCGCACCTGCACATCATCATACGTCTTGTAATAGTACACGCCCGTCCTGGTATTCACGCAGCAAGAATACATGGTGATATCGTAAGTCCCCTGCTCTGTCACTACAGCACCGCGCACCATCGCTACAGCATCGAGCACATGAAAGAACTGTGCGACACTTGCCCCTTCCTCTTTCGGGGCCACAGAATTACATTTCAGAAATGCCGCCCTCACGAAGCGCGACGCCGGCGACGAATCCCCCGGAAGCCCGAAAGCGCCCAGCCCCTGTCCATAGGGCTTCAGCTCCAGCTTATCTGTGAAATGGTTCCCCGGAGTTTTCGGCGACAGGTTCATGTAGTTATTCATATTCATTCTATGATACTCAAAGGGCGGATTATTGGTCAGGACACCAAAGGGATTGTCATAGACTTTCAGCCCCTCCCGAACCGGCTCAATGACGAGGCATTTCTCACGGTCTACCAACATCCAGTGAAGCGGAGCCGACACCATCCGCTCAGAAAACGCACTGTCAACGATCGTCATCTGCTTCAGATACTCTTCTGCCTCCGACACAGACGCACACTTCCCGAGAATCCAGGCAATCACTTCAAATGAGGCAATCCCCAGGTTTTGTCCCGCCGGTTTGCGATAAAACGCATTTCCCGGGAAATTCAATCCCGCCATACACAGACCCTTTTCATTGACCGCCTCAGCATAAAGGGGAAAACTGTCGTTCTTCGATGCCATACCTATCATGGCATAGTGGTGCTCTAATCTCCCGGCCTTCCGAAAATCCAACGGAAAATTGCGCGGTGTTATTGTGACTGCCTCAGCGAAAGAACAATCGAGGTCAAGATTGCGTCCAAAGTAAAAGTCACCATTTAAGTAGGTGATGCAAGTACACATAACGAACCTCCTTTTATGCTTACATTTGCAGGATTTCCTCTGTCCGCACTTATTTTCCCTCATATCCCTCAAAAATATAAATGTAAATGTTCACGCAGATCGGTATTTAACCGTTTTATTTCAATCCTTTGCACAGCGGTATCAGGCACAGCAGAATAATGATTCCGATTATACCAACCGCAATACCCAGGATCATATTCCCCCACACCATAGAGAAACACATTCCAACTCCCAGGGCAAGGGTTCCTATAATACTGACAATCACTGTCAGAACTGCTTTCCCCGTAATCTTAATCGGATCTTTATGCTCCATTTTTCTCCACACAAATACTGTGATCAGAGCAAAGACAATACCCACGCATCCAACGACAACTCCTGATGTAAAAGCATCCCACTCCGGAATCATTGCCATACACATTCCCAATCCAAAAAACAGACAACTGATAATTCCAAGAATCATCGCTACAAAATTACTCTTCTTCATCTTTGAAGACCTCCTCTTTTTCCTTTTTGTTACAAGCGCATTTTAGATTTCTTCTACTTAGTTTTTGTTTTGAAATTGTTTTAAAAATATTAATTGCACTAGACCAGAATTTGAGAATTGTCTTAGAATTGTTTCAAAAACATAAAAAAAGAACCCTGCCTAGGATTCTTTTTTATCTCTTTTGCCGGAATAGTAAATCATTCTGGCTCCAAGAAGTGATATGAGAATGCATACGGCAAGTCCGGTTATGGCATTCATCCGGTTTATGTCCAGGGTACTTCTCTCCTGAAAAGAAGCGAGCATCGTCATCTGAAGTGTCAGAACGGATACCAGCGCGTCAGCCACGCCGATATTCCGGATTGTGATCAGAATAGGAGACTGTGATTTTCTCACCTTGATCATATTTATCACTGATGTGATTATTTTATAAAAGGTGTACGCGGCTATAGATATAACCATGATCTCCGGGTATCTTTTAGCTGTATCCTTCACGATTGTCAATATAATGACCCCGATTAAAGCAATATTTAATAACAAAAGCAAAACGCCATCTGTTTTCATGACTGATAGTTCTTTTTTTCTGATCAGCCGTCGATCTTCCATATGTGCTGTTTTTCTTCCAGTATTCACCGCTCGGTAGCGCATGATCCCAAGAAGGCTGTAATAGACAGCCATTGTAATGAACCACGCTGACTGATTTATAATACCGATCACGCCATTGTACACAGTGTAAGCTACATTGATCAGAAAAGCCGGCAGGGTAGTCAGAACTGTCCGGAATGTATAATCATCAAAAAAGCGCTCTCCAAACGGATTCTTTTTTATATTGTTGAGTATCTTTTCGACAATTCCTTTTTTCAAATCCTGATATAAGAAAATGCAGGACACAGCTAACAACACCCCTGCTAAAAAGTATACCGCAATTCCAATAGCCCGAGGCAGCAATTCGCGGCTCACCTGTAATATGGACAATACGGAAATAACAACCGCGCCAAGATAGACTGTCAGATGATTAAAGCCTTTCTTCATTCTATTCCAGCGGCTTTCAAGGCATTGCCGCCCCTCCTTCATCTTTTCTTTACACTTGATTTTTCTGAAAAAACATACCACATTTCTATTTTAAAAAAAGATTATTTCAGCCCGTATTTCTTTAGAACAAAAGACTGTTTCCTTTCTCACATATGTCGTAAATTTCTTTGTACTTCTGCTCAATCAATGGATACAGCTTCTTCCTTCTTTCCACAACAAGCTTTTTATATAAAAAGACCGGCAGGATCCAACCTGTAAATCCCGGAACAGCAAAAGCAATACACGCCAGTATATGGGGCGGCTGCGCCGTTACCGCAAAAGTAGACAACGCCATAAATGCTGTTCCTATCAATCCGATTATCAGCGCTATAATAGATGGCACTGATGTTTTTGACCGTTCCAGCGCCTCCAGTTGTTTGACGCAATCGTCAAAGTGCCTCTGCAGACGTGTCAGTTCCGCTTTGTTTGTAATTTTATGGTCTCTTTTAAAACGCAGGTTTATGTCCCCTGATTTCCCCTGATTCTGAGCGGGATTGCCGTCTGCTTCCCAGCCGAAACACGGATAGCTGTCCGCACACAGAGACGCCAGATACTTTGGAACGGAAACTTCCCGATATTCATATCCTATGAATCTTCTCTTTGTCATTTCATTCATCCCCTTGCGCTCCTTTCCACTTGTTTCTCTGCCGGAATCCTTACCGTAAAAGTCGTTCCTTTCCCCTCTTTACTGTCTACCATTACCGACGCTCCCGTTATCTGCAGAATGCGATGTACCAAAGAGAGGCCCAGACCATTGCCTTCCGTGGCATGGGACGAGTCTCCCTGATAAAATTTGTCAAAAATATGCTTCATAGTATCCTGTGACATCCCACACCCGGTATCAGAAACGGTAACCATTATATAGTCTTCATTCGATGTCTGTGTCATACAAACCGTACCACCCGGTTCCGTAAACTTAAACGCATTGGAAAGCAAGTTATTCCACACCAGATCCATCAGTTCATGATCCGCATAGATCATGGCACTGTCCTCAAAATCCGCCTCAAATTCAATATTCTTCTGATCCCATATCTGTTCAAAGGAAATAGCGCACTCCTCCAGCTGCCTGCATAAATCATAGGCTTCCGGAATGGGCGCGATCTTCTGACTCTCCAGCTTGTTCAGCTTCAGCATATTCGTAATCAGTTTGGACAGTCTGTCTGTTCCTTTCGTAATAGCTTCTAAATACTCCTGTCTGCGCTCATCTGTAAGATTCGGTTTCTTCAACAGCTTGGCATAATTCTGTATCACAGAAAGAGGCGTCTTGATCTCATGGGATACATTTGTAAAAAAGTCCACTTTCAGAGTTTCAATACTCCCCAACTCCTCCACCATCTTATTAAAATCCGTAATCATAACATCTACATAGTCCATTTTCTCCGCTGTGTGAATCAATGGAAGATATACCGAAAAATCGCCCTTCGCCACTTTTCCTGCTGCTTCCGCCATCCGTTTCACAGGCTCCTCATAGAGTTTTTTTATCTGGGATTTAATATATATAGTGATCAGAACAGAAACCAGTATCCAATACAAACAGATCAGGGCAACCTGCACATAATTATTCAGTTGTGCGTCATATATTTCATACAGCACAATAATCTGTGTGTGGAAAGCCCCGACAATAAGCAGGCTTACTAATATAATAATAAAAATACGGATCGGAAAATGCGTTTCTTTCACTCTGTACGGCATTTCATCATGCATCACTTCGTCACCGCCTTATACCCAAGCCCCCGCACGGTTTTAATCTCAAAGCAGTCGCATACGGAAAATTTATCTCTGAGTTTTGTGATATAAATATCAATGGCCCGCAGGCTCGTTTCACTTTCCACACCCCAGAATTCATCCAGAAGCTGGGCTCTTGAAAACGTATGATTTGGGTAAGACAACATCTTATACAGAATATTAAATTCTCTGGTCGTAGTCGGTATCTCATTGTCATCCAGAGTAGCAGACACTGCATCCGCATCCAGAAGCAGATTTCCAACTCTCAGCTTCCGCTCTTCCGCCACATTTGCCCGCCGCAGAAGCGCCCTCACCCGCATCAAAAGTTCGCTCATATCAAGGGGTTTTACCATATAATCATCAATTCCAATATCAAATCCTTTCTGTTTTGACGGAATGTCATCCCTTGCACTCATAAACAGAATGGGAACCGTACGGTTCAGACCACGGACTGTTTTCGCAAACTCAAACCCGTCTGTTCCGGGCATCATAATATCTGAAATAATAAGATCATAGAGGCTGTTGTACATGGCATCATAAGCGCTCTCTGCATTTAAGCAGCCTTTTGCTTCATATCCGCTGTCATTTAAATATGCACAGATGCTCTGGTTTAACGCAGCATCATCGTCAACCACAAGAATATGGATCATAAATCGTTCCTCCTGATTACCTATGCTTTTTCATGTGGCGTAACTATATCATAGAATTGTTTCAGTTTTGTTTATTTTTATCTGGTTTTATAAAATAATAATTTGGAAACAAATCATTGAAAACTTATTACGACATTCAGAGCCTTTTCCGGATCTGAAGCCGTCCGGATCGCTCTGCTAATCTCAGTCAGGGGAAATTCGTGGGTAATCATTTTCTGGAGGTCCCACTGTCTGCCTTCCATAATTCTCATCACATCCTGAACATCTTCCGGAAAGTAACCACCGGAGCCAATAATACTTTTTTGGGCGTATGTCAAATGAAGCAGGTCTAACTGTCTCAGTTTATTATTTACCGCTACGGTCACGAAACGGCTTATAATTTTCCCCTGGTTCATAAAAGTCTCCAGAATTCTTTCATCTCCCGCGGCATCCAGAAAAACGTCTACATTCATTGTCCTTCCCGAAAGTCCATGTGCCGTTCCAAAATACGCCTCTGCTTTTTCCTTATACCAAAATACTGAAGCGCTACCGCCGCAGCCAGTCCAATCGTTCCGCTTCCAAACACGATTGCCTGTTCTCCTTCTTTTGGCTGCGCACGGCGTGCTGCCCTGCATCCTACGGTGAACGGTTCTATTAAACTTGCCAGCTTATCCGGAATCTTTACCGGCACCGGGTACAACGAATAGTTTCTTTTTGCGTTTGGGATAAGAATATATTCCGAGAACCCACCAATAGTCCCCGCCCTTTTTGTATCGTTTTTTGCTAAAAGAGGATATGGATAGACTCTTTCTCCCAACGTAAATTCGGAAACATTTTTCCCTATCTCCACTACTCTGGACACCGTTTCGTGCCCAAACTCGCCTCCTACAGTAATCCTATGTCCTGTATTGGGCCATGCCTATATACGGCCACATCAGTTCCGCAAATACTGGAATATATATTCTGAATCAAAACATCGTTATCCCCACAGACAGGCTTTGGCAGTTCATGTATTTCTACATTTTCTTTTCCCATATAAATTGCTGCTCTCATAGTAGATCTCCTTTTTTATTGACCTTAAGGGGATTTTGTTTCGATTATGTTTCAATTGTGTTGTAATAATATTAAATATTAAAAGGTAAGCAGAGCTACCACCTCGCAATGTACCGTCTCACAGAACTGGTCCACCGCCGTCACCCGTTCCACGCGATACCCTGCCATCTGCATCATCTCAAGGTCTCTTGCCAGACTCGTCATCTTACACGAGATATACACGATCTTATCCACTCCATAGCTCAAGATCTTCGACAGCGCCTTCGGATGTATTCCATCCCGGGGTGGATCCAGAACGATCACATCCGGTTTCTCTGTAATCTGATCCAACACCTGAAATACATCGCCTGCTATGAATTTACAATTGGAAATGCCGTTTCTTGCTGCGTTTTCATTCGCCGCCTCCACTGCCTCTTCAACAATCTCTACTCCGATTACCTGCTTCGCAACCGGAGCCAGCACCTGTCCGATTGTACCGGTTCCGCTGAAAAGGTCAAACACCGTCATATCGCGAATGTTTCCGATATAGTCCCTCACTGTTTTATAGAGCACTTCCGCTCCTTTTGAATTAGGCTGAAAAAAGGAAAATGGAGTGATTTTAAAGTCAAGTCCGAGAAGTTTCTCATAGAAATAATCCTGTCCCCAGAGAATTCTCGTCTCATCGCTTCTCACCACATCGGACAGGGAATCATTAATGATATGAAGTATTCCCACAATCTTTCCCTCGAGAGACAGAGATAACAGCTTCTCTGTAAGAGGCGTGAGGTCGTGCTCCTCCTGAGAAGTTGTAACCAGATTCACCAGCATCTCTCCCGTCGTATCTCCCCGTCTTAGGAGAAGATGACGCAGATACCCGATGTGCTGCATTTTTTTGTAATATCCCACACCTCGCTCCCGAAAATATTCAAGCACGCAGAGAAGAATCTGATTCATATCTTCATGAACCAGTTTACAGTCGGAAGCAGTCAGCACATCATAGGTGCTTCCCTTTTTATGAAGCCCAAGGGAGAGCGGACCGTCCTTATATTCATCCCCAAAGGAAAACTCCATCTTATTACGATAGCCGAACTCCTTCGGGCTCGCCTTCACACCTTCAAAAAGATACTCTCCATTGACTGCTTCATCCATGAGACGTCTGATCTGTCCCTCTTTCATCTTCATCTGCTCTTCATAGGTCATGGTCTGGTACATACATCCCCCACACTCCGGAAAGATACTGCATATCGGTTTTCTTGTTTCCAGCGGAGACTTTTCCACAACCTCCAGAAGTCTCCCCTCAGCGTTCCCTCTTTTGAATTTATTAATGACAAACCGCACTTTCTGTCCCGGAATCCCGTTCTTTACAGTCACATACCGGTCTTCCTCTGAAATATATACAAGTCCTTTATTCGGAAAATCTACTCTCTCTATCGTTCCTTCAAATATCTGTCCTTTTTTCATATTCCTCTCCAATTATCACGCTCTGTTCCTGTCAGCACCCGGTTGCCGCTCGTGCAGGCACGACGGTCGCCCTCCGGGCGTATTGCGCAAAACAGGCAGGGTGCAGTTACACTACATCCTGCCTGCATATTCATTTCTGACTTTTTCGATCAGTTACACCTGATCATCTTCGCTGAAGTAATCATCAAAATCATCATCGAAATCATCTTCAAAATCTTCCAGATAATCTGGAGTAAAGAAGCGATATACCGCATATGCGATCGCTGCGACTGCCGCCACTGCCCCAATAATAGCCAGTACCCAGATCACTGTATTTTTCTGTTTTTCAGCCTCATTTTTATGCAGAAGCTCACTTAATTTGGATTCAGCGATGAACTCTTCTACTTTGCTCATAATACACGTCCTTTCCCTGTCCCTGAGACAGTGCTTATTTTCTAATTATTATAACACTTACTATTTAAGATTACTACTAAATTATTGAATTTTCATCAGTTTTATTCATCAAATCTTCGTCAGCTTCGCAAACATGGCAAACATCTTCCGCACGCCCGCTGTATCGAACTCTACTGTCACTTCGTAGTCTCTGCCGCCTTCTCTGATGTCAAGAACTGTTCCGTCACCAAACTTTACATGGCGCACCCGGTCTCCCACGCTGTAAGAGAGCTTTTCTCCTTTTACAGCAGTCAACTGACTTCCCTTTGTCAGCGCAGAGAACGGTTTTCTCCGGTCTTCGCTTATGTAAGGCTTTGAGCTCTCCGGTTCCTGGGAGATTCTTTCATTCCCGGTATCCAATAATTCCACGGGAATCTCTTTAACAAATCTTGACATCTTATTATAGTGGGTTTCTCCCCGCACCATCCGCGTCCTGGCTGCGGTCAGCGTCAGTTTCTGTTCCGCTCTCGTGATCCCCACATAACACAGGCGCCTTTCTTCTTCCAGCTCTTCCGGATCATCTCCGGTAATAGTCATATAACTTGGAAAAAGTCCGTCCTCCATTCCTGCAAGATAGACATGAGGAAATTCCAGCCCCTTCGCGCTGTGGAGAGTCATCAGCACCACATAATCCTGATCCTCATCCAGACTGTCAATGTCCGCCACCAGCGCAACTTCCTCCAGAAAACCGCTGAGTGTAGGTTTCTCGTCCCTGTCTTCGCAGTCTTCCTCATAGGCTGCCGCTTTATTAAGCAGCTCGTCTATATTCTGCACCCGGCTCTCCAAATCTTCCGGATCATCCCCTTCCAGGCTTTGGATATATCCGGTCATTTCCAGTATCTCATTTAGCAGATCACTCAGGCTTTCTTTCTGTGCCTGACCTTTGAAATATTCGATCAGCGCGGCGAAGGAATCCAGCTTCGATGCGCTCCTTCCCGCTCCCGGTATCAGTTCCGGCGCCAGAAGGGCTTCATAAAATGAAATTCCCCGCGCGTCTGCCGCCTCCTGTATCCGGTTGATAGTCGTCAGGCCGATTCCTCTCTTGGGCACATTAATGATCCTCCGCACTGCCAGATCATCCTGTCCGTTATCCACAGTTTTCAGATAAGCAAGAACATCCTTGATCTCTCTGCGGGCGTAGAAATTTACACCGCCTACAATCTTATAAGGAATGCTCATAGCTACGAATTTCTCTTCCAGAAGTCGGGACTGCGCGTTGGTCCGGTAAAGAACCGCGTTATCATTGTATGCCGCCCCCTCCCTGACTTCCCGGCGGATATCTCCGGCAATATACTCCGCCTCATCGTAAGCAGTGTCAAACTGCCTCAGGCAGATCTTTTCCCCCTCTCCGTTATCTGTCCACAATGTTTTCTCTTTTCTGCCCTTATTATTGCTGATTACATCATTGGCCGCGTTTAGGATATTCCCGGTTGACCGATAATTCTGCTCCAGTTTAATCACTTTTGCGTCAGGATACTCTTTTTCAAAATCAAGAATATTTCTGATATTAGCTCCCCTGAATTTGTAGATTGACTGATCATCGTCTCCTACCACACACAGATTCCGATATTTTCCCGCCAGCAGACTGACCAGTTTGAACTGTACCGTATTCGTATCCTGATATTCGTCTACCATGATATAGCGGAATCTCTCCTGATAGTTCTCTCTTACATCAGGCTGTGTCTGGAGAAGCTGAACAGTCTTGACCAAAAGATCATCAAAATCCAGAGCATTGTTTGCCTTGAGCTGCGCCTCATACTCACGGTAAACCTTTGCAATTTTCAGTCGCGCGAAGTCGCCGCCCGCATTTAGTTCAAACTCTTCCGGAAGCACCATCTCATTTTTTGCAGATGAGATCACGGACAGCAGCACACGTTCTTTAAACTGTTTCGTGTCTATGTCAAGTTTTTTGCACACTGCTTTCATCAAAGTCTTCTGATCGTCCGTATCATAAATTGTAAAGCGGCTGTCGTAACCGAGCCTGTCAATAAATCTGCGCAGGATACGGACGCACATGGAGTGAAAGGTGCTTACCCAGATACTCTCTGAACCGAATCCCACCAGATTATCCACTCTCTGACGCATCTCCCCCGCCGCCTTGTTTGTAAATGTAATGGCCAGGATATTCCACGGGTTCACGCCCAGTTCTTCAATCAGATACGCGATTCTGTGCGTCAGCACTCTCGTCTTTCCCGATCCTGCACCTGCAAGAATCAGAAGAGGACCGTTCGTACAATATACAGCTTCTTTTTGCGGTTTATTTAACGTATCATATATACTCATATATTTCTCCTTATCTTCCGGCGAACTGTTCAAGATTCTGCCCGTCATTATAATATAGCAGGAACACGCCTGTCAATGTGGCATCATTTTTCACTTGTCATCTGGTTTTGAGTACTATATAATGAATATATTGAGGTGATAATATGAGAATCGATACGAATGACATTCTGAACAGCATACTTCAGAGTCTTGATCATGTAGACTATATCCGTCCGGAAGAGATTCCGAATATCGAACTGTATATGGACCAGGTCACAACCTTTATGGATGACCATTTTTCCTCCACAAAACGATATGGCAATGATAAGATACTCACAAAGACAATGATCAACAATTACACAAAAAACAATCTTCTTCCTCCTTCTGTAAAGAAAAAGTATTCAAAAGAACATGTGCTCCTGCTCATACTGATCTACTATTTCAAAAATATCCTTTCTATCAAAGATATTGAAATAGTGCTCAAACCCCTGCGGGAGAAATATTTTAGCCAGGACAACGAAGTTAAACTTTCCGATCTGTACAAGGAAATCTGCGAAATGGAAAAATCTCGTATCGAACCTATGAAGGCTTCGGTACAGGAAGCTTACGAAAAGTCCAGGGCAGCATTTTCAGACATGGCACAGGGTGAAGATCAGGAGGAATTGAAACTTTTTGCATTTATCTGCAGCTTAAGTTTCGATGTATATCTCAAAAAGATGATGATTGAAAAAATCGTTGATGAACTTGCAAAAAAGGAAAACACTGATAAAGCTTCAGACAAATAAATTACCGGAGCCCCGTTGATCACTGAAAAATACGATCCGCCGGGCTCCGGCTGTTTCTATTTGCCGTTTTCCATTCTCTCAAACACCATGTCATATCCGTCATTTCCATAATTTAATGACCGGTTTACACGACTGATCGTCGCGGTGGAAGCGCCGGTTTTGTCAGCAATTTCCAGATATGTCTTCTGTTCACGGAGCATTCTGGCCACCTCAAACCGCTGTGACAGTGAGAGAAGTTCATTGATGGTACAAATATCTTCAAAAAACGTATAACATTCTTCTTTATCTTTCAGGCTGAGCACGGCTTCAAAAAGGCTGTCTACTGCCTCTGTCCTTATTTTCTTACTCATATTACCCCTGTCTCCTTTTGTCGTAGCATAAATCTGTCTGAAATATTTGGCCCCTGCCGGACACCTATTTCAGACTACTGTTATATTTTAGCACATTAAACTTTTAAAGTCCACCATTTTATTTCAGAGGCTTTTATACAGATTCAGATATGGTTTCAGCATCTCAAAATCTTTCGTCACCACAAGGCCTTCAGGGAAATTGCAATATTCAAATACTTCTCTGATATTAGAAAAATTCCCCGCATCTGCATCCACATGGGCATCGCTTCCAGTCGTCACCGGCACATCATACTGTTTACACAGATCAAGCATAATCAGAATATTCTCTCTGCTTCCCACTCTGCTGCTGGCAGGCCGCATCGAGGAATTATTTACTTCAAGAAGCGTGCCTGTCTCCTTTGCCGTCTTTACAAGAATCTCATAATCAAAAGGGAACCTGCTGTCATCCGGATGCCCGATTACGTTAATATACGGCTTTTTCATAGCCGCCACATACGCGTTAATATTCTCCTGCGGCGTATGCGTCCGATCATAGCACGGTGTATGGAGACTTGCCACTACAATGTCCATCTCCCGACATGTCTTTTCCGGGAGATCGATATTCCCGTCCGAATCCATAATATTGACCTCTGCTCCCATCAGAAGCTGGATTCCTTCCATTTCCCGGGGCACGACATCCAGATTTTGGAAATAAAAAAGCCCGCATGTACCAGGCATCTTCGGAGCATGTTCGGTGAGCGCAAGAGTCTGCAGACCCCTTGCTTTTGCTGCCGCTGCCATCTCCTTAATCGTATTGTATGCATGTCCGCTTGCCAGCGTATGCGCATGTGTATCTGCAATTAATTTCATAGTATCCGTCACCTCGTCTTTAATAAGCGCGTTGCACACACCATTATATCATATTTCTTTCAGAATACAATTTCCCCCTTACAATACTATAATGTTCGACAAAATTGTCCATATATTGTATTTTTTCATTGTTCTCAGGCGTACATAATGTTATAATGTGTATGTTGTAAATTTTGTTCAACAAAAGAGAGGAGTATATACGATGAAGTGTCCAATATGTGGAAAAGAACTTGAAATACGAAATAAACAGATTGGCACCAGCGAAAACGGTGATCCGATCTTTAATGAATATGCGATCTGCCGCGACTGCCGGAAACAGTGGAACCTGGATAAACAACGCGCGAAAAAGGCTGCTGCGAAGAAGTCAGCTCAGGAGAAACCGGCTCAGGCGGACGCACCTGCAAAAAAGGAAACTCCTAAGCAAACACCATCAGGCAATAAGGAGACTCCTAAGCAGGCACCTGCAAGCAATAAAGAAACTTTAAAACAGACACCGCCAAGCAAAAAGGAAACTGTAAAACAGGCCAAATCGCCGGAAGAAGAGAACCCAAAACACAGGACTCCCCGCCCGACTGACGGGCAGAAGAAGCCTGCTCCTCACAAGAAAAAAGCATCCCGCCCCGCTGAGGAAGAAAACTCCGGGACACCTGCAAAAAAGCCTGTTAAAAAACGGCCTGCAAAAAGATCTGAAACAGAAGAAGAAAAACGCTACAGCAATATTCCTCCCGAAAAAGTCCGCAGCAAACACGAAAAAACAGCGCGGAAAAATTACGAAGATATGCTGGAAACCAGTACGATTCAGAAACCGGGCAGAAAGAAAAAGAAAAAACTCGATGACGATACCGGTGCGATGCCGGCAGCTTCATCGACTGTACCCCCACAGGAAAAGAACAGCCCATCTGTGAAAAGTTCTTCCAGGCAGTATGAGGCTGAGATGGATGAGTACGAGGACGATGAATACTATGATGATGAGCCGAGGTTCCGTCCAATGCGAATTGTACTGGGAATCCTCTCTCTGCTCGGATTCGGATACTTCATTTACAGAGGATTCATAGCAGGACTGTCTGATACATCAGACAGCGGAATCGTTTCTTCGGGCATGACATTCATCATTCTCGCTCTATGTATGCTTGTCTCTGCCCTGCTTTACTTCATCATGCTGAAGAGATCTACTGTATTTGCTTTCCTGCTGCCAATGCTCTTCTATCTTGGAAGTGCCGTATTTGCTTTCCTGCAAAGAGGCGATGACATGCAGATGATCATCGCAGCTATCATCAGCGCCGTATTAGCGATTATTTCACTGATTCTGGCTATCACATCCCGGGGCGGTGATTATGACGATGACGACTATGATGACGCATTCGAAGATGACTATGATGATGAGGATTACGATGATTAATCCATAGGTGATACACATGCCGCAGATTTAGATTCTGCGGCATATTTTTATTTCACTTTTTCACTTTTTCCACATATAGTATATAGAAATTATCACCCAGTGGAGGATTTATGAAAAAGCGTATTATATCTTTCCTGACTGCCGGCGTCCTGTCACTGTCTCTTCTGGCAGGTTGTGCCTCAGAAGACGCCTCTGATGCACCATCGACAGATAGCGCTTCGACAGAACAGGAAAAAGAACCGGAACTGATAAAAGTAACATTGAACGAAGTTGCTCACTCAATCTTCTACGCTCCAATGTATGTGGCGATTGAAGAGGGATATTTCGAAGAGGAAGGAATTGATCTGGAACTTGTATGCGGATTTGGAGCCGACAAAACTATGACTGCTGTGATCTCCGGAGAAACGGACATCGGATTCATGGGATCAGAAGCTTCGATCTACACTTATGCTGAAGGGGCTACCGACTATGTGGTCAATTTCGCCCAGCTTACACAACGGGCAGGCAACTTCCTTGTGGCAAGGGAGGAAATGCCTGATTTTGCCTGGGATGACTTGAAAGGTCATCTTGTTCTCGGCGGAAGAAAAGGCGGTATGCCTGAAATGGTTTTCGAATATATACTAAAACAAAATGGCATTGATCCGGAGACGGATCTGGAGATAAATCAGGGGATTGATTTCGGTTCCACAGCAGCGGCATTTGCGGAAGGACAGGGAGACTTCACTGTCGAATTTGAGCCGGGAGCAACCTCACTGGAATCAGAAGGGAAAGGTTATGTCGTTGCCTCCTTAGGTGAAGACAGCGGATATGTTCCGTACACTGCCTTCAGCGCAAAGAAGAGTTATATCGATGAGAATCGGGATGTCATCCAGGGATTCACGAACGCACTTCAGAAGGGCATGGATTATGTACAATCTCACACACCGGAGGAGATCTCAGCCGTTATTGAATCTCAGTTTCCCGAGACAGATCTGGCTACAATCACGACCATCGTTACACGATACTATGAACAGGATACATGGAAGAGCAATCTGATCTTTGAACAGTCCAGTTTTGATCTCCTGCAGGATATTCTGGAAAGTGCCGGAGAACTTGAGGAACGTGTTCCTTACGATGATCTTGTTACAACAGAATTTGCAGCTATTGCTGCGCAGTGATATAATAAATACCATTAGAGCGTCAGGTGTGCGCATGACAGATGCGCACGCCGTATAAGAAAGGAATCACATACAATGATCGACAAGAGACTTGTGCCCGTCAGCGGGCTGAAAAAGGAGCCTTTTTCCGGGAGTCATCACGGCATGCGTTACTTCTTAAACGGAGATGATGGCAAGAACAGTACCACGTTTACCGCATGGATATATCCGGAACCGTGGTGCTTCGAGCAAACCCCGGAGGAAGAGAAAGAAAGCGCCGTATTTCCTCTTTCTGACGAGGGAATAGAACAGGCCATGATCTGGTTAGAGGAACGTTTTAAAACAGAAAAAGAGCGATGGGACAAGGCCCTTCAGGGCATGATGCGCACCATCGCCAATTCTGATTAAACAGAATTTATTTTCTTTTAATATTGTTTAAAAATTCTTCTATATATTGTCACACCGGATTCACATTTCTCTGTTATTCTTAGAACATGAAAACAAAGAAGACAATGGCTGTATAAGCAGCTGTTTGTATGGCCATTGGACTTCGCCTAAAAATTATGGCTTTTGAAAAGGCTTTCTCATATATCATTCCCGACATTTCTGATCGGGAATATTTTTTTGAGATCAATCTTCATGATGTAATAATACATACTAATCAATAGCGCTGATGCCAATATCCAGGCTGCTGGACTGGCAAGACACACGCCCAGATAGCTCTTCTGTCCCGCAGCAGCCACCGAAACCGCTCCTCTTCCAACCAGTTCCGCCACCCCGGCCATCATGGGCAGGAGCCCATAGCCCAGCCCCTGTATCCCGTTTCGATAAATATTGACAATCGCGAGAGGGATAAAAAAGATTCCCACACATTTCAGATAGATGTCAACCGAATCCATTATCAATACCACATCTTCCGATACGAACAGATAACTCATATATTTTCCCACTGTCATCACGAGTGCTGCCGAGATAATTGCATAAATAACTCCTATGATCGTGCACGCCTTGAACCCCTGACGGATACGGGGTATATCGCCTGCCCCCATGTTCTGAGCTCCGTATGTAGCCATCGTCGTTCCCATCGCCACATACGCCTGGGTCACGACCTGCTCAATCTTACCTGCCGCGGTGTAGGCAGCTACAAGAGTTGAACCCAGAATATTCAGAGAGGACTGCACCATCATTGTGCCGATAGCTGTGATTGAATATTGCAGTGCCATAGGAATACCGATTCTGATCTGCGTCTTCAAAAGGCTGCCGGACACATGCCAGTCCGAACGGCTCATATGAAGCATGGGAACTTTTTTCGCGATATAGACCAGGCAGAGAAGTCCTGATATCCCCTGGGAAATCACAGTCGCAACGGCTGCTCCCGCCGCGCCCATATGAAACACAATAATAAGCACGAGATCCAAAACGATATTGAGCAGAGCAGATAAAATCAGGAAGTACAGAGGGACTCTGCTGTTGCCCAGCGCTCTTAAAATACTTGCCAGAAGATTATACAGCATCTGTGCCAGAATGCCTCCGCTTATAATCATGATATATGCATATGCATCCTCAAATATATCCGCCGGAGTATTCATCGCCATGAGCCACGGCTTCATGAACAGCATAAACGCCGCCGTCAGAATCACGCCTATAATCAGTGACAGAATCGAAGCCCCCGCTACAGTATGTCTCATCGCCTGCATATCTCCGGCCCCGAATTTCTGTGCCGTCTGTACGGTGAATCCCGCGGTCATGCCCACCACAAAACCATAGATAAGGAACATAATCGTACCTGTGCTCCCCACTGCGGCAAGGGCTCTCGTACCAACAAACTTACCGACAATTACTGCATCAGCCATATTATAAAACTGCTGAAATACATTTCCGACAAAAATCGGAAGTGTAAAATCAAGTATAAGTTTCATCGGTTTTCCCGATGTCATATCATGCTGAACCGCCTTCATAAAAAGCCCCCCTTCCGTTACAAAATCCTAACAGAAGGGGGCATTTTTGTAAATACCGGTTTTCAAAATTCCTATTTCTTTACCTTAAGAACAACAGCTTTTCCTCGTTGAATGCCAGATAATCCGGCATTCCTTTCTCTTCCAGTTCCCGCGCCTGCTCCCGCTGAACAAACCAGCAGACTGTCGTTTCCGCTTTGATGTAATAGTTCTTCTCAAAAGGAAGTTCCGCGCTGCTCTCCATATCAAAACGCAGCATATCCTCCCTGAGCGATTTGATCTCTTTTGCACTTTCATTTCCTTTCCACTCTTCCGCCTCACTCCAGACCGGAATGAAATCATGAGCCCGATATCCGATCCACCTCGTATACTCGGGGATCTCACGCTTAGTAGTGAGGGTCACCCCCCAGTCTTTTGCCTCTATCGTATGAGTATCGATCCGTCTTGCTTCAGAGAAATTTTTACATCCTGTCAGCCTCGCCGCTTCCCTGCTTACAGGATCCCTGAAGATCTCCTTTGTCTCTCCGGACACCGCCACCTTTCCCTGGTCGATGACCAGCAACTCCTCACTGAAACGATAAACTTCATCCCGGTTGTGAGATACCATAATCACAGTTCCTTTATAATCTGAGAGCATTTCTGAGAGCTCTCTCTGAAGCTGATCCTTTAAATACATATCAAGCGCGGAAAAGGGCTCATCCAGAAGAATCACATCCGGTTCATATGCCATGATACGGGCAAGAGCCACTCTCTGCTGCTGGCCTCCTGAAAGTTGTGCCGGAAGGCGCTTTTCCAGGCCCTGCAAACAGAATTTTTCCACCATCTCACGAACCCGCGTTTCTTTCTCCTGCCTGCTTCCCTTCAGGCCCGCAGCAATATTTTTCTCCACTGTCATCGCAGGAAACAGAGCATAGTTCTGAAAAAGATACCCTACATTTCTCATCTGGGGTTTTAAATTTATCTTCCCTTCACTGTCAAAGAGCGTCCTTCCTTCCGCCTCAATATATCCTTCATCCGGAAGTTCTATCCCGGCAATACTTTTTAAAGTCATGCTCTTTCCGCATCCGGATGCCCCCAGAATACCGATACGCTTTGACTCACTGTGAAACTCAATATCCAGCGGAAAGCTATCCAGTTTTCTCCGAATCTTTACTGTAACCGCCACGGATTACCACCTCCCGATATGTTTCATCTTACTTCCGGATATCAGATTCATCAGAAAGATGACAACAAATGCGATAATCATAACAATAACAACCCATATTCCCGCTGTCAGATAATCGCCGTCCTGTATTACCATAGCAATTTTCTGTGAAATTGTGCCGGTCTTTCCCGGTATATTTCCCGCCAGCATGGACGTTGCTCCGTACTCTCCCAGCGCTCTGGCGAAAGTAAGGATTGTTCCCGAAGCAATGCCGGGCCCCGCCGTAGGTATGATGATCTTCCAGAATATCTTTGTATCTGACATTCCCAGCGTACGCCCCGCATATACGAGGTTCATGTCAATCTGTTCCATTGCTGCCCTTGCGTTCCGGTACATAAGCGGAAACGCAATCACGGTCGCCGCGATCACACATCCAAGCCATGTCTGGACAACTTTAAAATCAAACTGCTCAAATAAAAATTCCCCAAGAGGGCGTCTCCTGCTGAACAGAAGGAGCAGGAAGAAACCGGCCACAGTGGGAGGCAGTACCATAGGCAGCGTAAGGATACCGTCGATAACCGCCTTTTTTCCGGGAGCGGCCTTTATTACCTTGCGGGCGGCGAAAATCCCCAGAAAAAAAGATATGACTGTCGCCACCATCCCGGTCTTCAGCGATATAAAAAGCGGACTCCAGTCCAGTTCTTTTAATATATCCAAAATTTCTCCCATAATCCTTCTCCTTGTACTTCTTTATTAAAAGGGGCATCACTGCCCCTTTCTCATTCTCTCATTTATACGTTTGTGTCAAAGTAATAAGCATCAAATACCGCCTTCGCCTCGTCAGACAGTACAAATTCGAGGAAATCTTCCGCCGCCGATGTCTGCGCCTCATCTGCTTCCTCATTGACCACCCGTGCGATCGGGTAAATTACATTGCCTGTCAGATCATAGCTGACTGTCTGTAAGATGTCAAGCTCATCCTCATGTCCGTATGTATCTGAATAATAGGTCGTACCCACCTCGCAGGAGCCCTCTGCTACTGCCATCAGTACCTTGCTCACATTATCCTGTTCGCTGATCTCCACACCGCCCAGAGCCTCTGCTACCGCTTCTGTCGTAATAGACGCCGGGTCGTCTGTCTCCGGCAGTATACTAAGACTGATAAGCGCCTGTCTTGTATATCTTCCCACTGGAACACTTCCGCCTGCCAGCGCAATACTCTGAGCGTCACTCAGATTCTCAAGACCTGTCACTTTCGTTCCGCTGTCCTTTCGTGTCACAACAACAACCTGGTTGTTGACTACATCCGCTCTTGTTCCTTCCACCATCAGCCCATCCGCCTCAAGGTCATCCATCTGCTTCTGCGCTGCTGAAAAGAAAATGTCACACTCATACCCCTCCTGAATCTGGGTCAGAAGCGTACCTGAGCTGTCAGCATTAAAAGTAATTGTAACTTCCGGGTGTTCTTCATTATATCTCTCGGCAAGCTCGGTCATGACGGTATTCAGGCTGGCCGCAATAAACACCTGAATTTCTGTCTCCTCTGCTTTACTCCCGGAATCCTCATCTCCTGATGATTCGTCCTCAGATGTTTCTGCCTGCCCACTGCCACTGTCTGAACCACCAGAACAACCTGCCATTGACAGAACCATAATCCCTGCAATCACCGCTGCTATGATCCTTTTCTTCATTTGTTTTCTCCTCCTGTTCATTTTTCAAATTCAGTATATCCGATTATTTTTTAAAAAATAATCGAAATTGCTAAAAAACCTGCTTTGTCCGGACAAACCGTCCGATTTCAGCGCGGCTGACCGGACAACGCAGGGAATATTTCATTTCTCTGACGCAAATATTTCTCTATATCTCTTTTCCGCAAATTCTGTCACTTCACGTTCCAGATATTCGTACCGCTCCATGATCCTGTATCCGGCGGGACTGATCCGGGCGGTTCCACCGGTTCTGCCTCCGGGGCTGCGGTCTACCACTGTGCATCCCAACTCCCGCTCCGCAGTGCGGATAAGAGACCATCCTTTGCTGTAAGACATACCAGCTTTCTCGCATGCTTCGCGCACATTTCCAAGCAGATCAATCTGCTTTAAAAGCACCATCATACCCGGACCAAAGAAGGCCTCATCACGCATAAGCTGCACTTTGATTTTCGGGTGGATACCGGACTTCTTCCCGCTATAAGCCAACTCCTCAAAATGGTCTTCTCTCCGGGCACGAATGAGTACTCCTTCATCCTCTACCGGGAGAAGAGTCTGCCCGGAACCTGAAGCGTCAAGAGCTCCTTTTAGTCCTCTTTCCCCCCGGTAACCGGCAACATACTCTGTAAGAGAGGAATCTATTAAAACCGGATGTCCTTTTCTGCCCTCATACACCGGAATCACGACATCTGCGCCCTGCGAGAGCATTTTCTGAAGCGTTTCCTCTGTAAAAAGAGGTACATCTGCCGGACAGAAAAAGACCCGTTCACAGTTTCTCAGATACCGGAATCCCATAACTGCGAAGTCCATCATCTGTCTTGTCTCATAGTCCTCACATCTGAGGAAGGCCACTCCCAGCTTTGCAAGGCTTTTTTCCGTTTCCCGGGCTCTGTATCCAGTTACTACAACGACATCTTCCACTCCGGCACGCCGGAAAGTATGGATCATTCTTCTAATCATACTGTTTCCGTCAGTATGTTCTAATTTCTCGTATGCGGCAAAGCCGCCGGGAATGCCCGCCGCGGCTATCACAGCTCCGATTCTCATATGCCAGTCTCCCATTTCTATTTAATCGCTCTTTGCTTCACGGAATAGTAAGTATTCTCCATCGGCAGTTTTGTCCTGAGTACATGGTCCATCGCATAATATGCCCCCTGTGCTGCCGGAGCCGTTGGGATAGTAGCGATCTCTCCGATTCCCTTTGCGCCATATGCAAATGGAAGCAGTTCCTTTTTCTCGACATAGATTGCATGAATATCGGGAATCTGGGTGGAGCGCATCAGGCCCAGTGTACCATATCTCGCCTGGGGGACTCCGTCTTTTAACGGAAAATCCTCTGTCAATGCATAGCCAAGTCCCATCAGTACGCCGCCTTCAATCTGCCCCTGTATGGAGATCGGATTTACAACTTTTCCGGAATCATGTGCCGCATAAACTTCTTTCACACGCCCACTGTCATCCAGGATAACTACATGAGTGGCAAATCCGTATGCAACATGGCTTTTCGGATTTGGCACATCAGCTCCCAGTTTGTCAGTCGGCTCAAAGAACTCCGCGAAAAATTCTCTTCCTTCCAATTTGGACAGATCTCCATCCGCCTTCTTCAATTCCCTGTTTAAATCCGCGGCAGCCATTCTGACCGCCTCGCCTGTAATAAGTGTCTGCCTGGAACCGGAAGTCGTTCCGGAATCCGGAGCCACCTCGGAGTTTGCACCCATATTGATGATTTTCTCCCTGCCAAGCCCCGTCGCTTCCGCTACCATCTGTACAAACACTGTGGCGCACCCCTGTCCAATGTCAGACGCCGCACTGTACAATTCTACCATGTTGTTTTGCACAATCAGTTTCGCCCGTCCTTTATCAGGAAGCCCCACGCCCACACCGGCATTTTTCATCGCACAGGCAATTCCCGCTCTGCCTGGATTGCTCTCATATACGTCCTTTACGGCAAGGAGTGTCTCTTTAAGTGCAGTGGAACAGTCTGCGATCTGACCATTTGGAAGAACCTTGCCCGGCTCTATTGCATTGCGGTAACGTATCTCCCACGGCGAGATTCCCACTTTCTCCGCCAGGAGGTTAATATTTGATTCCAGCGCAAACTCGCTCTGGCATACTCCAAATCCACGAAACGCCCCGGCCGGCGGATTGTTCGTATAATATCCAAATCCTCGAATATCGGTATTCTGATAACAGTACGGACCTACAGAATGAGTGCACGCCCTCTCAAGGACAGGACCGCACAGGGAGGCATACGCGCCTGTATCAAAATATATCTCACAGTCGAGCCCTGTGAAAATGCCGTTTTCGTCGCATCCGAGCGTGAACGTTCCCTCCATAGCATGGCGTTTCGGATGAAAATGGATAGATTCCTGCCTGGAAAACGTTACCTTGACCGGCCGCTTTACCTTCAGCGCCGCAAGCGCCGCAATATGCTGAACAGATACATCTTCCTTTCCGCCAAATCCTCCTCCCACCAGCTTGTTCTCTACTACAATTCTTTCCGGATCCCATCCCAGCATAATGGAGATCTCATGTCTGGTGTCATAGACGCCCTGATCGGTGGAGAGCACTTTGACTCCATCTTTATACGGGTATGCCACCGCACATTCCGGTTCCAGAAACGCATGCTCTGTAAACGGAGTTCTATACGTCTGCGTCACCACATATTTCGAGTTCTTCAGAGCCTCCTTGGCGTTTCCTCGCGTAACATGCCTGCTCTGACAGAGGTTCCCCTTTGAATGTATTTTCGGCGCGTCCTCAGCCATCGCCCCGGCAATGGAAGTCACCGGTTTCAGCTCTTCATAATCGATCCTGATCAGTTTTTTCGCCTTCTCAAGAACCTCTCTTGTCTCGGCAACTACCAGACAAATAGCGTCCCCTACACATCTTGTAATACTTCCCTTCGCGATCATCACATCCCAGTCCTGCTGTAAATGTCCGACCTTGTTGTTAGGCACATCGTCTGCGGTCAGCACGGCAAGAACTCCGGGGAGTAACAGCGCCTTTTCCATATGAATATCCAGAACGCGCGCCCTCGGATATTTTGACCGGACCGCTGATGCGAAGACCATGTCTTCCATCTCGACGTCATCAGGATACTCACCATAACCGAGCACCTTCTCCCTGACATCAAGGCGAAACGCATGGCTTCCCACGCCATAGATCTCCCCTTTTTCCAAATCCTCTTTCACCTCTTCGTCGCCCCGGAGGATCGCGGCGGTAAGTCGAATGCCTTCTATGATCTTCTTATAGCCGGTGCACCGGCATACATTTCCCTTTAAGGCGGTTTTGATCTCTTCCTCGGTCGGATCCGGAACACGGTCTATGAGTGCCTTCCCGGCCATAACCATACCCGGGATGCAGAAACCGCACTGTACAGCTCCTTTAGATCCAAAGGCGTAGACAAAAGCTTCTTTTTCTTTTTCGCTGAGTCCTTCGGTCGTGACGATATTCTTTCCCACAGCCCGCTTTGTTGTCAGAACACAGGCTTTAATTGCCCTTCCATTCACAATTATCGTACATGTTCCACAGGCGCCTTCACTGCAGCCGTCTTTGACAGAGTGCAGATGAAGATCGTCTCTTAAATATCTTAACAGAGGTTTATCTTCACTTGTACTTCTCTCCACGCCATTTACGATAAAACTGTAATTCTCTTTCATGATCACACCTGCGCTTCCCAAACCGTAAAGATCCCGTTATAATCCCGTATGACTCCCTGCGGACATTTCACCGCGCACATACCGCAGGCAATACACTTTTCTTCATCAATCACTGCGTGATTGTTATACACTCTGATAGCCTTCACCGGGCAGTTCCTGACACAGATTCCACAGGCAATACAGCCTGCATCGCATATCTTCTTCGTCTGTGTTCCGGGCTCTTCGCTGACACATGCCGGATAAATATTATATTCTGTACTTGTAATCCGGATCAGACCGCGCGGACATATCTTAACACACAGACCACATCCCACACATTTCCCCGTGTCCACCTCGGCCGCGCCTCTTCCAGTGATACGGATCGCGTTCAATCGGCAGACAGCCACACAGCTTCCTCCTCCCAGGCATCCCCACTTACATGGTACTTTCCCCGCTTCTTCCGCGAGCATCTGTCGGCATCTGCCGTCTGTCATCCCGGTTCCGTCCAAGATACCGGTATCGTGCTTTCGGTATCCGCCCATGCACTGTACAACAGCAGTTCTTCTTTTCCAAGCCTGCGCCATCTCTCTTGCCTCCTCCCGCTCTTACTGTTACAGATCTTCCTTTCTGTCAATATCTTTTAATTCCTCTGAAGATGTCTGTACAATCCTCACCTTTTCTCCGTGTTTCTTTATAATCTGTCTTCCTCCTTCGTCTCCGCGAAGTGTGAAAAGTTCCTGAAAAAACGCCGAGCCCCAGCATACGGGATTGCCGGTTCTCTCTCCGTTACCCGCGCAGACGATGCTCCCCGGATGGAGGGCCGATACTCGGAAGATCTGCTGCATCGTCGCGATGTCAAGGTTGGGCTGATCGCAGACGGAAAACATCGCTCCTTTTAGTTCAGAATGTCTCTTCAGCGCCTCCCTAAGCCCCATTGTAAGCGAGCGGGAGATTCCCGTTTCCGGTTTCGTATTCCACACCGGAATAATGCCTCTTTTTTCTGCTTCTCCGGCAATTTCCTCCGAACCGGTCACAATAAATTTCGGGTAGGAGACAAATGCTGCCGCGCGATTCAGTGTATATTTATAAAGGGGCTTCCCGCGCACTAACGTGTTTAGCTTATCCCCTCCAAATCTTGTGCCCGCCCCTGCGGCAAGAATGATAATGGCGAAACGGTCTTTCATTTTCTCAAAACACGAAACCGCTTCCAGTACTCCCCCTCCAATGGCTCTTGCCTTGTCAGAGATGGTGTGGCAGTGAGAAACTTCAGCTCTGGCATCAATATCTCCGATTTTCAGGTTCTTATTGACCTGTACTCCGTCCTGGAGCATGCCGCGCACGATGCCCGTCATCTGCGCATATACCGGCACTCCTCCTGTCACAGCCACAACATCGCCTTTTTCTACATAATCGCCAATCTCCGCTCTCGGCTCCAGACGTCCGTCCGCCCCGGAACGAATCAGCCGTTCAATCGTATAGCCTGCTATGTTTCCCGGAACTCCTGTATTGGGAATAGCGCTTCCCCTCCAGATAATATTCCCCAGCGTATGTCCGCGCTTCGTCTCCACCACACAATGACAGTCTTTTCCTGCTGTGAATCCCGGTCCGACTCCAATGACAAAAGGCGCGTCTGTAATCCGGGTGCCAAGATTCTTCTTAGCAAGGATCGCGTCTACAATCACATCCGGGCAAAACCATCTTCGGCATGCCGCCTCTTCGTCCACCAGAACGGCAATATCACCGGAGGATAATATCTTTTCCGCATCTTCCTGTCCTTTGGCGAAAATGCCCCGCATCTCTTCAACCTGCGCGCTCCCTTCATAGACGGCACGCGACAGCGCTACTGTGCGTCTCACAGTAAGCGGATTCTCTATCTCCGTCATCAGGATCTGATGTCCCGCTCCATAGAGCCTGGATGCAATTCCCGTAGCCAGATCCCCGGCTCCTCTGATCAATATCTTCATTTTCCTGTATCTGCCTCCCGGACTTCACCATTATCCCTTCCGGTTACAATTACCCGGTGAATTCCTTTTTCTTCCAGCGCCCGGCATATGGCAAGCGCTGTCTTTTTATGTTCCTCATAATCTACTTTATTCAGAACGACTGTATATACGGCCTTCTGCGGACATCCTTTCCTGCCCCCAAAGTCTGATGACGCGAGAATGGCAATGTCCCTGGCAGCAATGCACTCCGTTCTTTTCTTATTTAGCAGAGCTTCTGCCAGTTCCGGACGAAAAACCGCATCCTCTATCCTTTTTCCCACACCGTCAAGCCCATAGACTGATAACACATGCGTTGTATCGGGCCGGATCACCGGCTCATACCCGGATGGCACTTTAACCGGCAGTCTGCGGGCCCCGTCTGCCTCAATCAGAATCGGTATTTTCCATCGGCTGATCGTCTTAAGCAAGGACTCCGGCAGTATACCAAGCTTTCTGCCGGGAGCCGGCATTCCTGCCCAGACCTGTCCGTATTTTTGGAGAACCTCTCTTATCTTCTCTTCTGAAGTCCCGGGGACGAACCACGGTCTGTCCTCATTCATTATGTGCGTTGTCGTCGTCACAAATACCGGCGTCCCTGTCTGCATATACTCATCGGCCAGCCGACGCAGCATCGTCGTCTTCCCACCGGCTCCGACGACTGATATGACCGGGCGCTGTTCCCGGAGTCTTGTATCCTCCAGTTCCAGCGCCTGCCTCAGGGAGTCCGCCCTTTTCATTCTTCCCTCACTGTAAATATAAATCATCTTATTCTTATCCCGTGACGGATATATTCACCCGTATTTTCCGCAAGAATCTTTCCGTTTTCCGCCGCCAGCCGGCCTCTTAAGTACACCCGCTCCGCTCTGCCGCGGACCTTTGTTCCCTCCATTGGGCAGTAATCGCATGCCGACTGCTGCTCCTCTGCCGTCATGATCCACTCTGTATCGGGATTCCACACAACTATGTCTGCGTCGCTCCCGGGAACAAGAGCGCCCTTCCGCGGATACATCTTATAAAGCTTCGCCGGGTTCTCCGCCAGATAGACACACATCTGCTCTGCCGTGATTCTGTTCTCACTTACTCCGAACTGCCAGATAAGCGCCGGACGTTCCTCAGCGCCAGGCATTCCGCAGGGTGTCCTGGAGAAGTCTTCTTTTCCCGCCATTTTCTGCTCTTTTGTAAAGCTGCAGTGATCAGTGGCAATCGTCTGTATACGGCCCTCCTTTAATGCCTGCCAGAGAATTTCCTGGTTTTTTTTCTTGCGGAGAGGCGGTGCGATCATATAATATCTCGCTTCCTCTGAAGGCAGCGAATATTTCTCCTCGTTCATCACAAGATACTGAGGGCATGTCTCCACATAGACTGTCTGCCCTTCCTCTCTTGCCCTTAAGATTTCGCGGTACCCTGCCGCGGTACTTAAGTGTACAATGATAACAGGGGTATCCACGCATTTTGCAATCCTTAAAAGCCGACTCATCGCCTCTGCCTCCGCCTCCTTCGGACGGGTCCAGGGATAATCTGATACATCCCGTCTGCTGCCTTTTCGCTTCTTCACTTCCCTGAGTCTTGCCTGGATAATGCCATTGTTCTCGCAGTGCACTCCCGCAATCCCGCCCAGCTCTTTCAAGCGTGATAGAATCTCATACATGGTCTCATCATCCACCATCGTATCATAAGTCATATACAGTTTAAAAGAGCATGTCTCCGTCTGTATGATTTCTTCCAGTTCCCGGCTGATTTTCTCATTCCAGTCAGTAAGGGCGAGGTGGAAAGCGTAATCGCAGGAAGACTTCCCATCTGCCTTTTTATGCCAGTTTCCAAGCGCCTCCTGCAGGCTCTCCCCCTTATATTGAGTGGCGTAGTCCACGATGCATGTAGTGCCGCCCGCAAGTTCCGCTTTCGTTCCAGTCTCGAATTTATCCGCGGTAACGGTATTGCTCACTTCAAGAGCCATATGCGTATGCGCATCGATAAATCCCGGAAACAGAAGCTTTCCGCGGACATTCACAACCTCGGCATCCCGGAACTTGAGGTCCTCGCCTACAGCAAGAATCTTCTCTCCCTTTACTAACAGGTCAAGTTTTTTCATGCCGTCGCCGCTTACGACCGTTCCCCCTTTAAACAAAAGTTTCATGCCGACTCCTTCTTTCTTTAATCCAAATCCTCAGTTTCTCAGTAAGTACGCATACTCTGTACAGACTGTCTCCATCAGCCTTAATATTCCCTCCGGTATCCGTGTATCTTCGCCCTTTGTCCATGTATAAGTCTCTCCAAAAAAGCGCACCTTACATTTTATCTGTTCTTTGTCTAGAACTGTAAAGCCCTGATTTCGACTTTCTTCCATGTCCTTTTCATCCGCAAACAATGTAAACTTATCCAGATACGGCGCGCTGTCATACGGACAGAAACTCCGACAGTTTCCGCATTCATTACACATGTAGTCCACATGGATTATCTGATGTTTTTCCATGCCTGCCACACGAACAGAAATATTCGCTCTGTTTGGACATACTTCCACGCAGTTCTCACAAATTCCGGAACAGCCAAGACACCTGCCGCTCTCCTCGCCGCCTTCTTTCATATCGGCGAGATTTCCTTTCCTGCTGTAGAGTTCCTCTTCATCAGTCTTAGATTCACAGTCTTCCACCAGCGTTTCCCCGATTACAGCCTGCGCTGCTCTCAAAGCGTCGCTGATTCCCTCTACCACTGTCGCAGGTCCGCCCAGGCCGTCACCTACAAGGTAAGTTCCCACACGGCTCGTTTCACAAGTCCTCTCATTAACGATAGCCATTCCTCTGTCGTTTACGCGGATACCACAGGACTCATAAAATGACGCCGGCACTCTCTCGCCAACTGCTGCAATGACTGTATCAGCAGGGATTTCCCTCTCTTCGCCTGTCTGTACAACACCTCTTCTTCCTGTTGCGTCATAATCACCAAGCTTCATTACTTTACAGAAAAGCTTCCCGTCTTCCAGCTTCACCGGGGCAAGCAACTCCATAAATTCCACGCCGTCTTCCACGGCCATAACAAGTTCCTCCTCATCAGCGGGCATATAGCGCTTCGTTCTTCTGTATACAAGATACACATGTTCTACGCCTTTCGTGCGCTTTGCCGCTCTGGCCGTATCCATCGCCGTATTTCCACCGCCGATGATAACGACATTTCTGCCGAGGTCAAGCTCTCCATCTTTAGCTTTGAAATCCGCAAGGAATTCCAACGCATTGACCGGCTCGCCTTTTTCCAGCCTTAATACACCCGGCTCTGAAGCTCCCACCGCCAGAATGACCGCTGTATACCCGGCATTTTTCAGCATGTCAAGATCGGTAATCTCTGTATTAAGACAGACATCTACCCCTATTTTCTCAAGAAGCGCGGCATCTTTGTCTATGGCAGAATCCGCGATGCGGAACCCCGGAATCACATGTCGCACAACACCGCCCAGGGCATCTGACTTCTCGAACAATGTTGTCTCCATACCTGCCCGACGCAGGAAGTATGCCGCAGACATTCCCGCAGGCCCTCCTCCGATCACCGCCGCTTTTCCGTTCCTTGTCAGCGGAGGCGCCGTGATCGTATTCAGCAGGGCGTCATATCCGTTCTCAGCAGCGATCAGTTTCATGCCGCGGATGTAAACGGACTCCTCGTAAAAATTCCGGGTACACTTATTCATACACGGATGGGCACAGATCGTTCCCGTCATAAACGGGAGCGGATTTTTCTCCGTGATTACTTTCATTGCCTCTTCATATTTCCCCGCCTTTACAAGCTGAAGGTACGCAGGTATATCCTGATGTATCGGACATCCGTCTTTACAGGGAGCGGCAAAACAATCAAGAAGTGGAACCTGCTTTTTCATCTTTCTGGATGGAAGCGGTTTCACCGCTTTTACATGATGCGGATCTGATCTCGCCATATCAGCAAGTTTCCGTACTGCCCCGGCATTCACGCCTGTAAACACGTCATTCTCCTTTTCCAGAAGAGACGCCATCTGAACTGTTCTGTCATATCCTCCGGGCTTCAGAAGCGTAGTAGCCACAGTTACAGGCCAGATACCCGCATCTACAATCCCTTTGATATTATGATAATCCGCTCCGCCTGAATAGGAAATCCTGAGTTTCCCGTCAAACTCTTCAGCCAGCTTTGCTGCCAGTGAGATGGACAGAGGGTAAAGCGACTTTCCCGACATATACATTTCTTTACTGGGAAGCTCGTTCTGCTTCACATCCACCGGGAATGTATTCGTGATCTTTACACCAAACTCAAGATTTCTCTCCTCGCAGACTTTCATAAGCCTTGTCAGCATCGGAACCGCATCCTCGTACTGAAGATCGTCTTTGAAATGGAAATCTCCGAACGCCACATAATCATATCCCATGTCATCCATCGTCCTTCTCGTATATTCATAACCGAGCAGAGTCGGATTACATTTAATAAAGGTATGGAATCCTTTCTCTGTGATCAGATGCATGGCGATGCGCTCAATCTCCTGCGGAGGACATCCGTGGAGCGTGGAAATGGTAACCGAGTTACAGATATCACCCGAAATATGCTCTATATCTTCCACCGTCACCTGCTCGAACCGCTCAATATTCTCCAGCAGATACGTTTTACATGTTTTGAAAATATCAGAATCCTGCGCGTGTTTCATTATATTGAGGAAATTATCGATCTTCTCGGATTTAATTCCCGCAAGATCATATCCCACACTGATATTAAACTGAAATCCATCCATACTTCCAAGAGAGAACTCTTTCGCTATTACTTTACAGAGGAACCACGCCTTGATATACTCCTCCATCGCCTGAGGCACATAAAGTTCTGTGGACCACTCGCAGTTATAACACTCATCATCCGCCTTGATGCACGGCTTATTCACACAGGCGGAGAGTTCCTCGCCATCCATGATCTGAACTGTTTTCAGTTCAAAAAATCTGCTTCCCGTATAGTATGCCGCCACAATGTTCTGCGCAAGCTGTGTGTGCGGCCCTGCTGCCGGCCCTATCGGCGTCTCAAGCGTTCTTCCAAAAATGCTTCTGTCATAATTGGAATCCGCGTGATAGGCATGGTGCACCCCGAAGATGGTTCCTCTCTTTTCATGTTCTGTCAGGATCCAGTTTAAGAGCTGTTCAAAAGACATCGGTCTCATAATATCACTCATTGTCATTTCCTCCTGTTCTTCCAGCTGCTTTTACTACTTACAGGCGATTCTCTTATTCGGCAGACGGCTTGTCTTTTGGCAGGATCAGATTCAGGATCACTGCAAATATAGTCGCAAGCACAACCGGAGAGGACGCAAATGTGTTGTTAATAATTGACTGGAAACTTTCCAGGCTCATGCTCATATTAAGAGCATCGTGAATGCTTGCTGTCATCTGGTTGAGGCAGCCGTCGCTTAAGGACACACCCATCCCAATAGCAATGGAAAGTCCGGCCACTGTTGTATTTCTGTATGTCATCTTCTCTGTTACAAGAAGTTTGATACCTGTCATGGCAATGGATGCAAATACTGACGCGACCGCGCCTCCCAGCACGCACTGGGGAATCGTCCTCAGAAGCGCTGAAAACTTCGGAATCAGACCGGCAATCAGCAGAATCACAGCCGCCATAGAGAATACTCTCCTTGCCACAACTCTCGTCGATCCGACGATACCTACATTCTGGCTGTATGTCGCTGTAGGAGGACACCCGAACACAGCCCCTATCATATTGCTGGCGCCGTATCCGATGATACCGCCGTTTAATTCATCATCTGTGGGGAGCCTGTCCATACCGCCTGTCGTCGTTGCCGAGAAATCGCCCATAGCCTGAATAGAATTGACAAGGAACAGAATCGCCAGGGGCAGGATCGCTGATATATCAAACGTCATGCCAAATGCCAGCGGCGCCGGCACCTGAAACCAGCCCGCGGAAGAAAGCGCGGAGAAGTCTACCATGCCAAAGCAAAGAGCCACCACATAACCGCAGAGCAGGCCGATCAGTATGGACGCCAGTTTGAACAATCCCTTCCCATAATGATTGAGAAGCACCACAATTGCCAGAGTAATAAATGCCACCAGCCAGTTCTGCCATGATCCGAACACCAGCGCTTCTGTCTTGCCCTGCTGTTCTACAATTACCTCATATGTATTGGACGAATTTCCTGCCATATAGTTGACAGCTGTACTGTAAAGAGACAGGCCGATCGCCAGAATAACCGTGCCGATAACAAGCGGAGGGAATACTTTTCTGATCTGGCGGATAAAGAGCCCTACAAGAATCGCCACGATGCCGCCGACGATCATAGCCCCGAAGATGGTATCCACATCTTTGGCCTGGGCCGCGATAGCCGTCATCGTAGGAACATACGCGAAGCTGACACCAATGATAACCGGAAGCCCGCTTCCAAGCTTAATTTTTTTGGCATATAACTGTAACAATGTGGACAGCGCCGCAAATACAAGAGAAACCTGGATCAGAAGTCCCATATCTACATTGCCTCCCGCGTTGTTCGCCGCATTCGCCACAAGAATCGCCGGAGTCACACATCCGACGACTGCGGCCAGTACATGCTGGGCTGCCAGGGGCAGCACCTGACCGAATGAGGGTTTGCCGTCCCATTTAAACAGTTCACTGTTGTCCTTTTTCACTTTTGTGTCATTCATTTTACTTGTCCTCCATCACTTCTGGTCTACTAACAACTTCATTCCCGCGCTATCTGCTGTTGATCCTGCCTGCCAGCGCCTCCGCCGCCTGCCGGCAGTCGGCCATAACTTTTTCCACGTCTACTTTTGTCAGCCGTCTGTCCTTCATCAGAACTTCCCCGTTTGCCACCGTCGTCACCACATCGCGCCCGGTTATGCCAAATACGAGATGTCCGTTAATATTATTCTTATTCAGCGGAGTGAGCGGATCATAATCAACAATGATCACATCTCCTGACGCTCCCTCTTTCAATACTCCGAGTTCTCTCTTAAAGTATCTTGCGGCGATTTTTGCGTTATTTTCAAAAAGCATCTGAGGCACTTCACTCCACGCGGCGTTCGGATCGCACAGATGATGCTTGTGAAGGACATTGGCCACTTTGAATGACTCCATCATGTCATGGGTGTACCCGTCTGTGCCAAGTCCGGTGAGAATCCCCCGGTGTACCAGTTCCATAGTCGGCGGACATCCGCATGCGTTGCCCATATTAGACTCAGGATTGTGGACAACCATTGTGTCTGTCTCTTTAATCAGATCCATCTCATGGGGATTGATGTATATGCAGTGCCCAAGCAGTGTCTTCTCTCCAAGAATGCCGTGATCCATCAAGCGATCCACAATCCGTTTCCCATGATTTTTCAGACAATGGTGCAGATCTTCAATCCCTTCCGCCACATGAATGTGATACCCCGCTTCTTCCGGCTTATTTGCCGCTGCCAGTTCAAAAGTTTCATCCGAAATTGTAAACTGAGCATGCATGCCCATCATTCCCGCAATCATTCCGGTATCGTCTTTCAATGCATGTCGGATAAACTCCGCATTCTCCATCACGGACTCTCTCGCCTTGTCTGTGCCATCCCTGTCAGATATTTCATAACACAGACAGGAACGCACGCCCGTCTCTTTCGCTGCCTTCTCAATCTCAAAAAGAGAGCCTTCGATCGAGCCGAAACTTGCATGGTGATCAAAGATCGTAGTCACTCCGTTTCTGATACAGTCAATATATGTAGCCATCGCGCTTAAATATGTGTCGTGCAGCGTAAGATTACGGTCAATCGTCCACCACATTCCGTCCAGGATGTCTAAAAACCCCTTCGGATCGTACCCCGTTATAGAAAGCCCTCTCGCAAATGAACTGTAAATGTGTTCATGTGCATTGATAAAAGCCGGCATGATCAGACCGCCTTCTGCATCTATGTACTCTGACTGGGGATATGCGCTTCTGATCTCTTCGGTTCTGCCCACCTTACAGATCGTGGTTTTATCAATCGCCACCGCCCCGTTCTCAATCAAAGGACATGCGGCGTCTCTTGTGATAACACTCCCATTACCCAAAACCAGCATGTTCATTTCTCCTTTTTATTTATTTTCCACATACTGTTCTTAATGTGCCATTAAAGAAAACTGTGCAATTCGCACATCAAGACTTATCATTGTTTATAGAATACCATTAATATTGTATAATTGCAATATCGTTTCTAAATATTTTTTAGATGACCTAAATTTTTTTTAGAAAAACTATTGACTCTGTTTTTTTTTATGCTATGATGGGTTTAGAGATGCGCGGCAGACACACTTTTCGCCATATGGCAGAGGTCTGGAAAGCAGGTGATAAAATGGACCAGAAACTTGAATTTCTAAAGCAGCTCGCACACGGACTCGCAGCCCAGTTCGGAAATTCCTGTGAAATCGTTATACACGATCTCACGAAAAGAGATCTTGATAAATCCATCGTCTACATTGAGAACGGCCATGTCTCCAACCGGCATACCGGCGACGGGCCCTCGGGTATCGTCCTCGAAACTCTCCGGTCAGATCCCGAAAAGATCAAAGACAGACTGGCCTACCTTACAAAAACCGACGACGGAAGAATTTTAAAATCCAGTACACTTTATATTCGCGACGACAAAGGAAGAATCTCATATATCTTTTCCATGAATTATGATATTACCTCTTTTATGGCGGCAGAAAACACAATCCGAAATCTGATCAGAACCGAGCCGGAGGAAACATATGGAGAGGAGATATCCGATACTCCCAAACGGATTACGCACAACGTGACAGAACTGCTGGATCTGCTCATTGAACAGGCCATCGCCAAAGTAGGCAAACCCGTCGCAATGATGAACAAGGACGACAAAGTCGCTGTTGTGCAGTACTTAAACAATGCCGGAGCATTCCTCATCACAAAATCCGGCGATAAAATCTCCTCCCTTCTCGGAATATCAAAATTTACACTTTACAGCTACATGGACAAAGGATGAACATGCTTTCAAGAATGAACATGCGCCGGCTCCGGCAGTATATGCCGTGCAAGCTGGCTTGCAGACGGCAGATGACGACGGAGCCGGGATATGGCGGACGCCATACAGCGAGATGAAGCTGCACAGCGGCGAATCGAGCTGGCGCATGTTGCCGGACAACGCCGGACGCCATACAGCGAGATGATCCCGCACAGCGGCGAATCGAGCTGGCGCATGTTGCCGGACAGCGCCGGACGCCATACAGCGAGAT
>NZ_CALWFZ010000010.1 GCF_944377805.1 uncultured Mediterraneibacter sp. | reverse complement strand
CAATAAAGCCCTAAAATACAGGCTATACCGACATTTACCAGCTTATGAAAAGATAATCAGAAATTTAGTGAGTTTTTAATATAAAAAGAGAGAAGATAATTGGAATGTTGATAACCACAGAAGAAAAGCCCCGGCGTAAACCGAGGACTTTGTCTACAGTCTGAAGAGAGCTGTCATTTATGCATTGACAGCTCTCTTTTCCCTGCTTTTCTTTCTGTTTACTTTCCTGCCGCCTGATATCGGACTGTTTGCCGAGCCTTAAGCATGCGGATTTTTGGACTTTACTTCCCCCCGTATGTATAGTACATTTGACGAATTCTCTGATCAATCCCGTGTTCCGTCAGATATTCCGCCGCAGTCCTGGGCATATGCTGCTGCCAGTCCTCTTCTCTGGCGATCATACCGCGCAGCCTTGTTCCTGTGATTCCCTTCTCTTCATCCGTTCTTCTCCAGAGAACCTCCACATTCAGGTCAAGGGAGCGAAGAATCTGATATTTCTCCTCATCCCACGCCCCGCAGATACTCATATAGTACACCGCGTCTTTCGGTGCGTACTGTATCAGAATATCCGGGCTGCTGATCGGAAACGGTATGATTTCAAACTCCTCCCGTTTCACTCCGAAATCCAGCAGAGCATCCCGGAGCATCTCATACCGTTCAATATACGTCAGGGGATTATCCGTCTTTGTCGTACCGTGCTCATCCAGCGGCGAAGACGCGGGATACGCCGAAATGTCCGGATGAGTGATCCCCACATACAGCATTTTGCATCTCATCTTAGCCGCCAGAAGATATTCCATATGCTTCAGATGGAGCACCTGAAACCTTCCGTGTATTACGCCTGTCTCTGTCATGATTTTATCTCCTTTCGCGCTCCTGCATCTCCGCTTCTTAATATTTTCCAGATGACGGAATTTTCAGAGGAACTCCGTCAAGAGCCGCATGCTGAAGCACATTGTTCCTGTCATAAACAAGTTTCAATGAGAAAAACTCCCGCTCCGTATCCAGCAGGTCTAAGAAGATTTCATCCCCCTCCCAGATTTCCATAGAGGGGATATTCTTTTTATCCACCCACTCAAGCACTCCCTCGTCACACTCAGTCTGCTCACCGGTAAATTCGTCCGCTGTGTAAAGAGATATATATTCCACCGTATTTTCCCCGTACACAAATGTGATCATACCTCTGTATTTCCAGGAGGTCAGCGTATATCCCGTCTCTTCTTTTACTTCCCGCAGGAGGCATTCTTCCGGACTCTCACCATACTCAAAATGTCCACCTACACCGATCCACTTGTCTTTGTTTACGTCATTTTCTTTCACCGTGCGGTGGAGCATCAGATATTTCCCTTCCCTCTCAATATAACACAGTGTACTCATTCTCATCATCTCTACGCACCCTCCTGTCCTGTCAGCGCGAACTGACTCTCATATAAATGTTTATAAAAACCACCCTCTGCGAGAAGGCTCTCATGATTCCCCTGCTCGATGATCCTGCCGCCTTTCATCACAAGGATCACATCCGCCTCCCGGATCGTCGAGAGCCGATGAGCCACGATAAATGTCGTCCTGCCCACCATCAGTCTGGCAAAAGCATCCTGTATCTTCAGCTCTGTCCTCGTGTCAATGGAGGATGTCGCCTCATCTAATATCAGCATCGGCGGTCGGCACAACATAACGCGTGCAATGCACAAAAGCTGTTTCTGCCCCTGGGAGAGCCCTCCTCCGTCCTCGGCAATCCATGTGTCATACCCCTTTGGAAGACGCATAATAAAGCTGTGAATATGAGATGCCCTGGCGGCAGCGATCACCTCTTCCTCCGTGGCGTCCGGACGCCCCATCACAATATTATCCCGTATAGTTCCCGTTTTTAGCCATGTATCCTGAAGCACCATGCCGTATCCGGCCCGCAGGCTTCTCCTTGTCATCTCCCGGATATCTACGCCTTCCACAGAGATGGCTCCCCGGTCAACATCATAGAATCTCATCAGAAGATTGATCAGCGTCGTCTTGCCGCAGCCCGTAGGACCAACGATAGCGATCCGCTCTCCCGGCTTCACATCCAGATTAAAATTCCGGATCAACTCCTGCCCCGGAACATAAGAGAAGTCCACCTTCTCAGCCTTCACGTTACCGCGGATATCTCCGAGTTCAGCCGCACCCTGCGGCTCCGGCGTCTGGGGCTCTTCCTCGATCAGGTCAAAGATCCGCTTCGCGCAGGCCACTGCATTCTGGAACTCTGTCACAACACCCGAGATTTCATTAAACGGCTTCGTATATTGATTCGCATAGCTCAAAAAACTGGAGAGCTGTCCTACTGTAAGAGATCCGTTTACTACGGCAAACGCTCCCGCAATTCCCACTCCCGTATAGACAAGACTGTTTATGAACCGGGTAGACGGATTCGTAATAGAGGAGAAAAAGGTCGCCTTCAGATATGCCTTTCCAAGACGATTGTTCACCTCGTCAAACTGCTCCGTCACCTTCTCCCCTCTGCCAAACGCCTGCACTACCTTCTGGTTTCCGATCATCTCGTCAATCAGTCCTGTCTGTTCCCCGCGGATCTGCGTCTGTAACCGGAACATGGAGAACGTTCTTTTCGCGATAAAATTAGCTACGACAAAGGAGACCGGAGTAATCAGCACTACGACAAATGTGATCGACACATCGACAGAAAGCATAAATCCGAACGTCCCGGCGATCGTCGCAATTCCTGTAAAGAGCTGTGTGAATCCCATGAGCAGTCCGTCCGCGAACTGATCCACATCCGCGATCACACGGCTGACCACCTCACCGTAAGGATGTCCGTCTATATATCTGAGAGGTAGAATCTCAATCTTACGAAACGCCTCATTGCGTATATCCTGCACTACCTGATATGTCATCTTATTATTGCATATATTCATCAGCCACTGTGCAAGAGCTGTAATCAGTGTACAGATCCCGATCTGAATCATCACTTTGAACACGCCGGGGAAATCCACGTTCCCCTCGCTTATTATATAGTCCACCGCATATCCCGTCAGCTTCGGCACATAAAGGGTCAGCGCGACAGAAACTCCGGCCAGCACAATGGAAAACAGGACAAATATGCGGTATTTCCCCAGATGGCGGAACACTTTCTTCAAAGTCTCCCCCTGGCCCGCTCTCTTCTCTACATTAGCCATTTGATACCGCCTCCCTTGGAAACTGAGAATAATAGATCTCTTTGTAAGCCGGGCAGGAGGCAAGAAGTTCTTCATGAGTTCCTGTTCCAACTGCCTTCCCGTCATCCAGCACGATAATCTGGTCCGCGTACTGTACCGCCGACGCTCTCTGAGACACAATAAAGACCGTCGGGCTTTCCTTCATGGAACGAATGGCGCCGCGAAGAGCCGCGTCCGTAGCAAAATCAAGAGCTGAGGCGCTGTCGTCCAGAATCAGGATATCCGGTTTTCTCACAAGCGCCCGGGCGATGGTAAGACGCTGCTTCTGACCTCCGGACAGATTGCGTCCTCCCTGCTCGATCTGAAACTCAAGCCCGTCTGCCTTTTGTTCCACAAACTCTTTCGCCTGGGAGACCTCAAGCGCCTCCTCCAGATCCTCCTGAGACGCGTTTTCATTTCCCCATCTGAGGTTCTCCGCTATAGTACCTTTAAAAAGAGTCGCTTTCTGGGGAACTACACCGATATGGGCGCGCAGACTCCCGGCACGATACTCCTGAATCTCTCTTCCAAAGATTCTGATCTGTCCGGAAGACGCGTCATAAAACCGGGGAATCAGATTGACAAGGGAACTCTTCCCGGATCCGGTGCCTCCGATAATTCCAATCGTCTGGCCGGGCATCGCGCGAAAGCTGATGTCTGTCAGCGACTCCCCTCCGGCTCCTTCATACTTCAAAGACACATGACAGAATTCAACTGCCGGAACACGTCCGTCTCTTCTGTCTGATCCTCCGTTTGGCCCAGAAGTTTCCGCATCAGACGGCCATTCTGTGTTTCCATCCCGCATACCGGGACGGATTCTGAGCACGCTCTCGACCCGGTTCGCGCAGGCCGCCGCCTTTGTCACAGTAATAATCAGATTGGCAAGTTTCACCAACTCGACCAGAATCTGTGACATATAGTTAATCAGAGCCACCACCTCGCCCTGCGTCAGTCCCCCTGTGTTCACTCTCACCGCGCCGGCATAGATCAGGGCAATAATCCCTCCATTGATCACAATATAAGTCATAGGGTTCATCAGTCCGGAGATCCGGCCCACGAACTTCTGCGTGTCTGTCAGCTCCTGGTTTGCCGACGCAAACCGCGCTCTCTCCTCGTCTTCTTTATTAAACGCCCGGATCACCCGGGCGCCCGCCAGGTTCTCTCTTGTCGTGAGCAGCACCCGGTCCAGTCTCTCCTGCACCTTCCTGTAGAGAGGCATCGTGACCAGCATAATCCCGAATACAATCACTGAGAGAACCGGGATCACTATGACAAATATCCATGCCGCCTTCACATCCACCGTAAAAGCCATGATCATAGCCCCAAATACAATAAAGGGCGATCTCAGAAACAGCCGCAGCACCAGGTTGACACCGGACTGCATCTGATTAACGTCACTGGTCATCCGAGTGATCAGCGTGGCGCTGCCAATGGTGTCCATCTCTGTAAAAGTGAAGCTCTGAATGTGTTCAAACAGCGCATGTCTGACGCCCGTTCCGAATCCTGCCGCCGCCTTCGCGGAAAAGTACTGCGCTGTGATTGAGCAGACAAGCCCGATCAGCCCCAGCGCGACCAGCACAAAACACATTCGCATAATATAAGGTCTGTCTGATCCCGCGATACCCACATCGATCACCGCCGCCATGACAAGCGGAACAAGCAATTCAAAAGACGCCTCCAGCATTTTGAACAGAGGCGCCATTATGGATTCCTTTTTATAATCTTTTAAATAGATGAGAAGTGATTTCATAATATCTCCCGCATTCTGTCTGTACAAAGTATGAAACTATTGTATCACAGTTATGCGGATCACTCAAATCATTTACTGTATTCCCCTGGACGTTTCTCTCCGGCGTGATTCTCCCTCTGACAGCCAAACGCGCTTATACCGGCAGACTCTCCCGCACGCACAGCGCCCCATATCCCAGAAGCGCGTTCGGCCACTCTCTGTATCCCGGCAGCTGCCTTGCGCCCCGTCTCAGATATGCCTTTACCTTCTCGCCATACAGATACGGGTCATTTTCTCTTACGATTCCCCACTCCATCAGAAGAGCAGCTCCTCCGGTGACGAACGGAGCCGCAAAAGAAGTCCCGGAGAACGTCCGGTAGCCGCCTCCCGGCACCGGAGCCGTCACTTCTACGCCAGGCGCCGCCAGATCAGGCTTAGGGCTTTCATCCCCCGCATATATATCCCCTGAGGAGTTCCCGGCTCCCCTCCCGGAGAAATCTGCATATGTAAACGTCCTCGCGTCATAGGCTGCCACCGTAATGACAAGCAGTGCCGTGGAGGGAATTGTAAGTGTGTCGGAACTGTCAGGAAGAAGAAATGCTGTTCCCACATTCAGCGCCGCCTGGGAGGGCAGCCACATCTGGTAGTTCCCGCTGACAATGTTTCTCGGCGTCAGGATGATCCGCCACACGCCGCTGTCCACATAGGTCTGACGGGGAAGAAAGGAAATGTAGATCTCCTGTCTTACACTGTACGGTTTCGGTTCCCCGTAATAGACCAGCAGTTCTGTACGCCCCAGAAGATACCTCTGCGGTCCGGGCCGCTCTATGAACGGGCCCGTTCGTTCTCCGGACGGGCTGACCACGGAAATGTCAATCTCATCCACATAAGATTTCCAGATCTGCACGCTCAAAGACGGTTCTCTTTCCTGTACCGCCAGTTCAACGGCCGTCTCCTCATCATCCCGCACTCTGCCCGCCGCGTGCCCGGCAGACGTGCCCTCATTTCCACTGCCCACACAAATCACGGTTTTCCACATGTTTGCCGCATCGTTTAAGAAACGCTCCAGAAGAGACGTTCCATCATGAGAACCGTAGGTGTTTCCGAAACTGATGTTGACCGCAATCGGCCGGCGCAGCCCGGCCGCTTTTCTGACCGCATAGTCCACTCCCAGCATCAGCTCTGTTGTGCGTGGAAATCCATCCGGACGGGGCGTCCCCATCTTGACAATGATAAGATCCGCCTCGGGAGCGGCTCCCCGGTATCTCCTCCCCTCACTGCCGTTTCCGTTTCCCGCGGCGATCCCTGCCACTGCCGTGCCGTGCCCGCTCACATCAGTACTCGGAATCAGCCTCCGTCTGATCTCCCGGTCTTCTTCTCTTAGAGCCTCGTCAATCTGTTCTCTTGTGTACTCACTCCCCCGGTCATATCCGTCAGGCGGACTTCCCGGGACAGACTGATCCCACAGCGCGGCGATCCTCGTGGAGCCATCCTCGTTTCTAAAATCAGGGTTTTCATAGTCAATTCCGCTGTCTATAATCCCGACCAGAACGCCCTGGCCGCTCAGTGAGTAGGGCTGAGACTGCACCGAGTCGATGCACGAGACTATCCTGCCTGTCTCCGACTGAAAATACAGACTTTTCGGCTTCTCGATAAACTCTACTTCAGGGAGCGCTGAAAGTTCTTCTATCCTCTCTTCTTTCACCACCACAATCGCATAGCCCCCGAGAAGTTCACTCAGCGATACAGTAAGCGGCCTTATCGTTTCCGGATCACCTGAGTATTTCAGAATCAGTTCCCACTCCCTTGTTGCCAGGTCATATCCTGTCTCCAGTTCGCCGGAGCGCTCCCGTTCTTCCTGAGTCGCCTCCAGCGCCAGATTCAGCAGATTTTCGATCTTCTGACTCATATCGCACCTCCTGTCTGCATCTTATGCGGCAGGCGATGCCGTTATCGCTAAAATCTGCGGTATGCGAAAAGAGGAAGTCCGTCTTCTGACGGCACTTTCACTTCTCCCTGAATGAGCGGAAGGGCATAATCGATAAACTCCTGCCCCACATCCGAACCATTCCCTGTGATCCACTCCCGGGGAACTGTTTTCTCCTGATTACAGATGGCATTGACGTCTTCCATCACATAGTCCGCACGGTAATTCTCACCCGGCTGACGGCGAAAGGCTATCATCTTTCCCGTTGCTCCTTCGATAGCGCATTTTACCCCGTAGGCACCCGAGGCAATAGCTTCCTTCTGATCGGTGCCGGAGAGCATGGCCGAAGAACATCTCTGCGGCACATTGAGCTCGATGGAACGCACCTTGACTCCGATCTTCTCTTTTACCAGGTTCTCAAGGTATTTACCGGATCCGGTCAGCATCTTATGCCCGAAAGTGTCCACTCCCACGCTGCTTGCAAGCTCGCAGATAAATGTTCCTTTTCCGTCATTAATGCCCTCGGATATGCAGACAACCAGATTCGGAACTTTTTCCAGAGCCGCCTTCACATCCCTGAGAAATCTCTCCGGGTCAAAGGCCACCTCCGGGAGATAGACAAGCACCGGATTATCCCCCTCAAACTTTCTGGCAAGCACACTCGCTGCCGTAAGCCATCCGGCATGGCGTCCCATGATCTCCACGATGGTTACAGATTTTTTGTTGTCATATACCGATGCGTCCAGCGCAATCTCCCTGACGGTGGAGGCCACATACCTGGCCGCGCTTCCGTATCCCGGTGTGTGATCCGTATGTACCAGATCATTGTCAATAGTTTTCGGAATTCCCATAAAGCGAATATCGCTTCCGATCTTCCGGGCATAGCGCGACAGCTTGCTCACCGTATCCATCGAGTCATTCCCGCCGATGTAGAAGAAATACCCGATCCCGTACCGGGCAAACTTATCAAACAGTTTCGGATATACTTCGTCTTCCGGATCTTCCGGCAGTTTATACCGGCACGATCCCAGATAGGCGCCCGGCGTCGTTTTGATCAGTTCCAGTTCCCCGGAAATCTCAAGAGGCTCCATGTCCATAACCTGATCGTTCAGAAATCCCTCGATTCCGTTTATCATGCCATACACGGTTCCGCAGGCATCCTCCCGGTTCAGCGCCTCATACACCACCCCGTACAGACTCGCGTTGATCACAGCCGTCGGTCCTCCCGACTGGCCTACTATCACATTTCTCTTCATTGCATTTCCTCCTTTGGGCAAACCTTACCGCTTCTTAATCATAAAATCGATACCTCTACTATATCTGAAAAAAATAAATTTTACAATACACGTAAAACAATGGTATAATAAAGCGGAATCACGGCACAGCAGCAAATAAAAACGAGACTGTGAGGAGGGAACGCATGAAATACATCTCATTTGCAATTCCGTGTTATAACTCGGAAGCTTATATGGAAAAAGCAATCAACTCCATCCTTGTCGGAGGAGAAGATGTAGAAATTATTGTAGTAAACGACGGGTCCAAAGATGGAACCCAGGCGATCGCGGAGCGTTATCAGGAGAAATATCCCTCTATCGTAAAAGCGGTCAGTAAGGAGAACGGCGGACACGGTGACGCTGTAAACTGCGGACTGGAACACGCGTCCGGAATATATTTTAAAGTAGTGGACAGCGACGACTGGGTGGACAAAGAATCGCTTCTCAAGATTCTTGAGGCTGTCAAAGGGTTTGTGGAGGCTGACTCGCATGTGGATATGATTATTTCCAACTATGTATATGAAAAAGTCGGCATGGAGCATAAAAAAGTTATTCGATACAATAACGTGCTGCCGGAAAACCAGATTTTCCGCTGGGACGACATCGGACGTTTCCGCCTGGATCAGTATATTCTGATGCACTCTGTCATTTACCGCACGGAAATGCTCAAGCTCTGCCAGCTCAAACTGCCAAAGCACACGTTCTATGTAGATAATATTTATGTCTATTATCCGCTGCCTCATGTGCGTACACTGTATTATCTGAACACAGACTTCTACAGATACTTCATCGGGCGCGAAGACCAGTCGGTCAACGAGAAAGTTATGATCGGGAGGATTGACCAGCAGCTCTTTGTCACAAAGACTATGATCTCCATGTATGAGCTCCGCATGATCACAAGCAAGCGGCTGAGAAAATACATGGTCAACTATCTGGCCATCATGATGACCGTCTCCTCGATTCTGTGCATCCGCTCCAAAAAGCAGGAGAATCTGGTCAAGAAAAAAGAGCTCTGGGATTATCTGAAGAAAAAGGACTATAAAACCTATATGAAGATCCGTTACGGTATCCTCGGACAGACGATGAATCTTCCGGGGCGTCCCGGAAGAAAAGTCTCTTCCCTCGCATACAGCGTGGCAAGACGACTGATCGGATTTAATTAGAAATGTATAATTTTACAGGTCATGGTACATACTGCTTATTAAAAAAGGAGTGTATATACCATGACTGTTCTTTTTTCTGAAAGTATAACAAAGGAAAATCTTATGCGGGCGTTTGCCGGAGAGAGCCAGGCGCGCAACCGCTATACTATAGCCGCGGAACGCGCGGAGGAAGAAGGGATGCTCACGATAGCCGCGGTCTTTCGATACACCGCCGACCAGGAGAGAGCCCACGCAGAACGGTTCTACGATCTGCTGAAAGATCTGTCAGGAGAGACGGTTCATATCGATGGAACCTACCCGATAGATCAGCAGGAAAGTCTGCCCGGCCTGCTGCGCGCAGCCGAGCACAATGAACACGAAGAATACGCGGATGTCTATCAGGCATTTGGCGACACCGCAAAGAATGAGGGTTTTGCTGAGGCGGCTTCCGCCTTCTATCAGATCGCCGAAATCGAGCATATTCACGAGCAGAGATTCGCCCGTCTGGCAGAAATGCTGGAGGCAAACACCTATTATGAGCCCCAGGCAGATTCCAAATGGATGTGCACTAACTGCGGGTATATACACGAGGGGAAGCAGGCTCCACCGGTTTGCCCTGTGTGCCGGCATGAGCAGGGCTACTTCATCCCGTATGAGATGGCATGTTACAAAATCGGATAACAGTACAGATCATGAAAATCAGCAATGAGCATATGAGGGCTCATTGCTGATTTTATCACTTTTATCAGAATAATTTACCGGAATTTTGATTTTACAGCCTCTCGCTGCTCTCGTTCATGAATTTATACTCTGCCACCGACCGGTCGAATCCTTTGATGTGTCTGTACAGCCACTCGATAATGTTTTTGTTTACCTGCTCTACGAACGCCGCAGACGGCCCCTCCTCTTCCTCCAGCATGTTATAGAGATCTTTTACTACTTCTCGGAGTTTGTCATGTTCTTTCTTGTGTTCTGCGATCCCGGGATAGTCAATGGACGCCTGAAGCTTCTCTTCCTCTCCGAAGTGAAATTCTGTATAATCGGCGAGATAATCCAGTGTCTTGACTGCCACGACTTTATCCTTGCTTGTCTCGCAGCTGTCCAGAAGTTTATTGATCTTATCGATCAGCTCTTTGTGCTGCGAATCAATCATCTCGTTGCCTGTCACGAGACTTTCGTCAAATTCTGCTCTCATTTAAGTATTCCTCCTTGTTATATAAGTATATTAACCTGATAAATAATCTCTCTTATCATTATACATTAGACGGAGCCGTTTTTAAACTGTATAATCATCTCATTTGTCAGACTTTCCAGAGAAACGGGATCGGGAATGTCTTTCCGGTGGAACCATTCCGCTGTAGACAGTTCATTTTCGTCCAGCCGGATCGTATCCTCCCCGTCCAGATCACAGTAAAATCCCATGAGCAGCGTATCGGTGAACGCCCAGGGCTGACTCTTATAATATCGGATGTTCCTGACTTTGAGCCCCACTTCCTCCATCACCTCGCGGACCACAGTCTGCTCCACTGTCTCGCCAATTTCAGTAAAACCGGCGAGCAGCGCATAGTGTTTATAAGATCTGCCCGCATATTTTGACATCAATATGCGATCCCCGTCTGTCACCCCAACGATAACAGCCGGGCAGATCTTCGGATATTCCATATTGCCGCACTCCCCGCAGCGAAGCATACGCTCTCTCGTATCCGGAGTCATCATATGTCCGCACCGTCCGCAGTACTTGCGGTTCTTATACCAGTTATAGAGCTGATACCCCGTGATCCCCGCAAACGCGTGATACCTGGGCGCTGCTCTTCTGAATATCTCTACGTTCTCCATCGTGAACTCCGACTGGGGTTCCCGGTTGATTCCCCGGACGAGGTAGTACCTGTTGTCGTCCACAGAAAAAAGGTATGTACAGTCCGAATAAATTTCCTCATTGAGCCGCTCCAGCTCCCGAAACCGCGGGAATGTGATTCCTTCCTCTGTTTTCTTCAGCAGCACGGCATGGTCTCTGTAATATAACGCGAAACTCTCCTTATCCGGCGCCTCCGGCGTGTACTGATTGTCCAGATAATGAGGCTGTATATCCTGTATCATCGTTTCTCTCTCCTCAATTCATCACTTGTAATTATCACAGATTTTTTACTTTAAAGTCTCTCTGCGCTTCCCGCTTCTGATCCTTTTTTGCTATATCCGCTCTCTTGTCATAAAGCTTCTTTCCCTTTGCCAGACCTATCTCCAGTTTGACGAGACTGCCGCTGAAATATACCTGAAGGGGTACTACCGTAATCCCCTGCTCCTTCATCTTCCCAAAGATCTTAAGAATCTCTTTTTTGTGAAGGAGCAGTTTGCGCGTTCTCAGAGGATCTTTATTAAATATATTCCCCTTCTCGTACGGGGAAATATGCATGCCGTAAATATACATCTCGCCGGACTCCACGCGGATAAACGCCTCTTTTATGCTGCATTTTCCCATTCTGAGCGACTTCACCTCTGTGCCGTGAAGAACGATCCCCGCCTCATATTTCTCAAGAATAAAATAATCGTGATACGCTTTTTTATTGTTGGCGATAAGTTTTCTTTCTGCCTTTGCCATCTTACTCTCCTTAGCCGCGCAGCCCGGATCATCACCGGGCCCGCTTTATATTATTTCAAAATCCACTGTCTTCTGAAGCTTGTCTGCGTCCGTCACACGCACCCGCACGGTCTGTCCGAGTTTATACGTTTTCCCCGTATGCTCCCCTGTCAGCTCATAACTCTGCTCACAGAGTTCATAGTGATCATCACGCATATCGGCTACATGGACGAGTCCCTCCACCGTATTGGAAAGTTCCACATAGAGCCCCCATTTCGTCACACTGGAGATCACGCCTTCATATTCTTCCCCGATACGATCCCTCATGTACTCAGCCTTTTTCATCTTCACAACCTCGCGCTCGGCTTCTTCGGCCCTGCGCTCCCGGTCACTGCACTGTGACGCCGATTTCGGCAGGATGCCGGCATAATGAGCCATCCGCTCTTCATTCAGCCTCCCTCTTAAATTCTCCTTGATAATCCTGTGGATCTGGAGATCCGGATAGCGTCTGATAGGGGATGTGAAATGCGTATAGTATTTAGCTGCCAGCCCGAAGTGCCCCGTATTCTCCGTCGTATACTTTGCCTGTTTCATAGACCGCAGAGCCAGACGGCTGATCATCGCCTCCTGAGGCGTGCCCTCTGTTTTATCCAGCAGCTTCTGAATCTGCCCCGGACGCACCTCGTCCCGAACATGGATGTGATACCCAAAGTTATTGACAAAGGCCGATAGCTGACGTATCTTCTCCTCATCCGGCACTTCATGGGTACGGTAGAGAAACGGAATTTCCCGCCAGTAATACTCTTCCGCCACTGTCTCATTGGCCATCAGCATGAAGTCTTCAATGATCTTCGTCGCGTCATTTCGCTCATAGGGCCTGACATCGACAGGCCTCCCCTGCCCGTCAAGGATAATTTTCGTCTCAGGGAAATCAAAATCAATCGATCCCCTTCTCCCCCTCCGGCTTCGGATAAGATCGGAGAGTTCCTTCATCCGAAGAAGCATTGGCACAAACGCCTCGTTCTCCCTGCACTCCGATACATCCCCTGACAGGATCTTCGCCACGCCGTTGTAACTCATCCTTTTATCCACATTGATGACTGTCTCCGCGATCTCGTGATCAATAATCTCGCCGGAAGGAGACAGTGTCATGATACAGGAAAGGGCCAGCCTGTCCTCCCCCGCGTTCAAAGAGCATATGCCGTTGGACAGGACATGAGGAAGCATGGGAATAACCCGGTCCGCCAGATACACACTCGTTCCCCGCTCAAAGGCCTCCTTATCGAGCGCGCTTCTCTCCTGTACATAATTGGCAACATCGGCGATATGCACGCCCAGACGGTAGTTTTCCCCTTCCATAGTCAGAGATACCGCATCGTCCAGATCTTTGGCGTCCTCTCCGTCGATTGTAACCATACGCCAGTTCCGCAGGTCTTTTCTTCCCGCGCGGTCCGCCTCGCTTACCGCCTTTCCGACGCGTACCGCCTGGTTGAGTACTCTCTCCGGAAATTCCGTGGGGATCCCCAGATCCATCACGACAGAGAGAATATCTGTGCCCGGATCATTGACATGCCCGATGATCTCTGTCACTTTTCCCTCCGGCTTCAAATGTTCTTCCCCGTAAGAGGTAAGCTCCACGACCACCTTATGACCAGTCATTGCTCCCATCTCTTTTCCCGAAGGGATATAAATGTCCTTCAGATACCGCTGGTTGTCCGGGCGGACAAAGCCGAAGTCCCGGACCTTTTCATACAGGCCGACAACGCGGACAATACTGTGGGAGAGGACGCGCACAATCTTTCCCTCTTTTCGTCTGCCGGACGGGGAAGAGACAACGATGTACTCCACCTCATCCCCCTGAAAAGCGCCAGATATATTCTGCTCCGGAATAAATACATCCTCGCCGCCTTCCTGAGGCGAGACGAAGCCGAAACCTCTGGCATTGGCCTGAAAGGTACCTTTCAGATGAACCGCATGTCCCTTGCTGTATTTCCCTCTTTTGGATAAGGTGATCTTCCCCTCTTCCACAAGAGCGTCGAGTATCTCTTTGAGGTCAGATCGCTGCTCTCTCGGGATCTGAAGTACGACCGCTATCTCTTTAATCTTCATGGGAACATACAGGTCGTCGCTGATGAAATCCAGTATTACTTTCTTTCTCTTCTCAAATGTCTGATCCATATCTTATTACTCCGTATCTTTTCTGTCAGAATCACCGGAAGTGCCAGAAGGCATGTTCCGGGATTGTAAGCTCCGCCAGGGTCTCGGGCACGCCCGGACTTTGGCTCGTCGCCGGTACAAAAACATAAGCACTCTATATCCGTATAGAGTGCTTAGTAATTATTATCTTCTGATATAGTGCATTTGATACTAGTTCAATACTCCAAGGTTCAGTACAACGGCCAGTATAATAAAGAGTACCGCCAGAACACGGGTGACTTTCACAAGAGCTCCTTCCATAGAACGGCCTTTGTTCTGCCCCCAATATGTGTCCGCCGCTCCGCTGATCGTACCAAGTCCGGCTGACTTACCCTCCTGTAAAAGAATGATCGCTGACAATGCAATGCAGTCTATAACAAAGATGATCGTTATTACAATCTTCAAAATATCCATACTTACACCTCCTGCGGATAAACCACGATTATTCTAACACAGTTGGCGCGTCTTTGCAAGACGGATTACAGGATTCCGAATATCTTCTCGCGAAACGCCGCGTACAGCGAATCATAATCCGTATACTGAATATCGCTGTCTTTAAAGCGCCGGCTCCATTCATCGCGAAGATGATCCGCGATCAGGCGGGCGTCCTCATGCTCTGTTTTAAGGATGGCGGGAAAGACATAATAGATCATGAAGAAATTCAGATCGAGCTGCACAACAGGATCAATTTTGCCCTTTTTCGGAGATATGTACGCTTTCTCCACACTCCCGGCAAACACACGGGCGAGTTCATCCGCCACAGCGTCCTTATCCTCCGCATTCTCCGTCTGTGCGGTCATCTCCTGAAAATAGTGTCCGTGCCTGCTGAGAAACTCTTCCATATTGGTCTGATAATTCTTCTTCTTGAGTTTCTTCATCATCGGTTTCATATCTTCAAAAATAATCTCTACATGCTCCAGCATATCGTCTCCTCCATCCGTCATCTTAAAATCATTCAGTCAGTAACAACACCCTTCTGCAGCATAATGTTCGCGTAGAGTGCCGACTCACCCGTAGCTATGATCGCATATACCTTTTTTGCCTCCTCATAGAACGCGAAGCGCTCGATGTTCCCCACAGCAGCATCTCCTCTGTCATCATATTTTCTGATGATTTCTTTGTAAGTATCCCAGATCGGCGTCTCCACATCGTCTCCCGGCATTACTTCCATAAGATTAACCGGGTGCTCCACATAAGTATCCAGAGGAAATACCTGAAGAATCGCATCGAGAAGTTCCGGCACTCCATGTCCGTCGCAGCGGATCACAATGGCGTCTTTTCCCATAGATTCGGCCGGAAAGTTGCCGTCCGAGATGACGAGTCTGTCGCTGTGTCCCATCTCAGCCAATACCTTCAAAAGTTCAGGTGATAAGATTTTTGGAATTCCTTTTAACATGATTCCATCCTCCTCATTATAATATTTTTTCTTTTAAAAAGGAACCGGGAATTTCCCGATTCCTTTTTTATTCAGATCAATTGTTGTTCAATCAATCCATATGCACGTAATTTTTTTCGGACCAATATCGATTAGTCGTACAGGTTAGGAGCGATGTCCGCTTCTTCCATGTTCTCTGCATCATACCAGTAGCTGTCTGTAGCGATGTCTTCTACTTCGTTGCCTTCGCAGTAGTCATACAGAGCGTGGATAGCAAGGTTACCCTGGTCAACAGGAGCCTGTGTAACAGCGCCGATAAGTGTTCCGTCAGCAACTGCTGCTTTCAGAGTAGCACCAGCGTCAAATCCTACACCAACGATACCCTCTTCAGGAGTAGCTGCGAGTACGCTTAAGTTCTGGTTAGCTGTGAGGACACCCTCTGCTGTAACCTGGTTAGAGCCGAAGATAGCGATTGTGTCTTCTTTGTTCATGATGTTGGAAGCCTCTGTAGCGGACAGCTCAACTGTTGTCTGAGCCGGAACTGCTACTTCGATGATAACGTCTGCTGATCCTTCATCACCGTTGTTCTCTACCTGATCTACATAGAACTGGTTACCGATAACCGCTACTGTCTTTCCATCAGTCTCGATGAGCTCTTTCATCTTGTTGATGAATCCCATACCACGTCCGGAGATGTTAGCTGATGTAGCATCCTGGTTAACTTCGCCGATTCTTACCGGCTCTGTTGCGTTAGCGATGTAGTCTTTGATTACTTCATACATATTCTCTGCTGCAACGGCACCCGCAGACTCGTTATCTGTAGCGATTGTAGCGATAACTGATCCTTCCGGAGCATTCGGCACGCCTGTGTCGAAGCATACAACCGGGATCTCTGCTGCAAGAGCATCCTCAAGAGAATCAAGAACAGCTTCCTGGTCATTAGCCGCAAGAGCGATACCGTCAGGGTTCTGGCTGATTGCGTTGTTCAGCATGTTAACCTGGTCAGCAATATCAGACTCAGCATTCGGTCCTGTTGTATTTACTGTAACTCCAAGTTCCTCAACTGCTGCGTCGATTCCCTGGATAGCTGCCTGCCAGTATGTGGACTGGAAGCTCTTTACTACAACTTCAAAGTGATAGTCTCCGCCGCCTGAGGAGCTGTCGTCTGATGAAGCATTGTCGCTTGAGCTGTTATCACTTCCGCCGCCGCATCCTGCTAAGAGTCCGGCTACCATGCATCCGCCGAGTAATACTGCTAAAACTTTCTTTTTCATATTTCATATCCTCCTGAAATAATTTTTTCGGCTATTTTGAAAGATACGCTTCTCTCAATGCATCTGTCCATATTCAGGTACCGTGCATAATATACCCGCATATACTGACAGATATGCACATCGATACGCTGATCTTCCCGGCATAGCCTGCCATTTGATTGGTTTCTATAGTAACAGCCGGTAGCAGATTTTCTGCATCAACAGCTCCCGGCTGTTATCTATCACAGTGAATAAATTTATTTACCCGCCTCTCTCTTCCTCTTGAGGATGTCGAAGAGCACGGCCGCGATCAGGACGAGACCTGTAATGATCTGCTGCCAGTTCGCTGTCAGTCCGATAAACGGAAGGCCTGTCTTCAGAAGACAGATGACGAATACTCCTATGAGTGTTCCTGTAATGCTTCCTACCGCACCTGTCATAGACACTCCGCCTACGATCGCTCCGCCGATCGCGTCAAGCTCGAATCCGGCGCCGCTTCCCGGCTGTACTGTCGCGAAGATCGCTGAGTAAGCGATTGCCGCAAGTCCTGCGAACAAACCGCAGATTACATAAGCCATTACATGATAGAATCTTACGTTGACTCCGGAAAGTCTTGTCGCCTCTTTGTTGCTTCCGATCGCGCGTGTATAACGTCCCATTTTCGTATGGTTGAGCACAAAGCTCATAACGATTACAAGAAGGATGATCCACAGAAATCCGATTGGGATATTCTGGCCTCCCACCTGGATCTTAAATATGTTTCTGAACCATCCCCCCGGAGCTGTAGCCGTCGGCCAGGGAATACCATAACCGCCTACAACGAAAGCTCCGAATCCGCGGGTGATCATGCAGGTACACAGTGTTGCCAGGAATGCCGGCAGTTCCATCACTGCCACCAGACATCCGTTGATCACTCCGAAAATCACTCCCATCAGAATCGTAACGAGCATACCCGCCGCTACCGGCCAGTCCTGGTGAACGATCAGATAACCGCCAATCAAAGAGTAGCAGATCAGTCCCGTTCCGATGGAAAGGTCAACGCCGGCTGTCAGAAGCGGGAACGTTACCCCGATCGCCATCAGCGCGATATAATAGGAATAATCCAGAATACTTACTACAGTTGTATATTTTCTAAATCCCGGGCTCATAGCACTGAAGAAGATAAACATTGCAATGACGATGATCAGGACGATGAATTTCTGTCCTCCCATTCTGTCAATGAATGATCTGTTCGTGCCGGCCGTCTTGCTTACCGATTTATTTGCCATCATGTTTTCCTCCCTACTCTATCTCTCTTGTAGCCATGTTCATGATATTTTCCTGTGTAGCTTCGGAAATATCCAGCTCACCGGTCTTCTTACCTTCGCACATAACGACGATTCTGTCGCTCATACGTAAGATCTCGGTCATCTCTGAGGAAACCATTATAATGGCCTTGCCTTCTGCCGCAAGCTGGTTCATCAGCTTATAGATCTCATTCTTGGCTCCTACGTCGATACCTCTCGTCGGCTCATCGAAGATCAGAATATCGCAGTTTCTTGTAAGCCATTTTGCAATGACGACTTTCTGCTGATTACCGCCTGACAAATTCACAACAAGCTGATCTACGCTCGGAGTTTTTGTAGAAAGAGAGTCTACAAATTTCTTGGCGACTTCGCGTTCTTTCTTTTTATTGATGAACGGTCCGTTGGAGTATGCGTCCAGATCCGCCATAGTTGTGTTCTCGGCAACTGTCTTCTGTACAACAATACCGTATCTTTTTCTGTCCTCGGACAGGTACCCGATTCCGCATCTGACCGCGTCCTGCGGGTTCCTGATTATAACTTTTTTGCCGTTGACATAGATGTCGCCGCTGTCGATTGGGTCAGCTCCAAACAGAGCTCTCATAGTCTCCGTACGCCCTGCGCCCATCAGACCCGAGAAGCCGAGCACCTCTCCTTTGTGGAGCTCGAAACTTACGTCCCGGACCATTTTTCCGGCATTAAGGTGTTCCACCTTCAATACTACCGGAGATCCCGGCGGCGTCATGTTCTTCGTCTTCGGATCCTCGTAAATCACACGGCCAACCATCATGTTGATGATATCGTCTTTTGTGGAATCTTTCGTAATCAATGTGCCGACATACGCGCCGTCACGCATTACTGTAACCCGGTCTGTGATAACCTTGATCTCGTCCATACGGTGGGAGATGTATACGATTCCCATTCCCTGTTCGCGCAGATCGCGGATGATCTTGAAGAGCTCCTCGATCTCAGCCTCTGTCAGCGCTGCTGACGGCTCATCGAAGATAATAACCTTGGCCTCGTGAGAGATGGCTTTCGCGATCTCACACATCTGCTGCTTACCTACGGTCAGTCTGCTCATCGTCTCTCTCGGGTCGATGTCAATGTGCATCCTGTCAAAGAGTTTTTTGGCCTCTTCGTTCATCTTCTTGTCGTCGATGCGGATGCCTTTTTTGAACTCTCTTCCGATGAAGATATTCTGGGCAACTGTCAGATGCCCCAGCATGTTCAGCTCCTGATGCACAATAACGATACCGGCATCCTGCGCTTCACGCGTATTATGAAATTCTACTTCTTTTCCTTCATATGTAATTGTTCCGGAATCTTTCTTATAAATACCTGTCAGCACTTTCATCAGTGTTGACTTTCCGGCGCCGTTCTCTCCCATGAGTGCGTGTACTTCGCCTTTTCTGACTTCCAGATCTACATGGTCCAGTGCATGAACACCCGGGAAAGATTTGTCGATCCCTTTCATTGTTAATATAACTTCGCCCATATTCTTTACCCTTGCCTTTCTTAATCACACTTACTGTTTTCCATGTATCGTCACTAATTCTTCCGGCGTCTTGCCACAACGTCAGCGAATACTGCGACAATAACGATAAGTCCTGTGATGATAAGCTGAAGATTCTTATCAAGGCCAAGAGCCATGATCCCTTCCTGAAGAAGAGAGATGATGAATACGCCTATGATCGTACCGCTGATTGATGCCAGTCCTCCCGCCATTGAGGTGCCGCCCATAACGCAGCCCGCAATCGCCTCATTGTTGTACTGATCACCATAACCGGGCTGTACTGTCGTGTACGCAGCTACATAGAAGATCGCTGATATACCTACGAGAAGACCACAGATAACGTAAGCGGACATCTCCCATTTTCTGACGTTTACACCAGAAAGTCTTACGGCTTCTTTATTACTGCCAAGGGAAAGGATGTAACGCCCCATCTTCGTCTTGTTAAGAATGACCGCACAGATCACAGCGACCGCAAGAAGTATAATCAGGCCCATCGGAATATTATCCATAGTCACCAGATTCCTGAACCATCCTCCGTCTGCGCTTGACTGCGGCCAGCTGACTGACTGAGTCTTTGTAAATACAGACGCGACACCTTTCGCAATATTCATGCTCGCAATGGATGTAATAAATGAGGGAACATCCCAATATGCCACCAGGTATCCGTTGAAGATACCGAATAAGATTCCTACCACAAGGCTCAGCGCAAGCGCCGCTCCCATCGGGATACCGTGTATCGTAAAGCTGAAGCCCGCAATCAGAGCACAGCAGAACATAACCGGTCCGATCGAGAAATCGATTCCTCCTGTAGCAATTACAAACGTAACTGCCAGTGATAAGAAGCCCAGGAAGTACGCATAGTTCAGGGCGCTCAAGATACGGCGCGTGCCGACAAAGGCGCCTCCTGTCAGGATACAGAACAGACCGTACATCAGAAGCAATACGATACACAGGACAATTCTGTTAAATCCCACCTTTTTAACCAAAGGATTTTGTTTGATACTTTCCACTTTTCTTCCTCCCATCTTTTTAGATGTTTTGTAATGATTCATGGTGCCTCACTTATTTTTTGATTCCCCCATTCCTCATTTTCGCGTAACGGTTCGCTTTTCCCTTTTTCATAATTTTTTAGTGTATAGACAAATTATACAACCGCATTTTTTCTTTGTCAATAAATACAACTTTATTGGGAGCGAAACGGTTCGCTTTCGTTATTTTCGCCAAATTATGACATTGCTTTTTATTGAATTTTACTATTATGTTGTGCATAGCGCCCAAACACCTATAATTTCCTGATGGATTCTCCTTCTCTTATTTGGGCGCTGAAACTGATCCTCAAAGGCCCTCCCTCAGCCTGGCCGGAAATACGGTTGAGTAACATTTCAACCGCCCGGTTTGACATTTCCTCCATAGGCTGTGAGACGATCCACAGCTTGGGCCGGATCACTTTGGACATGAGCAGATCGTCAAATCCGATAATCGAAATATCATTTGGACAATTACACCCCGACTCGTTGACAGCCATGATACCGCCCAGGGTAGTGTCATAATTCCCCAGTATCACAGCTGTCGGAGGGTCTGGAAGACACAGGAGAGTCCGCATCCCACGATACCCGAGTTCAAAAGAATGCCTTCCTCTGACGCGATACTCGTCCGGAACCGTAATCCCGGCGTCTCCGAGCGCATCGTCGAATCCTTTCATACGCTCCATGCCCGTGTACTCAATATCTGACGCAATAAGAGCTATCCTGCGGTGATTGCGGCTGATCAGCTTATTTGTCGCTCTGAGCATTGCCGTTCTGTTATCAATCTCTATACAGTCATACTCTTTATCACGAAATGCGCGGTCAAGCAGAACGACCGGAACTTCCGCCCTGTTGGCAGCCTCCAGAAACTTTCCGTCCAGGCTGACGGCAAACACTAAAATGCCATCCACTTTCCTGCTCAGCAAGAACTGAAGGTTCTTCTCTTCGATGCAAAGATCATTGCAGGAATCGCAGATCAGCATCCCATATCCCTTTTCGTGAAGAGCCTGGCCCAGATGATGGAGCATTCTCCCGACAAAAATACACTGGACGTCATACACCAGGACTCCTATCGTCTTTGTCCGGTTCGTGACCAGACCTCTCGCTATTTCGTTTACCTCATAATGAAGTTCTTCGATCGCCTCTTCAATCAGCTGGCGGTTTCTCGGAAGAACGTTTCCACCGTTAAGATATTTGGAAATCGTTGCCAGAGATAAACCGGTTCTGTCTCTGATATCGCGAATCGTTGCAGCCATTTTTACTCCTTTCAGGGAGTCGGCAAACCGTTTTTATGCATTCTGTCTAATGCAATTGCTATTTCAATTAAATCATACAGCACTTTGACAGTCAAGTATTATACAAGAATCTTTTTAAATCTCTCATAGGCCTCGTCCCATGCTGCCGTGTTCTGAGGCTCATAAGTTTTAATGTCCTGAGAGCGTCTGATAATCTCCCTCGCTTCGCCAAGAGACGAAATATCTCCCGACGCCATAAGCTGTAAGGCAACATTGCCAAGCACAGTCGCCTCAACAGGTCCGGCGCTCACGCGGCATCCGCAGGCATTGGCGGTAAACTGGCACAGAAGCGCGCTCTGTGTGCCTCCGCCAACCATATATACCGTGCTGTAATCTTTACCGGTACAGTCTTTGATTTCTTCCATCGCATGACGGTATTTCATGGCAAGACTCTCGTTGATACAGCGCACCACTTCTCCGATGCTTTCAGGCACCGGCTGTCCTGTTCTCTTACAGAACTCCCGGATACGGCCCGGCACGTCGCCCGCCGGGGTAAACTCCGGAGCATCCGGATCAATAAAGCAGCGAAGCGACGGAGCTTCTTTTGCCATGATCTCCAAATCGCCAAACCCGTATTCCCGGCCCTCCCGGATCCACTGCCGCCGGCTCTCCTGAATGCACCACAGACCGATAATATTTTTCAGGAACGAGATCTTCCTTCCATATCCTCCCTCGTTCGTGATGTTGTAGTACTCGGACTTCTCATTGATAATCGGCTCGGAAAGCTCTGTCCCCAGCAGCGACCATGTTCCGCAGCTTAGGAAGACAAAGTCTTCCTCTGACGCCGGAACAGCTACAAGAGCACACTGGGTATCATGTCCCGCTACAGCCATGACGTCGATTTTATCGAGTCCGAGTTCCGTGCATATCTCGTCGGTCAGTTCGCCCACTTTCGTTCCCGTGGGAACGATCTCCGGGAAAATATGCTTCGGAAGATGCAGCGCTTCGATCACTTCGTCGGACCATTCGCCCTTTCTCGCATTTAACAGCTGTGTTGTAGACGCGATGGAATACTCAGCCTTTTTGGCCCCTGTCAGGAAATAGTTGAACAGATCCGGCATAAGAATCATCTTGTCCACGCGGTCAAGCAGTTCTTTTCTGTTTCCGAGCAGATACAGAAGCTGAAAAGCAGTGTTAATCTCCATAAACTGATTACCGGTGATCTCATAGAACTTCTGTTTGTCGATCATACGAAAACTCTCTTCGAGCATCCCGGCCGTACGGTTGTCACGGTAATGCACCGGGTTTTCAAGGAGCCGCCCCTCCTTATCGATCAGACCGAAGTCCACGCCCCATGTATCTATGCCGATACTCTCGATCTTTCCGCATTTCTTTGCCTTGATCAGGCCCTGCTTGATCTCAAAGAAAAGCCGGAGCACATCCCAGTACATTGTGCCGTTTAAGATAACCGGATCATTGGAAAAACGATGCAGCTCCTCGATCGTGATCTTATCGCCGTCAAAAGTTCCGCACATGGCTCTGCCGCCGGAAGCGCCAAAGTCAAATGCCAACACTTTCTTTTCCATAGTCTCCTCCTTAGACGAAAGGGTTGAAAGTTTTGCTTTCAACCCTTTCCTTTCTCTTCACACTCAACTCAAATGTTGCAGATCTTATTTATATGGTTTGTAAAGCGCACCATAGTTCGCGCATGCTCTGTAGTCGGCGCCTTCTTTGTCCATGCCGAATGCGTTCCATGCTGCCGGACGGAAGATCTTTTCCTCCGGTACATTATGCATCGCAACCGGAATGCGGAGCATTGAAGCGAATGTGATCAGGTCAGCGCCGATATGCCCGTAAGAGATCGCGCCGTGGTTAGCGCCCCAGTTGTTCATTACGTCATAAGCTGATTTGAACGGTCCTTCTTTGCCATCGCATCTTGGAGCGAACCATGTACACGGCCATGTGTAGTCCGTACGTTTCCAGAGCGCATCGGATACCTCATCCGGAAGGCCTACTGTCCATCCTTCCGCGATCTGAAGCATCGGCCCGAGACCTTTTACAAGATTCAGACGGATCATTGTCGCAGGCATCTGTGCCTTTGTCTCAAAACGGCTTGAGTATCCGCCGCCGCGGAAATATCCCAGATCCGCCATATTCCATGTCGTAGCGTCCATGATCGCCTTCTGGTCTTCCTCTGTCACATCCCACCACTGTTTCATAACGCCGTTGCCGTTCTCATCTTTCGCGGCACCGCTTGCGTCCAGACAGCACGCGCCGGAGTTGATCAGATGGATGATACCATTATTTTCTTTCGCAACGCCCTCCAGGTCATATCCCGTCACTCTCTTGACAGCCTCCGGGCTCCAGTATGTACGAACGTCAGCGAACATCTGCGCGCGGTTTGTGAGAAGTTTCATGAACAGCATTCCAAGTCCGTTAAGAACGTCGTTCTCTGTAGCGAGAATATACGGTTCACGGGCTCCGTTCCAGTCAAAGGATGTGTTGAGAACAGCCTCTGCGAAATCCCCGTTGGGATAGAAGTCTGTCCACTGTCTTTGTCCCTGGAAACCTGCCGCGATGGCGTTGTGTCCGATGGCTTCCTCTGAGAATTTCTCTTCGAGATTCTTGTTTCCATTCATCAGGTCTTTGATGATTACCGCCATCTTGACAACGAACTCGAACTGCTCTTCTTTCTCCTCTGCGGATCTCTGCATATCTTCCGGGTTTTTGTCAAATCCAATGTGGCATTTCTCTTTCGCCCACGCGAGCGCTTTCTGGTACTCAGCCTCATCGTAGATGCCCTCTGTCATGCGGCGGATGATCTCAACCTCATCTACAGACTCAACACGCATGCCAAGATAGGACTCGATAAAGTCTGAATCAATAATAGACCCGCCGATACCCATACAGATGGAACCGATCTGAAGATAAGATTTTCCTCTCATTGTAGCAGCCGCAACAGCAGCTCGTCCGAATCTGAGCAATTTCTCCTTTACGTCATCCGGAATCGTCATATCGTCAGCATCCTGAACGTCATGTCCGTAGATGCCGAATGCCGGGAGACCTTTCTGAGCATGTGTGGCAAGAACAGATGCAAGGTATACAGCTCCCGGTCTCTCAGTCGCGTTCAGTCCCCATACGCCTTTGATCGTCATGGGATCTGTGTCCATTGTCTCTGATCCGTAGCACCAGCATGGTGTAACTGTCAGTGTGATGTCAACGCCTGCCTTTTTGAATTTATCAGCGCAGGCAGCGCTTTCTCCGACGCGTCCGATCGTGGAGTCAGCGATCACAACCTTAACCGGTTCGCCGTTTGAGTATCTTAAGTTTTCCTCAAACAGTTTCGCAGCGTTCTTCGCCATGTTCATTGTCTGTTCTTCCAGGGATCCTCTTACGTCCAGAGGCCCTTTTCTTCCGTCGATAACCGGCCTGATACCGATTACCGGATATGAGCCTACCAATCTGCTTTCTGCCATAGTAACATTCCTCCTATTCTTTGGCTTTTTGCTTTTCAGCTTGTCTCTTTGGGTATCATTATAATACTATTTTTTTTATTTGTCTCGTGCTATAATAGAAAAAAATATAAAGATATTCACTTTTAATACATAGAATCCGGGTGTACCGTTTCGCGAAACATTTTGACATTCGGGCTGAGAAAGGGATTTTATAATATGAAGTATATTAAGTACAGAGAAGAAAAAGAACACGGAACATTCGACTTTCCGATGGAGTTCTATCATGTTGGGCCCAAGCACCCCAGATATGAGATGTCCTATCACTGGCATATTGAATATGAGGTGATACGCATTTTAAAAGGAGAACTTCTGATGACAATAGGGGAAGATGAATTTACCGCCGGGGCCGGGGATATTATTTTCATCAAAGGCGGGCTGCTCCACGGGGGAATCCCAAAGAACTGCCTGTATGAATGTATTGTATTTAATCTGGATTCTCTGATGACATCCAGTCCGGCAGGGGAGCGCCTGCTCAAAAAGATCAGCAGCGATTCCATTGAGATTCATCATCATTTTTCGTCCTGCGACAGAGAACTTACCCGGATCACCGAGCGCATGTTCGGACAGATGAAGACCCGTGCAGAGGGACATGAACTTACTGTGATCGGCGCTTTCTATGAGTTTTTCGGATATATTCTGGAACACGGCTGGTACAGGGAGACCCAGAGCATTTCCGTAAAAGACGGCCGGAGGATCGAACACCTGAAGCGCGTGATCGCAATGATCGAAGAACACTATGACGAATGTATTACTCTGGATGATCTGGCAAAATCCGCAGGGATGAACGCAAAATATTTCTGCCGGTATTTCCGGGAGATGACGCACCGCACTCCCATCGATTACGTCAATTACTACCGGGTGGAACAGGCCTGTTTCAAGCTGGCGACGACTAATCAGTCCATAGCGGAGATCGGCATGAGCTGCGGATTTAACGATGAGAGTTATTTCATAAAAACTTTTAAAAAATATAAAGGGGTGACACCGAAAAAATATCTGTCATCCCCTTTATAAAACATTTTATTTGCCTGTGAGTTCTTTTATATACTTTTTATTACGCCGTCTGTTGCGGAAGAAGCCGCTTATCGTGCGTCCGAGCCCGCGGAAAAGATGTCCGTTGACCATCGTCACAATGCCTTCCACCATCTCCATGCTGACCATGCCGCCCGTCATCTTGGCGATGGCGCGGAAAGGCATGTTGTAGATAAAGAGAATATTCAGATCCGGTTTTCCCGCATCCTCGCTCTTCTTTTTCATCTTCGTCAGCTTCTTATACGCAAATCTGGCAATCGCGCTCTTTGCGTAGTACATCTGACAGATCGCGTCGTTGACCGTCAGTTCTCCGCTCCATTTGCCGGAGGGAATCGGAGCGCCCAGAAGTTCTGTGAACTCTTCATCGCTTACCTGCTGAATCAGACCGGAATAGTACGAAGGCATCCTGTTCGTGTAATACGGATATTCCTCTGTCGTACCCTCCACTTCAACGCCGGCACTTAAGCGGATATCCGCCGAGCTGGCGCCGATCATGATCTCATAGGCTCCGCCTTCTATCTCCCAGGAGTTCGTTCTTACATTCCAGTAGCGGAAAGTCCTGTCATCAAAGTCAATGCGAACCGTTTTGCTCTCTCCGGCTTTTAAGAACACTTTGCAAAAGCCTTTGAGCTCTTTCTCGGGACGATATACTTTCGCGTCCTTTAAACCTACATAAAGCTGGGCTACTTCCGCTCCGTCCATACTGCCGGTGTTAGTCAGCGTAAAGGATACGCCCTTCTCATCGATCTGAAGATCTTTATATGAGAACTCAGTGTAGGACAGACCGAATCCGAACGGATACATCACGCGCACTTTGCTCGTGTCATAATAGCGGTATCCCACATAAAGTCCTTCTCTGTACTCCGAATTGCGCTCTTCACTCGGAAAGTATCGGAATGCCGGGGTATCCTCATAGCGCAGCGGATATGTCTCGTTGAGTCTTCCGGAAGGATTGACCTTACCGGTCAGAATATCCAGCATAGCTCCCGCGCCTGCCTGTCCGTACAGATAACCGTGGAGTATTCCTTTCAGGCAGTGGTGCCACGGCATCTCTATAGCGGCTCCCGCACTCAGAATTCCCACAATATTTTCGTTGACCCTTGCCATCGCCTCCAGAAGTTCGATCTGATTCTGAGGGATTCTCATATGGCTGCGGTCGATACCCTCAGATTCGCTCAGCTCATCAAGACCGAAGCAGTACAGCACAACGTCAACCGACTGGGCCAGATCTACCGCCTCTTTCTGGAGCACAGCGTCCGCCTCCCCTGTTCTGATATATCCCTTTGAGGTTCCCGCAACTACGAGTTCATACTCGTCGATTAGTTCCGTCATCTTGTCCAGCTGTGTTGCGTTTACCATAGACGAACCAGCTCCCTGGTACCGCGGATCAAACGCAAAGTCTCCGATCAGCGCCACCCGGGTTCCCGGCCTGAGGGGAAGGATGTCCCCTTCGTTCTTTAAAAGAACCGCACTCTGAGACGCTGCTCTTCTGGCAAGTTCATGGTGAGCTTTTTTGTCGAATTCCTCCCGGCTGTTTTCGTTCTCAGCCAGAGTAAAGGCCGCTTCCAGCATCCGATCCACACACTCGTCCACCGCGCTCTCATCAAGTTTTCCGGATCTTACCGCCTCCACAAGCTGCCTTGCGGAATCAAGTCCCGGAGTAGGCATCTCCAGATCAGAGCCCGCCGCCACGCCTTTGACATGGTCGTTGGAGCCGCCCCAGTCGGTGATCACAATCCCATCGTATCCCCAGTCACCTCTGAGAATATCCCGGAGAAGATGTGTATTTTCATTGGCGTAAGTACCGTTGACCTGATTATAGCTGGTCATAATAGCTTTCGCTCCACCTTCCTTCACCGCAATCTCAAAACCGGTCAGGTAGATCTCTCTGAGCGTCCGCTCATCTGTCACTGCGTTCATAGCCATTCTCCTGAGCTCCTGGCTGTTCACCGCAAAGTGTTTCGGGCAGGCATAGACACCCTGACTCTGGATACCGCGCACATACCCTGCCGCCATCTTTCCCGCAAGGTATGGATCTTCAGAAAAGTACTCGAAATTGCGCCCACACAGAGGGCTTCTCTTAATATTAAGCCCCGGTCCGAGCACCACATTGACTCCCTGGGCAGAGGCCTCCTCGCCAAGCGCTTTTCCGATCTCCTCGCCAAGCTCTGTGTCCCAGCTGTTTGCAACTGTGGCCGCAGTTGGAAAACAGGTAGCCGGAAGGGAGGGATTTAATCCCAGATGATCTCCTGTGCCTGCCTGTTTTCTGATACCGTGAGGTCCGTCCGAGCAGAAAACAGAGGGGATCTCAAGACGGGGAATATCCCATGTCTGCCACTCGCCTTTTCCGCTTAAGAGCGCCGCTTTTTCTTCCAGTGTCATTTTTTCTATCATATCCTGATGTTTCACAACGCGCCTCCTATTCTTTCTTCTCCGGCTCCCCTTCCGGGAAGATAATCTTAAACACGAAGAAGAAGATGATCATGGATACACCGCCTGTAATAAATGTCACGAGCAGATTGTAGATCGCGGGAGCAACATACTGCTGCGCGATCGGCATCCACAGATTGTTGAATCCGTTACAGATCAAAGAAATCACGATCCAGGCAATAAAGTACCACATTGCCTGATAGACCGGTTTCCCTTTACTCTTAAATGTAATGTTTCTCTGAAGCGGGAAGTTGATGCACTGGGCAAGAAAAGACCCAACTTCATAGCTGATGAAATAACCTAATCCGCCGCCGATGAGAACCGCTCCCGCAGAGTCTCTTAACACCTCATACCCGAGAAGGCTCCATGTGAATTCCACGCCGAAGACCTCCATATTAATCTGGGGCCACATGAATTCCGTACCGGCAAGCCCTTTTCCCAGAAGGTGCGGCATAAAGGTAAATACAAGGTACTGAAAGATCGTCACTCCCATACTGAATACGAAGAAATAAAAGATCTGGTAAACCCATTTTGCCAGTTTCGGGTGCTTTTCTTCAAAACTCCCCCACCTGTCCAGCCACCATGTCTTTAAACTACTCATAAAACGCCTCCGTTCCTACGATAAGGAAAGCCGGCCGGCTAAAACGGAGCCGAGCCAGCTTTCTCTATATTATTTATGCACTGCTTATTCTTCTTCAACCTCTGTCTTGATCACTTCCGCGCTTCTTTTGCGGAACTTTTTGATCGCAACTACCTCAAGGGCAATGATAATAGCAGCAAATACAACGTCAATTGCGATCGCCGCAATCTGCCATGCCATCATACCTGTATCCAGATTTGCCGGATCATAAGCGCGGCTGTTTACTACTGTGTAGAGAATGTTCTTGCAAGCCTGGCGCATTGCCTGAACACCTGTCGCGCTCTCCTGGTCTTTCACATGGTTTGTCTCTGTATCGTAAGCAACCAGCATACAGTCTGTACCGTTGCGGATTCCCTGGTCAGAGTTCATGTATCCGTATACACCGAAGTAGTCGGTAAGTACCATTCCCCGGAATCCCCACTCATCGCGGAGAACTGTGTTGCAAAGAGGCGCATATCCACCTGCCCACTCTGTTCCGATGTAGTTGAAAGAAGACATTACGGCATCTGCTCCGCCTTCTTTCACAGCGATCTCGAACGGTTTTAAATAGATCTCGCGGATCGTCTGCTCGTCTGCCCATGTACAGAGCATACTGTTTCTGTTTGTTTCCTGGTCGTTGAGGGCATAGTGCTTGATGTACGCGTATACTCCGTACTCTTCTGCTCCCTGAACTGCCGCTGACGCGATCTTTCCTGAGAGAAGGCTGTCCTCTGAATAGTACTCAAAGTTACGTCCTGAGAATGCGGAGCGGTGGATGTTCATAGCCGGAGCATACCAGCCGGATACACCCATCTCATCAGCCATCTTACCGATGCTCTCTCCGAACGCCGTTGCAATATCTTTGTTCCATGTGCTTGCGATCATCACCGCAGACGGGAATCCGACAGAGCCGGTTCCTGTAAAGTTGTTGTTGATAGAAGCCGGACCGTCACAGTCGATAGTCTGGACTTTATCGATGCTTGAAACAGCAACTGTCTGGTATCCGCCAAGAGCGATGAGCTCATCCATATCATTTACTGTCATCTGATCCAGAAGCTCATCCCACTGAGCATCATCATAATCAACGCCTCTGAGATCCACCAGTTCAATCCCGTTTCTGGCGCCTGTCGTCGGCATCTCGTCATCTTCGTTGTTGTAGTTCTCCGGATCATAGTTTCCGTTGTTGATAAATGCAGCTTTCTGCTCATCTGTCATTGACAGGGAAGCCGGAGCCGCTGTAGCCTCAGCATAGTTCGCAAATCCGTTGGCTCGTGAGAGATATGTAACATCGCCCTGAGCATCCGCGAACTGGTTCGTTACTTCAGTCTGGTCTGTGGAACGTGTGTTGTCTCCACTGTATGTAATTGTCTCAGGTACATTGTATGTTCTGGACGCAATCACATTGTGAGAATCGCTGTTAATACTGATCTCATAGTCGCCCGCCTCAAGAACATATGCCTGCGCGTTCTGATAGTCGTAGGACGCCATATCTTCCGCGTTGAAAGTGATCGTTACAGTCTCGGAAGCGCCTGGCTCGAGTACCTCTGTCTTCTCGAAGGCGATCAGGTTCGCGCTTGCTTTCTCGATGCCGCCGTTCGTGTACGGAGGATTGTAGTATACTTCCACAACGTCCTTGCCTGCTGTACTGCCTGTGTTCGTTACTGTTACGTCAAATGAGATCGTTCCGTCTGTCTCTGTGATGTCTCCCATCTCCTGAGTGAAAGTCGTGTAAGACAGGCCGTATCCAAACGGATATAACACAGACTCGTCATAGTTAATGAGACCTTCGTCAGCCGCCGTCTCCCAGAAGCGGTAACCGACATAAATGCCTTCTACATAGTTTATAAAGCTCGGAGCTACAGTCTCCTCTTCGCCTGTGAAACCAACCTGAGTCATGTTGAACTCTTCTGTATTGTCATAGAAGAAGCTTCCGAAGTTGTTCGCTGTCGGAGTCGCGGTCAGGTCAGCGACAAACGTATCGCTTGTCTTACCGGATGGGTTCACATCGCCGCTCAGAATAGAGCCAAGTGCGTTGAATCCTGACTGGCCTGTTCCCGGGCACCACAGAGCGCCTTTGATCTGGTCATACGCATTGAGGAATCCCAGCTCCATAGCGTTTGCCCCATTGTAGACGACAACGACATTGTCAAAGTTTGAGCACACCAGGTCAAGCATATCTTCCTCGGTCTGGCTCAGCTGGAGGTAGTGCTCTCCCGGCTCGAAATCGTTGTACTCCTCTGAGTTGTTCGTATAAGTCACCTGACTTACGTCAGTCGGCAGGTCTGCTCCCTCACCGCCCACGCGTGTGATGACTACCATCGCTGTGTCTGAGAACTCTTTCGCGTTGTTCATCATATCCTCGCTGTAAGAGTCAGCAGTCGGCTCCGGCAGAGTCCAGTCCTGCTCCCACATACCTACTTCCGGGCGCTCGTCTCTGTACTCTGTATAGAAGTCAGAGAGCTCTGTATTCAGTTCAAATCCAGCGTTCTCCAGACCCTGAAGCAGTGTCACCGTCTCATAGGCATCGGAGAGAGAACCGGATCCTGTTCCGCCATAGCAAGGATTCGTAGAAGCCCAGCCGAATACATTGAGCTTGTTTGAGTCAGCAAGAGGCAGAATGTTGTCTTCATTCTTTAACAGAACGATACCTTCCTCCGCAATCTGCTCTACCAGCTCAGTTGCCTCAGCAGATGTCTCCTCACTGATCGTACCGTTTCCTGTAGCCAGTGAGATCATGCTGTTCATTGGTCCGAAGCAGATCATATTCACTACAACGACCAGTGCCAGCAGGATTGCAATACCCGCCTCAGAGCGGACTAATTTTCTTTTGGTTTTGTTCATCTTAAACGCCGCGATAATAACGATTAGCGCAATGACAAAGACAACGCCAAAACCAATCAGATATGGTCTGCACGTATTTAATACGTTTACCACATCGGCCATGTTAATTGCTAACATAGTCATTTCCTCCCTTTCTCTTTTCTTCGGATGAGTTGTGTCATCATCTGGCGCAATTATAGCATTGTTTTTACATTACTTTACAATTCCTTCACAAACTGTTCGTTTTCTGCATAAATTGTTTTATCATATGTATATATATAACAAAATGACGCGTGTGAATTTGTATATTTTGCACAAACCACACGCGCCGAGTCAAATTTCTCCGAGCGGGATCAGGATTCTCAGACTGAACCAGTTATCCCGCGCGTCAATTTGAACTTCGCCTTTATATTTATGAACCGTATACCGAAGACTCTTCAATCCGTAACCGTGAATCGCTTTTTCCGTTTTTGTCGTGACCGGAAGACCGCTGTCAAAACTGATATTCCCTTCATAGTAATTTTCAAAACGTATGATCAGAAAACTTTTCTCGGAAAATGCATCCACATGGATCATGCGTTTATCATAATCTTTGATTTTCATCTCGCATTCAATTGCGTTATCAAGCGCATTTCCGAAAATGGAGCAGATATCCATAACATCCATCGAATCGAACAGTTTGCCGTCGATGACACTAGTCATGTCGATTTTATGCTGCCGGCAGTGCAGGCTCTTGCTCGTAAGCAGCGTGTCGAGCACCTGATTCCCGGTTTTATTGAGCGCTTCATAGTCCTGGATCTCCTGCTCCAGTTTATCCAGATACTCCTGACGCTTCGGCGTGTCGACATTCTCCCTTAGAGCAATAATATGATTCTTCAGGTCATGATACCTGTAATTGATCAGATCCACTGCCCGCTGAGCCTGCTTATACTGGACATACTGACTGTCCAGTATCGTCTGGATCGTCTCCAGTTCACGCTGCACATGAACCGATTTCCACTGCATCTGATACGCATAAAGGATCGCGAGACCTCCCAGATCGACCAGCGTTCTCATACTGAATATTTCCAGACTGTCTCTCCCTGCGAATGGCACGTCAATCGGAAGGAACCCCAGATTGCTGACAGCGAAAACAATAATCGCCGCCACCACAATAATGGCAGCGTCTCTTGACGACACCGAGACACCTTCCTCCTCAATGGTTATCCTCCGATTAAGCTGCCAGATAAAGAAAAACAGTATCCCATAGACAACGCACAGCACTGCCGTCATCAGGACAAGTCCGTCCCAGTGCAGAAAATCATGAAGATAGCACCAGAGCTGCCACTCAAAAGACGCCGCGAATTCCGAGGCGATAAATGCCGTAAAGCAGCAGCAGAGAGCCGTCGTCCACCTTACTTTGGCGCAGACTATTATGTAAAGAAACATAAGCATCACAGCCCCGGCCATACACAGATTCCACGCGATTCCGTCAAACCCGTCCGTCAACACGAGAAACGCACACTGCACTGCCAGAAAACCGACGCTTAAAGCGGCAAACCGTCCTCCGTTAGTCCTCCGGTGAAGCGGCAGAATACACACAAAGCAGGCCAGCCACTGTGCAAGTGCTGTAATTACGCGCGGTATATCAGGCAGCGTTGTGATAAATGCCGTCATTGTCATGATCTCTCCCCCCAGTATCTCGTCAGTTCCTGCATAAACTGTTTCATCCTCGGGCGGCTGACAAGAAGCTTTTCCCCGTGCACAACAGCATATTTATCCTGGACGCCGTCCACATGCTCCAGATTGACCAGGTAACACTTATTGATTCGTGAAAAGTCCATCCCCGCCATCGCCTCCTCGGCTGATTTCATCGTCCCGGGAGACACCGCGCTGCCGTCTTTTGTGTGATAGACCAGATTATGGCCTTCACTTTCAATATAATAAACGTCAGAGAGCTCCATACGCATAACTCCGCCCCTGACCGATATTGTAATCCACTTCCGGGCCCGCTTTTTGAGTTTCGCCACTGCCCGGCCAAACTTCTGGCTGAAGATAAAGTACGAGACCGGTTTTAATATATAGTCGAGGGCTCCCACTTCATACCCTCGGATCGCGTACTGAGGCGCATTTGTGATAAATATAATGGAGACCGACGAGTCCACCTTGCGGATCTCTTCCGCCGCTGTCATCCCGTCGATAAACTTCATCTCAATATCCATAAGGATAATGTCAAACTGAGCACGGTAAAAAGCGGCGATCTCATCGCCGTCATGATAGACCGTGACATCGATCTGCTCGCCGGACTCCTGCTTATACCGCTCGAGATATTCTTTCAGTACAGAGATGTAGTTCTCTTCATCTTCCACGATAGCGATTTTTAACACGTTTTTTCTCCCAATCTCTCTGGAATTTCACAACATGGTTTCGTCTTTGATTATAGTAGGTACACAGGGGCAGGTCAAGATACAAAAAACCCCGGAGACTGTCATCTCCGGGGTTTTCTTTGTTACGGATGGAGACTTATGTCATTCGCTCCTCCGGATTACTCTTCCGTATCAGCAGCGTACACGCCTACCAGTTTCTTCAGGTACGCATAGCGCTCCATTGCTTCTTTTTCGTTGATCGCGAACAGTTTCTCCGCTTTCTCCGGGTTCGCTCTCTTCAATGCGTTGTAACGAACCTCTCCGTCAAGGAACGCCTGATAGTTCTCTCTCTTAGGTTCTTTGCTGTCAAGGAAGAATTTATCTCCTTCAGCAGCCGGATTGTAGCGGAAGTTGTTCCAGTATCCGCATTCTACCGCCAGCTGCTCCTCTGTCTGAGCCTTGCTCATACCTTTCTTGATACCGTGGTTGATACACGGAGCGTAAGCGATGATCAGCGACGGTCCTGGATAAGCCTCAGCCTCTGTGATCGCTTTGACCGTCTGATTGAAGTCAGCGCCCATTGCGATCTGGGCAACATACACATATCCATAGCTCATTGCCATGCCTGCCAGGTCTTTCTTCTTCGTCTCTTTACCGCCTGCCGCGAACTGTGCTGTGGCTCCTGTCATAGTCGCCTTGGAAGCCTGTCCGCCTGTGTTGGAGTAAACCTCTGTATCAAATACCATGATGTTGATGTCCTTGCCGCTTGCAAGCACATGGTCAACACCGCCGAATCCGATGTCGTAAGCCCAGCCGTCGCCTCCGAATACCCACTGGGACTTCTTGGCGAGGAAGTCTTTATGTTTCAGAAGTTCCGTCTTCTCCATACGATCGCATCCGCATTTTTCCAGAGCCGCAACAAGTTTGTCTGTAGCTGTTCCGTTTGTCGCGCCACATGCGTATGTGTCGATGTACTCCTGTGCCGCCGCCTTAACATCCGCGTCTTCCGCGTCCTGAGCAAGTGTGGCAGCATAGCCTTTCATTCTGTCACGAACAGTATTCTGCGCAAGCAGCATACCATATCCGAATTCAGCGTTGTCCTCAAACAGAGAGTTACACCAAGCCGGTCCTTTGCCTTCCGGAGTTACCGTATAAGGTGTGGACGGTGAGGAGTTGCCCCAGATCGAAGAACATCCTGTCGCGTTCGCGATATACATTCTGTCGCCATAGAGCTGAGTAATCAGTTTCGCGTACGGCGTCTCGCCACATCCCGCACATGCGCCTGAGAACTCAAGCAGCGGCTGTTTGAACTGACTTCCCTTTACGGTTGTCTCTTTGAATTTCGCGACAACTTCCGGTTTTACCGGAATCTCCCTTCCGTAGTCGAAGAAGTTCTGTTTGCCGGCATTCTCTTCCATGTTGCCCATAACAAGAGCTTTCTCGCCCTTCTTGCCCGGGCAGACATTTGCACAGGAACCGCATCCTGTACAGTCGTATGCTGACACTGTAATCGCGAATTTCATACCGGGCATACCGATCATATCGAGTGACTCCATGCCCTCTGGAGCTTTTGAAAGCTCTTCCTCGGTCAGAGCCACCGGGCGGATGACCGCGTGAGGACATACATAAGCACAGCGGTTACACTGGATACAGTTCTCCGGCTTCCAGATCGGTATATCCACTGCGATACCACGTTTTTCGTATGCGGAAGATCCTGACGGTGTAGAGCCGTCTGCATAATCGCTGAACGCAGATACCGGAAGTGAATTTCCTTCCTGAGCATTTACTTTTGCCTGAATATTTTTAACGAAATCAATAACGTCTTTTCTGCCGTTCTCATCTACCTTCGGCACGGCAAGACCCTCGTCAGCCGCGTCTTTCCAGCTGTCCGGAACCTGTACTTCCACAACCTGTTTCGCGCCTGCGTCGATAGCGTCGTAGTTCATCTGTACGATCTTATCGCCCTTTCTTCCGTAAGTAGCTTTAGCGGCAGCCTTCATCAGGTCAATCGCTTCTTCCTCCGGAATTATCGCAGCCAGCTTGAAGAACGCAGACTGAAGCACCGTATTGATACGTCCGCCAAGTCCGATCTCCTTACCGATCTTGATACCGTCGATCGTATAGAACTTAATATTGTGATTTGCTATATATGCCTTCACCTGTCCCGGCAGATGTTTCTCAAGTCCTTCCATATCCCACGGGCAGTTCAGAAGGAATGTTCCTCCGTCTACAAGTTCCTGTACCATGTTGTACTTATCCACATAGGACGGGTTATGACAGGCAACAAAATTCGCCTGATGGATCAGGTATGTAGACTTGATCGGCAGCTTACCGAAACGAAGATGAGACATCGTAACACCGCCGGATTTCTTGGAGTCATAGTCAAAGTAAGCCTGAGCGTACATATCTGTATTGTCACCGATGATCTTGATGGAGTTTTTGTTCGCTCCGACGGTACCGTCAGCGCCAAGTCCCCAGAACTTACAGTTGATCGTTCCCTCCGGTGTTGTAACGAGAGGCTCGTTTGCCTTCAGTGACAGATGTGTCACATCATCCTCGATACCGATCGTAAATACCGGTTTCTCCTCGTTGTGGTATACCGCAACGATCTGAGCAGGCGTTGTATCTTTGGAACCAAGTCCGTAACGTCCTGAGTAGACCGGTACAGCGTCAAACTGTGATCCTTTAAGAGCTGCCACAACGTCCAGATACAGCGGCTCGCCCATAGCTCCCGGCTCTTTCGTTCTGTCAAGAACAGAGATCTTTTTAACAGAAGCCGGAATCGCGTCGATCAGAGCCTGAGCGCAGAACGGTCTGTACAGACGCACTTTCACAACTCCGACCTTCTCGCCTGCCTTTGCCAGGTAATCGATTGTCTCCTCGATTGTATCGCAGACAGAACCCATAGCGATGATCACATGCTCTGCGTCCTTTGCTCCATAGTAGTTGAACAGTTTATAGTTCGTTCCGATCTTTTCATTTACCTTGTCCATGTAATTCTGAACAATCCCCGGCAGCGCATCGTAATACGGGTTGCATGCCTCTCTTGCCTGGAAGAAAATGTCCGGGTTCTGAGCGGAACCTCTCTGGCACGGATGATTCGGATTCAGCGCATGTGCGCGGAAAGCGTCGATCGCATCCATATTCACCAGATCCTTCAGATCCTCATAATCCCATGTCTCGATCTTCTGAATCTCGTGGGATGTACGGAATCCGTCAAAGAAATTAATAAAAGGAAGCTTTCCTTCCAGCGCAGCGCAGTGAGCAACCGGAGTCAGATCCATAACCTCCTGCACACTGGACTCACACAGCATAGCCGCGCCGGTCTGACGACAGGCGTAAACATCGGAATGGTCTCCAAAGATGGAAAGAGCGTGGCTTGCAAGCGCACGAGCGGATACATTGAACACACCCGGAAGCTGCTCACCGGCAACCTTATATAAGTTCGGGATCATAAGCAGAAGTCCCTGAGACGCCGTAAATGTTGTCGTCAGTGCTCCTGCCGACAGAGATCCGTGTACAGCGCCTGCCGCGCCTGCCTCAGACTGCATCTCCACAACATTGACTGTCTGTCCGAAAATATTCTCCCTGCCTTCTGTTGCCCATTCGTCAACATGCTCCGGCATAACGGATGACGGTGTAATCGGGTAGATCGCCGCAACTTCTGTGTAAGCATATGACACGTGAGCAGCAGCCTGGTTACCGTCCATGGTCTTCATTTTTCTTGCCATTTTCTTGTTCCTCCTTAAGATTTACATTGAAAAAATAGATTTATTCACATGTAGTTTCATTATATCGCCAAAAATGACAAAAGTCTATAGAGCGCAATCCGTTTTATTGTATATTTTGAGGTGCAGAATGAACATGCGGCGGGAACAACAGGGACAATTCCGCAAGCTTGCCTGCAATGAACTGACACTGTTGTTTCCGGCATATGGCGGATGCCATACATTGAGATGAAGCTGCTTTAGCAACGAATCGAGCTGACGCATGTGGCACGGGAATACTGTAAAGAGCGGGATTTCAGCTAATCTGCAAATCCCGCTCTTTTCCATTACATTTCTTATTTCACACCGGACAGTGTCCTGCCGCGTGCTCTCCCCCGTACTTCCATCACTATAAGAGCAACGCAGATCCCTATACTGATCCACTGCGACGTGGACAGGCCGAATTCGATTCCACGCTCCGCGTCGTCATATCTGGCAAACTCAAGAATAAAACGCAGCACCGCATACATGGCAAGGTAAAGCTGCACGCTTTTTGCCCTCTTCCCTCTCTTCCTGCAAGACGATACATACAGGCACAGTACCGCTGTTATCGCAAAGCATCCCGCTGCTTCCAGCGCCTGCACGGGAAAGAGGTGCACATCCAGCGGAGCCGCGATGGACTCTGTGTACACAATTGCCCCGGGGCCGTCGTAAGGCATGCCATAACAGCATCCCACAACGGAGCAGCCGATTCTCCCAAAAGCGTGCACGAGCGGAATCACCGGTATGGCCGCGCGCGCGTATTGCGCCACCTCTATGTGAAGGATCTTTCCGCACAGATACAGCCCGATCAGTCCTCCGATCAGCCCGCCATAAAAGACGAATCCGCCTCCCATCAGCGCATTCAGATATTCCAGATCTGTCAGTCTTGAAAAGTCAATATATTTCCATGAAACCGCAAGGTACAGCAGCTTGGCTCCGATCATTGCCCCCAGACCCACGAAGCACGCAGTCTGTATAAAGTCATCAAACGCCAGATGTTCCGCGCGTATCAGAAAATATCCGAGCACAATCCCCGCAGCTATCCCAAGTACGATAAACAATCCATACCACGGAATCATAAATGATCCGATCTGTATTACCATCAAACGATCTCCTTTATATCCGAAGCAGGCAGTCCCGCTCCTGTTTTGTTCGAAGTCACCGAAAGCGCCAAAAGGTGCATTTCGGGATTATAAGCAGTTTCCAAGATCTCTGGCAGGCCCGGACTTTGTCCTGCCGCCGTCACAAACAAAAAAGGGATGACGCACACCCCTTTTCTCATTCACTGTAAATACTTATATTCACTGTAAATAAATTCTTACCGGCTCCCTATGCCAGTACCGCAAGGCATCCCACACACGCTACGCATGCGATGTATGTAAGAAGGCAGAGAACTGTTCCGATAATGGAGCAGATGAATCCTGCCTGAGCCGTGCCTGCCTGCTCCGGGATCTTCTTTGCCTGAATCGCAAGCACGATACCGATGATTCCGATGATGGCTCCGATCCATCCCAGGCTGCCCGCACTAAACACCCCGATTACGATAGAAACGATTCCAAGTACAAGTGATGCTATTCCCATATCCTTTTTCCTCCGTAAGTAATTTGAAGCATTTCCCGGCCGCTGGCAAAATCCGGGCGCACGGCTGCCGGTCAGCTATGCAACCATTATATCCAATACCTGTAAAAGAAGCAAGACGTATATTACAAGATTTTCCTCCGTTATTTTGACCCGGATTATCTGTCTTTGAACTTAAATATCCTGTCTTTTTTCTTCGGCGGCTTCTTCCCTTCTATTTTGTCCGGCATGGGCTCATATACCTTCCCGCCCTTTAAAAGCGGCATACGCCTGTGATTCTTCTTAAGATACAGAAGCGCCGCTCCGGCGAAGACAACAACACAGCCTGCCAGAGCCTGAGACACCGGGAATCCGATTCCCGGGATCAGGAGCTGGTCTGTCCGCAGGCCTTCGATCCACACCCTTCCCAGGGCATACCCGAAGATATACAGAAGAAACAGTTCACCCTCGTATTTCTTATGCTTCCGGTACAGAATGAGCAGTATCAGAAGAACGGCGCACCACACCGACTCATAGAGAAACGTGGGGCTTACCTGGATATAGTCCACACCACCGATAGTTTCCATATGCTCACGCATCCGCTCTGTAATGTCTCCGGAGCGCACCGCGTCCACCGGAAGCCGCATGGCAAACAGCCCGTCTGTATACTCACCAAATGCCTCCCGGTTGAAAAAGTTCCCCCAGCGCCCCAGCATCTGGCCGTTCAGAATCGCCATCGCCACTGTATCCAATATCTGAAAGGGAGACAGCCTTTTCACTCTCGCAAGGACAAACACCGCGATCACCGCGCCGATCACACCGCCGTAGATCGCAAGTCCCCCTTCGCGAAGATTAAAAATGTCCGGCAGGTTATCTTTGTACATATCCCAGGAGAAGATCACATAGTAGATCCGGGCGCCGGCAATTCCTGCGATGACACCGATAATCCCCATATCCAGATAGTCCTCGGGATTTTGCCGGGTCCGCTTCGCCACGGAGGTGGCGATGAGAAACCCAATCAGGATCGCCGCCCCGATGATCATGCCGTAATATGCAATTGAAAATCCGAAGACAGTAACGTTTTTCCCCACATGGTCGAGATAGATGCCCAGGTTGGGGAAGGCAATATCATAGTGCATGGTAACACTCCTTATACATTAAATCTGAACAGCATAATGTCGCCATCCTGCACGACATAGTCTTTGCCTTCCAGACGGATCAGGCCTTTTTCTTTCGCTGCCGTGTGGGAGCCGCAGGCCATGAGATCATCATAGCTTACTACTTCGGCGCGGATAAATCCCCGCTCAAAATCTGAATGGATCTTTCCCGCCGCCTGGGGAGCCTTGGTTCCCTTTTTGATCGTCCACGCCCGCACTTCAGGCTCTCCGGCTGTCAGATAGCTGATCAGCCCCAGAAGATGATAGCTGGCACGGATCAGTTTCTCCAATCCGGACTCTTTTAATCCCAGATCATCCAGGAACATCTTTTTCTCATCATCGTCAAGCTGGGATATCTCCTCCTCAATCTCCGCGCATACGACAAACACTTCACAGCCTTCCTGCTCCGCGTACTGTCTGACTGCCTGCACGCCTTCATTGGATGCGCCGTCGTCCGCCAGTTCATCCTCAGAGACATTTGCCGCAAAAATCACCGGCTTTGCCGTCAGGAGGTTATACCCGTTCAGCCATTCCTGTTCTTCCTCATCATCCCCGGCAAAACTTCTTGCCAGTTTATTTTCCTCCAGATGCGCCTTTAAGCGGTTCAGAAGTTCAAGTTCCTTTGCCGCTGTCTTATCGTTGCGCGAGAGTTTTACCGTCTTCGCGATCCTCCGCTCCAGCATTTCCAGATCGGAGAAGATCAGTTCCAGATTGATCGTTTCAATGTCGCGCAGCGGATCGATACTGCCGTCCACATGCACAATATTAGTGTTCTCAAAGCAGCGCACCACATGGACGATCGCGTCCACCTCCCGGATGTTGGCAAGGAACTGATTTCCAAGACCTTCTCCCTTTGACGCGCCTTTTACCAGACCGGCAATATCAACAAACTCGATAGCCGCCGGAATGATCTTCTTCGTATGGTACATCTCCCCTAATACATTGAGCCTCTCATCCGGCACTGTCACAACGCCGATATTCGGATCTATAGTACAAAAAGGGTAGTTTGCGGATTCCGCCCCCGCTTTTGTCAGTGAGTTAAACAGTGTGCTCTTCCCTACGTTCGGAAGTCCGACAATTCCTAACTTCATTATCTTTTATTCTCCTTATCTTAACATAATAGCATATTAATCTCTCGTTTCCATCAGGATCACCCTGCCGTATACGAACGAGATGGTCACCTCATCCTCCGCGAATTCATTGCTGACACACAGGCTGTCACTTGGCTTGAGGAAATGGTTCTTAAGGGGATATTTCGCTCCCCTTATACTCAGCTCATCCACAGGAAGTTCCAGCGGAAAAAGGGAGAAGTACTTCCCAAACGCCTCATCTTTTTTTAAGGTCACCTCTTTATCAATCACACGTATCTGGTTGTGACTGTCGATAATCCGAGCGTCCGCTCCGGCAGCCAGAGCGATCTGGAGACACTGGACATTGGCCCACAGATGGTCGATCCTGCTTCCTGTTCCGCCCAGTATCCATATGCTCTTTCTGTTAAGCCCCAGACAGAGCCGAAGCGCGATCTCCGTGTCAGAAGCATCTTTTACAGGATTAAATTCCCGGACCGGTACGTTCATCTCCTCCCTGTAGTAAACCACCAGGTCACGGGAAACGCTGTCAAAATCTCCGACAATATAATCAGGCTTGATCCCGTGTTTATAGAGAAACTCAAGTCCTCTGTCCACGCCGATAATAAGCTCGGTTTCCTCGCTTTTTAATATGGGCAATACAAACGCTTCTTCCAGCATTCCGCCGCTTATGATCACAGTCCTCTTACTCATAGCTTTTTAATATCTCCATGAACTTCTCTGTATTTTCCACGATGTTTCCTTTGTAGACACCCGAGCCTGACACGATGACATTGGCTCCGGCCCCGAGCACGTCTGCCACGTTATCGTGATAGATGCCGCCGTCCACTTCAATGTCTCCAGTCAGCCCCTTTTCATCCAGCATCGTCCTCAGACGCCGTATCCGCTCCAGAGACTCGGGGATAAACTTCTGTCCTCCGAATCCGGGCTCCACGCTCATGACAAGAAACATTTCCGCCTGTTCCAGGTACGGCGCGAGTGATTCCACCGGGGTTCCGGGCTTAATCGACACTCCCGCCTTTCTGCCGCACCGGTGGATCGCCTCAAGGGTGGCAGACAGATCTTCACATGCTTCCAGATGCACTGTAATAATATCGGCTCCGCATTCTGCGAATTCTTCCACATAACGCATCGGCTCGGTCACCATCAGATGCACGTCCAACACCTGTTCTGTCAGACCTTTTATCGATGAAAGCACCGGCATGCCAAAAGATATACTCGGCACGAAGATTCCGTCCATGACATCAAAGTGGATATATTGAGCTCCCGCCCGGCCGGTCTGTCTGATCTGCTCGCCGAGCACTTTAAAATCCGCCGAAAGTATGGATGGCGCAAGAATATTCTTCATTGTCTAATACCTCTTCCTTTCCTGTAACTCCCGGTACATGCTTAAGTAATCTTCGTACCTCTTCTTATGTATCTTCCCGTCTTCCACTGCCAGCTTCACCGCGCAGTCAGGCTCATGGACATGGTCGCATCCGTGGAAGCGGCATCCGCCTTCAAAGGCCGCGAACTCGGGGAAGCAGTATTTCAGTGATTCCCTGTCCATATCATTCACATAAAGAGAACTGAATCCCGGCGTGTCCATAACATAAGAATCCTCACCGAAGACGATCAGTTCCGAGTGCCTCGTTGTGTGTCTTCCGCGCTCAATCTTACGGCTGATGCTTCCTGTCTCCATCTTCACATCCGACTGGAGAAGATTGATCAGGGAGGACTTCCCGACGCCGGACGGCCCTGCGATCGCAGTCGTCTTTTCGTTTAAGAAAGCGCGGAGCGCTTCAATGTTCTCTTCTTCCTTCGCGCTCGTAAAGAGCAGCGGATACCCGCAGGACGCATAGATCTCCCGGAGTTCCCTGATCTGGGGATCGCTTGCGATGTCCGTCTTGTTAAAGCAGAGAACAACCGGAATCTCTTTTCTCTCCATCATAACAAGAAAACGGTCCAGCAGATTGAAATGAGGCTTTGGCTTCGTCACCGCAAACACGACAAGCGCCTGGTCAATATTGGCCACCGCCGGGCGGGTCAGTTCATTCTTTCTCGGAAGGATGCTCATAATATTTCCTTCCATATCCTTCTCATCCAGAATTTCAATCTCCACATCGTCGCCGACCAGCGGTTTAATTCCGTCTTTCCGGAAAACACCTTTTGCTTTACATTCATAAACACCGGATTCTACTACATGAACGTAGTAGAACCCGGCAATCCCTTTTATAATCTTACCCTGCATAAGACAAATTCTATCCTCAACGTCGTCAGTATCTACTGCGAGGTGCTGTTCCCGCCGGAGTCTCCCGAATCATCACCGGTCTGGGGTTCCGGTCTCAGGTTAATCGTGAAGCTGACAGAAGTTCCTTCTTCCACGGAAGATCCTGCCTTGCCTCTGATTCGGTTCGTCCGATAAGGTTGGGCACTGTGACATACTTCGTCTCCGGCCCCCGGCTCACCACATACTCCACTGTTGTTCCTTTATCAACCTGTTTTCCTGCGGAAATGCTCTGGGAGATAACCTGCCCTGCCGGAACACTGTCGCTGTACTCCTCACTGGAGCTTCCGTTGAGTCCTGCGTTCTGTAACGCCGACTGGGCCTCTGACGCCGTCTTACCTCTTAAGCTGGGTACTGTGGCAGGCTCAGCTCCAAGGCTGACTACAATGGTCACCTCTGTGCCTTCCTCCACTTCTGTTCCTGCTGCCGGGTTGCTGGAAATGACATTTCCCTCAGCAATACTGTCGCTGTACTGTGCTTCCCCCTGCACAACTGTCAGATTCGCCGCCTGAAGGGTCCTTTCTGCCTCAGCCTCCGACCGATCGACTACATTGGGCACCTGAACTGTTTTCGCTTCCTCGCCGCTGCTTAAGACTACCGTAATGGTCGTATGGGCTTCTACTTCCTGATCAGGGGCCGGATCCTGGCTCATGATCTCGCCCTCCTCGTACTGGTTGGAAGGCTGGGTCTCATTTGACACTTTCAGCCCGAGGCCTGTACCCTCAAGCTCTCTTCTGGCTTCCTCCTCGGTCATCCCTCTTAAATCAGGTACGGATACCATTTCTTCTTCCTGCTGAGTCAGCCCCGGACCGCTGAAGAATCCGGCCGCGCTGCCTACAAGGAAGAGGATCAGCAGTGCCACCACCACTCCGGCAACGATCATAAGGATTTTCATGATCCGCTTAGTATCAGGATTTACATTGTTCTTTCCTCTCCGTTTGCGATCACTGTATCTTCTGTCATCGGCATCGCTGTCGTCATCGTCGTATTCATCATCGTCATAATCTTCGTCATCGTCATAATCGTTATCGTCACTGTATCTGCGCCCCTGAACCTGTTCGAGTTCTTCTGTGGACATAACGACTGTGCGGTCAGAATCGGCCGCTCCCGCTGCCCCTGCCGCAAACACGAAATCCCCATCCGGATCTACAAGAGAGCGCTTTAGGTCTACGAGAAGGGAAGCGCAGTCGTGATAGCGCCGCGCCGGGTTTTTCTGAGTACATTTCATAATGATGCACTCCAGGCTGTACGGAAGATCCGATACTTCCTCGGCGGGAGATGTGATCTCCTCCTGAAGATGCTTGAGCGCCACAGAGACCGTAGAGTCTCCGTCAAATGGCACATGTCCTGTCACCATCTCATACATGGTAATACCAATGGAATAGATGTCACTTTTCTCATCTACCACGCCGCCTCTGGCCTGTTCTGGGGAGGTGTAGTGAACAGACCCCATCACGCTCGTGCTGATCGTCTGGGTAGACGTCGTCGCACGGGCAATGCCGAAGTCTGTCACTTTCACCTTGCCGTCTTTTGAGATGATAATATTCTGCGGTTTAATATCTCTGTGTATAATGTGATGATTATGAGCCGCCTGAAGTCCCGACACCATCTGGATCGAAATGCTGACAGCCTCTTTTGGAGATATTCTGCCCTTTTTCTCTATATAGTCTTTCAGAGTGATGCCCTCTACCAGCTCCATCACCATATAGTACAGACCGCGGTCCTGTCCCACGTCATAGACATTGACTACATTCGGATGCATCAGTCCCGCCGCCGCCTGGGCCTCACTTAAAAATTTCTTGATAAATACCTGATCTGACCGGTAATCGCTTTTGAGTACCTTGATCGCCACATACCGGTTGAGCTTATGGTCTTTTCCCTTATATACGTCAGCCATGCCGCCGGAACCGATACGCCCCAGTATCTCATATCTTTTCCCTAATACTACTCCTTCTTTAATCATAATACACTCACCTCATCTGCGAACGGTTCCACAAGGACAACCCCTATATTGTCAGTACCGCCGTTTTCTTTTGCAGCCTCCACCAGAGCCTGACCGGATTCTACAATATCTCTTCCTCCCTGAACAATGTGGAACAGTTCCTCGTCCTCCACCATATTGCTCAGTCCGTCTGTACACATCAGAATGATGTCTCCCCGTTTCAGACGATGTTCGTAAAAATCCACGTCTACATCCGCTTTCGCGCCTATGGCTCTCGTAATAATGTTTTTATCAGGATGGTGTTTGGCCTCCTCCGGCTTGATCCCGCCAAGTCTGACCATCTCCTCGACTAAAGAATGGTCTTTTGTAAGCTGCTGTATTCCCTGATTAATCAGATACAGCCGGCTGTCCCCTACGTTGGCAAAATACATCATCTGATTCATGATGGTTGCCGCCACAACCGTCGTTCCCATCCCCTTCAGGTGTTCATCTCCGGACGCCTCTTTGATGATCTCACGGTTGGCGGTCTTGATGGCGCTGACCAGACATTTCTCCACATCCTCGCCCTCGCTCATCTTCAATTCTCTTTTCAACACTTCTACCGTATATTTGGAAGCATAATCTCCCGCCTGATGTCCGCCCATACCGTCTGCGACTACGAAAAGATTCCGGAGGATACCCAGAGGCTTATCTGTCGTATAGACATAATCCTGATTCACCTGTCGTACCATACCTACATCTGTAATCGAAAATGTCCTCATATCTGTCTCCTTATGTCTTATCCACTGTCATCTCTTCCTCCGCGTAACGGCGTCTGAGCTGTCCACAGGCTCCGTCGATATCAGAGCCCATTTCCCTTCTTATAGTAACATTTATTCCGCTTTTTTCAAGTTTATTTTTGAAATTCAGGGCATTTTCCCTGCTAGGCCGTACAAATTGACGTTCTCTTACCGGATTCACAGGGATCAGATTCAAATGACAGTTTCTCGGCTTTAATATGGACGTCAGTTCTTCCGCGTCCTCATCCCGGTCATTTACTCCGTGAACCAGACTGTATTCAAAGGTTACTCTGCGTCCGGTCTCTTCGAAATAACTGTCGCAGGCGGCAAGCACTTCTGACAGGTCATATTTGTTGGCGACGGGCATCAGTTTCCTTCTCTTCTCCTGGGTGGAACCGTGCAGGGAAAGAGCAAGTGTAATCTGAAAGCCCTCCCGGGCCAGCCTGAGCATATTGGGTACAATGCCGCAGGTAGAAACCGTCACATTTCTCTGACTGATGTTAAGGCCGTGCTCATCCGTCAGAATATGGATAAACTTTACGAAATTGTCATAATTGTCAAGAGGCTCTCCCGTCCCCATGATGACTACATTGGATACTCGCTCCCCTGTGATCTTCTGAATCTGATAAATCTGTCCGAGCATCTCCGAGGCTGTCAGGTTACGCTTCAGGCCGCCTATGGTAGAAGCGCAGAACACACATCCCATCCGGCATCCGGCCTGAGACGAGATACAGACCGAATTACCGTGCTTATATTTCATAAGTACACTCTCTACCATATTGCCGTCTTTCAGGCGAAACAGAAACTTGTTCGTGCCGTCGATCTTTGATGACTGGCGCTCCATAAGGGATACCGGCAGGATCTCATACTCTTCTTTGAGTTTCTCTCTTAAGTTCAGCGAGAGGTTCGTCATCTCATCAAAGCTGTCCGAGAGCTTCACATGCAGCCACTCGTATACCTGCTTCGCACGGAACGTTTTCTCACCGAGATGTTCCATCTCTTTTTGAAGTTCTGTATATCCACAGGAACGGATGTCTTTTTTCATAAGTCCTTACTTCCTCCGTTTTGTCAGCTTCGCGATAAAAAATCCGTCGCTGTTATGCATTCCCGGCAGGAGCTGAATGCACCCCTTTTCCACAACGTCCTTTGAAAGCTGCTCGCACAGGCTCTCTCTGATAGTACCGGGAGAAAAATCCGGATATTTGTTCAGGAACCAGTGTACATTCTCAATATTCTCACCGGCATTAATCGTACATGTACTGTAGAGAAGCGTTCCTCCGGGCTTCACATAAGCCTGCGCGCACTCCAGGATCTTTCGCTGCAGACGGATCAGGCTCTCAATGCCTTCCGGCGTGGCATTGTATTTCAGATCCGGTTTCTTCCCGATCACGCCAAGTCCCGAACAGGGCAGATCAGCAATCACCACATCAGCCCATCCGATTCTTGTTTCATCCAGGACAGACGCGTCACGGCACACTGCCGTAATATTGTCAAGTCCGGTTCGCCGGATATTTTCCCGGATCAGCTCTGTCTTATACTCCGTCAGATCCCGTGCCTCCACATGTCCTTCACCTTCTATGTAAAGCTTTTCCGCAACGTGCAGAGCCTTTCCTCCCGGCGCCGCGCAGACGTCGAGCACTTTCGCTCCTTTCTTCGGAGCCGCCAGTTCTCCGGCCAGCATGGAACTGATGTCCTGAACGACAAAAAGTCCCTCCCGAAAAGCCTTCAGATCTTCCAGATAGTCATATCCTGAGATCTGCAGGGCATAAGACAGGTACGGATGTCCGCTTACCGTCAGCCCCTCCGCCTCCAATTGCTTTTTTAAGTCCGACGGTGTCGTCCGGTTCAGACAGCATCGTATCGTAAGCGGTTTCTCCCTCTGAAAGTCTTTCAGCATCGCCTCGATCTGCTCCAGACCGTAAGTCTGATTCCACAGTCTTAGAATCCACACAGGGCAGGAATACATCACAGACATTCTCTCCATCACGTCCTTTGGATACTCTACGGCATCAATCCCCCGCGCCACAGCCCGGAGTACGCCGTTTACATATCCTCTCAGTCCGGAAAACCCTCTCCTCACCGCAAGTTTCACGGATTCGTTACATACCGCCCGGTCCGGCACGCTGTCCATATACCTGATCTGATATACCGCGCTCCTTAAAAGATTGCGGATCACCGGCTTCATTTTCTTTACTTTTACCTTTGAGAACCTGTCCAGAATATAATCAATCTCGATCATATGCTCCAGAGTTCCCTCAGTCACTCTTGTGATAAATGCTCTTTCCCTCTTATCAAGATACTGATATTTTGAAAGAACATCCCGGAGAATCCGGTGGCTGTACTGTCCTTTCTCTGTCACTTCCATCAGAACCGCCAGAACAATCTCCCGTTCATTGATCGCTTTAGTCATTCCTTCTTCTTCCTCCGATGATAATAAGACGCAGCAGCTGCAGAATCATAGCCGCCGCGCTCGCCACATAAGTAAGCGCTGCCGCCCGCAGCACCTTCCTCACCGAAGCCACCTCATCCGGATAGAGCATTCCCGAAGTTTCCAGCGCTTTCACTGCCCTGTTTGAGGCGTTGAACTCAACCGGAAGAGTCACAAGCTGAAAGAGCACTGCCGCAGAGAACAAAAGAATTCCCAGGTTGATAAACATAACCGCCGTCTGGCCGTTCATCAGAAGGCCGATAATGATCAGAGGCCACGCCGCCATAGAGCCGATATTCGCCACCGGCACGAGTGCTCCCCTGATGGAGAGAGGCACATACCCGGACGCATGCTGCACCGCATGGCCGCATTCGTGGGCCGCTACACCAACAGCCGCCACGGAAGTGGAATTATATACTGTATCCGAAAGCCCAAGCGTCTTTTTGCCGGGATTGTAATGATCTGTCAGATTCCCCGGAATATGGATTACCTGTACGTCATAGATTCCATTTCTGCGAAGGATCTGCTCGGCAGCCTCCCTTCCGGTCAGCCCTGTCCGGCTTCCCACTCTGGAATAACGGGAAAAGACACTGTTCACCCTTCCCGACGCGGCAATACAGATCACCGCTCCGATCAGCACAAGAATATAAGTCCAGTCATAATAGTAAAAAAGCATAATATCAACCTCCCGAATTCACAGAGCCGGAACTGCTGCCGTCATTCTCTCGCCAGAACAGTTCCCGGTTCTATTGTATTCCCCCTCAGGAATGCGCCCGTCTCCATCCGCTTCTTCCCCGGCGTCTGGACTTCCAGGATACGCAGGATACCATCCCCTGTCTGTACGGCAAAATCTGTCTTTCCGACAGAAATTATCGTTCCCGGAGCATCCTGTCCTGCCCCTCTTCCCTCGGCCTTCGCGCGCCATATCTTCATTACTTTTCCACTCCAGTGCGTATAGGCGCTTGGCCAGGAGTTCAGGCCGCGCACCAGCCGTTCAATCTGTACCGCCGTGCGGGACCAGTCTATATTTCCCAGCTCTTTTGTCAGCATCGCCGCGTAAGCCGTTGGGCTCTCGCCCTGCTTTTCAAACACCGCAGTCTGATCCTGAAGCTTCTTGAGCGTTTCCACACAGAGTTTCGCCCCCGCTTCTGCCAGCTTGTCATGTAAACTCTCGCCGGTCTCATCCGCGGCAATGGGCACTTCCGATTTCAGGATCATGTCGCCTGTATCCAGTCCTTCATCCATCTGCATTGTCGTGACGCCCGTCACGGTCTCTCCCTCGATAATCGCCCACTGAATCGGAGCGGCTCCGCGGTACTTCGGAAGAAGAGACGCGTGTACGTTGATACATCCGTACGGCGTCATATCCAGTATAGATTTTGGCAGAATCTGTCCAAAAGCCACTACAACGATCACATCCGCGTTATATTTTCTCAGTTCTTCCACGCACCGGGACTCCCGTACTCTTTTCGGCTGATAGACCGGGATATTGTAAGACAGCGCCCGCTCCTTCACCGGGGGCGCCTGCATCTCTCTGCCCCTGCCCTTCGGCTTATCCGGCTGCGTCACTGCCAGACACACATCATGTCCGGCGGCAATCAGCGCTTCTAACGTTCCCACGGAAAACTCCGGGGTTCCCATAAAGATCACTCGCATTTTTCTACTCCTCCGTCTCTTCTCCTTCGTCTCCATCCATGTCTTCATCCTCTTCATGATAAGAGACATCATGAAGGCCGTCCTCCGCCTTGTCTACATAAAGTTCTCCTGACAGATGATCGATCTCATGGCACAAAGCGCGGGCTAAAAGCCCCTCTCCCTCCACTTCCACCGGTACCATCTCCTGGTTGAGCGCCCGCGCTTTCACATACTGAGGGCGGGTCACAATGCCCCATTTTCCCGGCACGCTTAAGCAGCCTTCCTCTCCTGTCTGTTCCCCCGAAGTCTCGATGATCTCGGGGTTAATCAGCACAATCGGTCCCTCTCCCACATCGATCACCACAATTCTTTTGAGAACTCCGACCTGAGGAGCCGCCAGACCGACGCCGTTGTATTCATACATCGTCTCCAGCATATCACCGATCAGAATCTTTGTGCGAAGCGTCATCTTCGGAACGGATTTGCACTGCTTCGTCAATATCTCATCGCCTATTTCTCTGATTTGTCTGATTGCCATATTTCGTCTCCTTTTCACACTGTATATTCTATACCGCCGTCATAAGCGCAGGGGCGGTTCACTACATCGGGTCAAAGTCAAACTGCACCCGTATCTTATTAAACCCTGAATTTATTTCAATATATTGCTCAATCCTGTCCTTTATCCCAACCAGCGCCCCATAGTTTTCTGACTTTATATAGATCACTCTGCGGTAGATGTCTTTTATCTTGTCAATTCCGGGGCTGGCGGGGCCGATCACCTGTACTTCCACCGCTTCTCCCGCGTTTTTCTTCAGTCTTTCTGTCACCCGCAAAATATAGGCCTTCAGATAATGGCAGCCTTTTTCCAGAAGCGTTTCCTCCCCGGAAGATACAAGAACCGCCAGAAGATGTTCCACAGGCGGGTAGCCCATCAGCTCCCGGTATCGTATCTCCTCTTCATAAAACGCCTCATAGTCCTGTGCCGCCGCCGTCTTGACAGCATAGTGTCCGGGATCGTAAGTCTGAATCACAGCCACTCCGGAACGGTCTCCCCGCCCCGCTCTTCCTGCTGCCTGGGTAAGAAGCTGGAATGTGCGCTCTCCCGAGCGGTAGTCTCCGGTGTAAAGCGACATATCCGCGGCCAGAACTCCCACCAGGGTGACATTGGGGAAGTCATGTCCTTTCACGATCATCTGGGTTCCGACCAGCACGTCCGCCTCCTCATTGGCAAACGCCGAGAGAATTTTCTCATGAGCATCTTTCTGCCTTGTCGTGTCCATATCCATCCGAAGCACTCCTGCTCCGGGAAAGCGCTCTTTTACCAGATCTTCAATCTGCTGCGTTCCGGCGCGGAATTCCCCGATGTAACGGGAGCCGCACTCAGGACACACTGTAACCTTCGGTCTCTCGTATCCACAGTAATGGCACCGCATAATCCCGTCTCTGTGCACGGAAAGGGAGACGTCGCAGTGAGGACACTTGACTACATATCCGCATTCCCGGCAGGAGATAAACCCTGAATATCCCCGGCGGTTTAAAAAAAGCATGACCTGCTCTTTCTTTTCCAGACGGTCCGCCATCAGTTCCAGCAGTTTTCTGCTTAAAATAGAGCGGCTTCCACTCTTTAATTCTTCCCGCATATCCACCGTATATACTTCCGCCATCTGCTGCATGCGGGACCGGTTTTTCATCTCAAAGAGCCGGTACTCCCCTCTCCTCGCCCGGTACATAGCTTCCATCGAAGGTGTGGCGCTTCCAAGCACTACGCTTGCCCCCTCCACAGTGGCCCGCTGAACAGCCGTCTCACGAGCGTGATACCGCGGCGTCTGCTCGCTTTTATAAGTGGGTTCATGCTCCTCATCAATAACGATCAGTCCCAGATCAGGAAAGGGCGTAAACAGGGCGGACCTCGGACCGATCATCACATCCACGCTGCCCTCGCGGGCGCGCATCATCTGGTCATACCGCTCCCCCGCTGAAAGGCGGGAATTCATAATAGACACCCGGCTGCCAAATTTCCGGTAAAATCGCATCACTGTCTGATAAGTCAGGGCAATCTCCGGAATCAGGACGATGGCCTGCTTTCCCTGCGATACCACGGTCTGTATCATCTCCATGTATACTTCTGTCTTTCCGCTTCCGGTTACGCCGTGAATCAGGTACGTTCCCCGTCCGCCCGACATATAGTCCTTCCGAAAAGAGTCAATCACACGCTGCTGTTCCGCTGTATAAGTGATCTCTTTTTCCACACCTTCAGCCTTCTTTACCGGATCTCTAAATACCCGCTCCGTTTCCAGGGACAGCACGCCCTGCTCCTCAAGCGCGCGAATGACCTGTCTCGTGATGTTGAGTTTCCTGGTCACAAGTTCATATTCCAGTACCGGATCATCCAGAAGAGCCGCCATAAGCCTTGCTCTTGCTTTCTGGTTTTTCTCAAGATAATAATGAAGCTGCCGCTCTGCGGTGTCTTTATCAAGAAGCAGTCTGAGGCGCTTCTTCACTTTGGCGTTTTCCTTCTGTCTGATGGGCAGAACTGTTTTCAGCGCCTGGATCATCGTGCCTCCGTAATTTTGCTTCATCCACGCCGCAAGCGCAATAAGCCTGGTCTCGATCTCCATTCCCCGCTCAGAGATCTCCAGTATCTCCTTCACCTTGGAGAGATCATAGTCACAAGTCTCAGTGATTCCCGTCACATATCCGCTGATCCGGCGGTTCCCCTTCCCAAACGGAACGATGACTTCCATCCCCGGCTCAAGTTTTGCCTCAATCTTTTCGGGGATGCGATACTGAAATATTCTATCCAGTTTTTCATGTTGAATGTCTATAATTACATCAGCAAACACGCAATTACTTTCCTTCTTTTAATTCCTCTAACACTTCCGCAATCAGTACACGTTCATCCATCGGATGCTTCACCCCGCGGATTTCCTGGTAGTCCTCATGTCCTTTTCCTGCCAGAACGATCACATCCCCCGGCTCTCCATGTGCAATGGCATACTTGATCGCGTCTTTCCTGTCACAGATCTCTACATATTTTCCATCAGTTCTTCCGATTCCTGCTTTGATATCGTCTATGATCGCCTGAGGCTCTTCAAACCTGGGGTTATCTGAGGTAATAATTGTCAGGTCCGCAAGCCGTCCCGACACTTCTCCCATCTCGTATCTGCGGTCTTTTGAGCGGTTGCCTCCACATCCGAAGAGACATACAAGACGCTTCGGATCGTACTCCTTCAAAGTAGTAAGAAGACTCTCCAGGCTCATGGCATTGTGTGCGTAGTCGATCATCAAAGTAAACTCATCCGATACCTTGATCATCTCTATACGGCCTTTTACTCTGGCCTTTTTAAGAGCTTCTTTGATCTTCTCAACCGCTACATTGAAATGACGGCAGACAGAAATCGCTGTCAGGGAGTTATATACACTGAATGTTCCCGGAATATCGATCTCTACGTCGAAGTTCATCAGGCCTGACACATGATACGCCACTCCCAGATACCCGGGTCTTGAGATAAGCTGAACATCCTCCGCCCGAAGATCTGCCTCTTTCGAGAATCCAAATGTCTCAACACGGCATGTAGCTCCCTGGAACACATCGCGGAAATACTTGTCATCCACATTGGCAATCCCTAATCTGCACTGTTTGAACAAAAGCCCTTTGCAGCGCTTATAGTCCTCAAAATCTTTATGCTCATTAGGGCCGATGTGATCCTTCCCAAGATTCGTAAATATCCCGATCTCAAACGGAATACCTGCCGTACGGTGAAGCATAAGCCCCTGGGAGGAGACTTCCATCACAACACAGTCGCAGCCCGCTTCCACCATCCTGGCAAAATACTCCTGAATCGTATAAGACTCGGGCGTTGTGTTGGCAGCCGGAATCTTCTCCTCACCGATGATCGCCTCGATCGTTCCGATCAATCCTACGTTGTATCCGACACTGTCAAGAATGGACTTGATCATATAGGTCGTTGTAGTCTTCCCTTTTGTGCCGGTAATTCCTATCACCTTAAGTTTCTCCGCCGGATAGTCGAAATAAGCCGCGGACATGAGCGCCAGAGCATACCTTGTATCTTCCACGCGGATAACGGTCACATGATCCGGAGCGTCCACTTCTTTCTCCACGATAACAGCCGCCGCTCCTTTCTGCGCAACATCAGGGATAAAACAGTGCCCGTCGGACACAGCTCCGCTGATACATACAAACACAGAGCCGTCCTCCACTTTTCTTGAGTCATTGATAAGGGTAGTGACTTCGATCCCGTCACTGCCCTGAATCACCTGGTATTCCAAACGTTCCAGTAATTTATTTAACTTCACAGTATAATTCCTCCCATGCCAGTTCCGCCACGCGGAATGGATACTTTATGTCAATGTATAGGATAACATAATCCGGAGATAGTTGCAAAGGAGAGAACAGTTTTGGAGAATTGCGGAAACAAAAAGAGCCCGAGATACAGCGTTAAAGTAAACCTTTACTTTAGCTGTATCTCAGGCTCTGTTATTCTTCTTCAGAAAACGTTCCGGCTCAGTTCCAAAAGTCCGTTTTGTCTTTCAGCTGAATGTCTTTTGCCCTGAACACCGGATTTTTCCCGGCCTGTTTCTGTTTCATATAATCCCTCATGCAGTGAATCGCCGGGCCGCCCAGTATGATTATGACCGGAAGATTGATCAGTGCCAGAAAGCCCATGATAACGTCTGCCGTGCTCCACGCCACGCTGAACTCCATCATGGAACCGCCGAATACAACGATAGTGGCAACTGCGCGCAGCGCAATAAGCAGATTCCTGTTTGGCTTCTTATCGCACAGATAACCCAGCCCCATTTCGGCATAAAAGAAGTTTCCGATCAGCGTAGTAAACGCGAACAGGAACAGCGCGATTGTGATAAAGATAACTCCCGCCTGGCCCAGAGACGCTTCCGCAGCCGCCTGTACCCACGGCATTCCTTTAAGTTCATCGCTCGGGGCAATGCCGGAGCACAGAAGCAGGAACGATGTGGCGGAACAGATCACTATTGTATCGATAAATACAGAGAGCATCTGTACAAGCCCCTGTTTAACCGGGTGGGATACAGAAGCGCTGGCAGCGGCATTCGGCGCAGATCCGACACCGGCTTCATTGGAGAACAGGCCTCTCTTAATACCCTGCATCACACAGGAGCCTGTAAATCCTCCAAAGATTGCATGGATGTCAAATGCATTTGAGAAAATATCCGAAAACATCCGGGGAATCAGTTCAAAGTGCGTAACTACAACATACAGCGCCAGCAGCAGATAGAAGATCCCCATGACCGGCACAAGCACTCCTGTAATTTTCGAGATTCGTGTGCTTCCCCCGCAGATACAGATGGCAAAGATCACAGCAAGGATGCCGCCGATGATCAGCGGAGTCGTCGATGCATCGAAAAAGCTGTACGCCCGGAAAGAATCCACAATATTAAAGGATGCTACCATGTTGAACCCTACCATGTAGGTAAGAATCAGAAATACGGCAAAAAGCGCTCCGAGCCAGCGGCTCTTTAATACAGCCTGAATATAGTATGCCGGCCCTCCGTAACAGGTTCCGTCCTCTGCCTTCCTTTTATAGATCTGAGCCAGCGTACTTTCGATAAAAGCGGATGCACTTCCAAGAAGCGCAGTTATCCACATCCAGAATACAGCTCCCGGGCCCCCCAGGCAGATCGCTGTGGATATACCCGCAATGTTGCCTGTCCCTACACGGGACGCAGTGGAAACCATTAGCGCCTGAAATGAAGACAAACCGTTCTCGTCATTTTTCGGCTCCATGACAACGCGAATCGATTCCCACAGCATGCGGAACTGTACAAATCGGGTTCTGACCGAAAAATATATACCTGTACCGAGGAGCAGGATAATCAGGATATAGCTGTACAAAAGATCGCTTAATGTGTTGATGATTTGTGCAAACAATATTCTTTCCTCTCTTTCCTTTTTGGATATTCTGTTAAATACAGTGGATTTTCATTATAAATGATGGTGGGAATTTTGTCCAGAATAGTATTTTCCTCCCTGTTTCGGCCCGCGCGTTTTACCGTATCTTCTGTCAGATAACAGAAAGATTTTCAGTCAAGCGTCGCGCTCCGGCATATTCTGTCTTTTCCCACTCCTGCGCTTCCGTTCATCTTCGACTGATCCCGAAACTGGATCTCGCCGGTCTCAGCGTTCATTCCGTCCACAATCGCCAGTGATTCGAGCTGGAACCCAAGATTGCGGATGATCCTTCCTCCCGGCTGGAAGCCTTTCTCAATGGCAATACCGATCCCCTCTACCGTAGCTCCTGACGACTGGACAATCTGGAGCAGACCCTGAAGGGCGCAGCCGTTCGCCAGAAAATCATCGATGATCAGCACATGGTCTGACGGGCTTAAGAACTTCTGGGCTACAATCACATGATTGATACATTTGTGAGTAAAAGACTCCACCTCAGCCACATACATATCCCCGTCCAGGTTAATGCTCTGCGATTTCTTCGCAAACACGACAGGAACATTAAAATGCTGCGCAGCAACGCAGGCAATGCCGATGCCCGACGCCTCGATCGTCAGGATCTTGTTGATCGGCTTGTCCGCGAATCTGCGCTTGAACTCGGCCCCCATCTCATCCAGGAGTTTAATATCCATCTGATGATTTAAAAAGCTGTCTACTTTGAGTACATTTCCTTTCTTTACCACACCGTCTTTTACGATTCGTTCTTCCAGAAAATTCATGTCCTACTCCTCTTCATCTATACTGTTGTCATTATTTTCAAATATCACAAATACTCTTCTCAAAATATAGGAATTGATCCACGCCAGCAGCGACACTCCGATGATAAGCCAGAGCGGCAGCGCAAACATCAGCGTCAGGGTGTTCCAGAGAGACGCAATCACAGCCGCCACTGTAATCGCCGCCATCAGGATTGTATAAGGGAGTCTGCCCACTGTCAGAATCAGCGCGTTCTGAAACGTTGCCCGTATACTGTTCTCATAGCGTGCAGTCAGCGGAAATATGTAGATCGTCACCGACAGCAGGATAAAACCTGCCAGCAGGAATATGCTTCTCATGACCAGGCCCGCCGTCCCCGGTATCATGCCGGACACCCGGAAATCCACCCAGCAGACAGTTCCCAGAAGCAGCAGTACGATCCATATAATCGTGCTCTGCCTGAAATTGGTTTTGAATGCTTTGAAAAACCCGCGTAAAATGTATCCTTCCTCATTTTTAATTATCTTAAGCATAACTGTATACAGCGCAGTCGTAGACGCTCCTATGGTAACAATAGGAATGGAGCAGATCAGCCATAATATGTTCAGACAGACCATATCACATATTTTCGAGAGCGCCCTTACAATCACATTATCCGTAATATTGAATCTCATAATTTTTCTGTCCTCTGTCAGCGTAATTTCTTACAGTATAGCACAGGGGGGAGAATGATACAATCGCAGATTCCCGGCTGAGCCGGAAGAAGACAGGAAGGAACGCCGCGAGCGGCGGCACTGTATTTTGACAAAAAAAGAGAGCGGGTGATGAGAATCGAACTCACGTATCCAGCTTGGAAGGCTGGTGTTCTACCATTGAACTACACCCGCATCATATCTGACACGAGTGATATATTATCATATATTTTCTAAAAATGCAAGGATTTTTTACTGATAAAGGCAAAAAATTATCGCCCGGGGCCCCGCGGTGTCAGCGGGGATCCGGGCGACCCTGTCAGAAACAGTATTTACTGTATTATATCCTGATATAAAGAATGGTTTTTCAGGGCTTCTGTCATCTTTGCCATCTCGCTTAAATCACCAATCATGATTACTCCCGATAATCTGTTATTTAAGAAGAAATATTTGCGGTACTGGCCTTTCCCCATATCACGGAATTCCACAGTCTTATACAGCAGGTTCGGGTTTTTCCCGTTGTCCCCCGCCGCGAACAGCGCGGTATTCATTCCGTGGAATGTCAGCGCCGCCTCAACCGGCTCGTACTCAAGGCCTTCGCCCACGGCGTTAGCTCCCGCGATCCTGCCTTGCTCTACAGCTTCCGGCCAGATTGCATAGTTAGAGCCCTCATACTCGGCACAGTCTCCGCACGCATATACGCCGGGCAGGTTCGTCTCCATATGACTGTCTACCAGCACAGCCCTGTCTGTTTTAAGTCCCATCGCCTTCGCAAGCTCTGTGTTTGCGCGAACTCCCGCAGAGACAATCACCATCTGGGCAGGTATGTTTTCTCCTCCGGCAAGCCGCACCCCTCTCACATGCTCATCGCCTTCAATGGCGGCTACAGTCACACCGGTACGGATCGTCACATCATTTTTCGCAGCAATCTGTTTGAGGATCTCCGCAGATCCGGAGTCGAGCTGGCGCCCCATCAATACCGGAGCCACTTCGAGCACGGTTACTTTAAGACCGGCTTTCTTCAGTTCCCACGCCGCTTCTAATCCGAGAACACCTCCGCCGATCACGACCGCGTCTGATGCGTTCTCCATCAGATTCTCCACCTTTTCCACATCGGAGAGTCTGCGGATGGCCACAACTTCGGGAAGTGTGCTTCCCTCCATCGGTGGAATAAAGCATTCGCTTCCAAGCGCATAGATCAGCCTGGTAAACTGAATCCGCTCCCCACTTTCAAGATAGACTTCTTTCCCGTCCATGTCTACGGATTTCACCTTTTTTCCGAGCATCTGATATACGCTGTTTTTCTCATACCACCCCGGCTCCTCGATGGCTATCTGATCCGCGCTTAATCCCGCAACGATAGATTTCGTAAGCATCGGGCGGTTGTATGCCGCAAAAGGTTCATCTGAAATCATTACAATCGATCCCGTCTTATCTCTCTGACGGATCGCTTTAGCGGCATTGAAGCCCGCGGCGCCGTTTCCGAGAATCACATAATATTCTCTGGTGTCGTTCGTATATCCGGATTCCTCTACTTCCACTGACACGAAGTTCTCTTTCCCGACTCCGCACACAGGGCAGATTTCCAGAGAAGAATCAAAAATTTCTCCGCAGACAAGGCATTTTACAAGACTTCTTGCCCCTTTCTTCTTGGGCTTTACAGGTTCCTTATTCTGAACTACACAGCCAAACTGGTAGCCATACTCGTAAGCGCTCACCAAATCCGCCTCCGAAGGCTTAAAGCGCACCCGGAACCCTTCTGATACTTTCATTTTGAGCTGTCTGAGCCGTTCCGTAATATTGGGAACGCCCTCGCCGCTCCATCCATAGCTTCCGAAAGCTCCCGCATATTTGCCGCCGTGGGTAGCTGGAAACATGCCAAGGGTCAGATCCCAGATCGGTTTTAATGCGTCTCCTACAATCGTAGGGGTTCCCAACAGAATACCGTCCGCAAAGAGAATTTCTTCACTGACTTTTGATGCGTCTGCCTCTACCATGTCATAGGATCTCACATCAATATTTCCGCTGTCTCGCACACCTTCCGCTATCTTTTCCGCCAGCGTCTTTGTGTAACCGTAAGCGCTGACATAAGGGATAATCACTGTTTTCTTCGGGTTTGGATTCACTACGGTGGACCATTCTCTGTACTGTTTCATCACGGCTTTGATCCGGTCTCCTACAAGTACCGGTCCATGCCCGGTACAGATCATGGAAATATCCATCGTCTCCACGCGCTCCAGCGCTTTGAGCATAAATGGCTTGAACGGCCCGATAATGCAGTCGTAGTAATATTTCAGGGCTTTCTGATAGTCCTCTTCCTCCTTGATCTCCGTGGATACTACTTCCGGCAGGCAGTAATGTGCTCCGAAAGAATCGCATGTCACGAGGATCTGTTCCTCCTCGATAAACGTGTACATGGTATCCGGCCAGTGCAGGTTCGGCACAAACATAAACCGCAGTGTACGATTCCCGATCTCCATCTTATCCTCGTCTCTGGCCGGAATTCCTACAAAGTCACGGTTGACAATCTCTTTTAGGAATCCCAGCGCGCATCCTGTTGCGATCACCTTCATCTGCGGACTGTAGTCAAGCAGCCTCTCCACGCTTCCGGCATGATCCGGTTCCGTGTGACTTACTACAAGATAATCGATCTTGTGCACATCCGTCACTTCCTGCAGTTTTTCTAAATACTCGTCAAAGAATTTGGCTTTGGCAGTCTCGAAAAGCACGGTCTTGTTTCCGGCTTTCATTACATAAGAGTTATAAGTAGTTCCAAATTCCGTGTACATAATAATATCAAAGACTCTCAGCTGTTCGTCAATGATTCCTGTCCAATAAAAATTATCTCTCAGTTGAATACTTTTCATGTCTGCCTCCTTTTCTCAGTTATTATTCACTTCTCTTTCCGGCTTTTATACGCCGGCTTTCTTGCAGATGTCCGCCAGACAGCACACGTCGCAATGCGGGATTGTCCGGGCGGTGCACACATCTCTTCCATGATAGACCAGGCGGTGACAGAAGTCGCTCCCCTCTTCCGGCGGAATGATCTTCCACAGCGCCATTTCCACTTTTTTCGGCTCTTTTATACCGTCTACAAGGCCGATACGGTTGACAAGACGTATACAGTGGGTATCCGTGACAATAGCCGGTTTCCCAAACACATCTCCCATAATCAGATTGGCACTTTTGCGTCCCACACCCGGCAGTTTCAACAGCGCATCAAAGTCACCTGGCACTTTGCCGTCGTACTCATCGCGGAGTATTTTCATACATGCGCTGATGTCTCTTGCTTTACTCCTGCCCAGCCCGCAGGGGCGCACAATTGCCTCTATATCATCTACGCTGGCGTCTGCCAGCGCAGCTACATTCGGATATTTATCGTACAGGCCCTCCACCACTACATTAACCCGGGCGTCTGTACATTGAGCCGCAAGCCGAACGCTGACCAGAAGTTTCCATGCCTGATCATAATCCAGTGTGCATCCGGCATCTGGGTATTCTTTTTTCAGTCGTTCAATTACTTCCAAAGCTCTCTGCTTTTTTGTCATTTGTCTGGTTCCTCTCCTTCTAAACTGTCATGTGCATTACTGCTCTTTCTCTTCGATCTCCATAATCAGATCTACTCTCTTCTGGTGGCGCCCGCCTTCAAATTCTGTATTCAGCCATGTATCTACAATCATTTTGGCCAGCTCTGCGCCTACCACTCTGGCGCCAAAAGCAAGGATATTGCAGTTATTATGGGCTCTGGCCATTTTGGCTGTAAAAGGTTCGCTGCACACTGCGGCCCGAATCCCCCTGACTTTATTCGCCGCAAGGGAGATGCCAAGTCCTGTTCCGCAGATTAAGATTCCCTGATCCACTTCTCCTGATGCCACTGCTCTGGCCACGATCTCTCCGTATACCGGATAGTCACAGCTCTTATCCGAATCTGTTCCGTAGTCTGTTACTTCGTGGCCCTTTTCCTTCAGGAACTCTATAATCTCCGCCTTGAGTTCCAGTGCTGAGTGGTCGTTTCCAATACCTATTTTCATGATTTGATAATCCTCTTTTCTATCTGTTGATCCCCTGTCAGCATACAGACTGCAGAACTTTTAATGCCGCACATTCTCCTGTACACTGATGCTCCATTTGTTATCATAACAAATTCACTTCGCGAACGCAATAAAAGACAAAGAAAAATGGCCCGGGAGCTGTAGGATTACAATACATGTGTTACAACTGAATAATTAAAAAGCGAGGACAGCCTCTTTTGTGTTATATTTGAATC
>NZ_CALWFZ010000009.1 GCF_944377805.1 uncultured Mediterraneibacter sp. | reverse complement strand
TCAACTTTTCTCCCCGGTTTCCATCCGCTACTATATCTGGTGTTTTTACATGATATTATCCACAAGTTTACTTAGAATATACAAAAACTACCGGGAATCCCAGTAGTTTTCATGGATAATATCAAGCGGAGAAGGAGGGATTTGAACCCTCGCGCCGCTACTAACGACCTACTCCCTTTCCAGGGGAGCCCCTTCGGCCAGCTTGGGTACTTCTCCAAAATGTCCGCTATTTAATATACACGATATTCTCTGTCTTGTCCAGTACTTTTTTTGATTTATTTGATTTGGGGTTTTCCGCATAAAAACAGTAATTGTAACCAAAACAAAAAGGAAGCTCTTTCAAGCTTCCTCAAAGCGGAGAGGGTGGGATTCGAACCCACGCGCCCTTTCGGACAAACGGTTTTCAAGACCGCCTCGTTATGACCACTTCGATACCTCTCCATAGATACGCCGCCAGAATTCCATATATTTACTGTATTCCCTCGTGCGACGTTGACTATTCTATCACACATCCAAAATCCATGTCAAGACCTTCTTTTTAAAAACACCTCTGCTGTTTCCAGATCCTCCGGAGTCGTAATCTTTATGTTCTCATAAGATCCCTCAAATAGCCTGACAGCACTCCCCAGCATCCTCTCCGCTACCATAGCGTCATCCGTTACCGTGATCTCATCCTCTTCCATCAGCATAGCATACGCGTTTTTAATCAGCTCCGTATCAAACACCTGAGGCGTCTGGACAATCCACACACTGCTGCGCTCCGGAGTCTGAATGACTGTATTCTCAGAATCCGCAATCTTCACCGTATCTTTCGACGGCATTCCCGCCGCGCAGGCATGGTGCTCAGACACGCACTCGTGGGCCCGCCATATCATCTCTTCATCAACAAAAGGCCTCGCACCGTCGTGGATATAGACGTACCCGGCTTTTGTCTCTTTCAATCCGTTCCACACAGAATTATAGCGCTCTGCCCCTCCCGGAATGATCTTCTTTACTTTTGACATCCCGTATCGCTCTACGATCTCCTGCCGGCAGTACGGCTCTTCCCCCGGCCCGCAGACAAGGATGATCTCATCAATCACCCCGGATTTTTCAAACGCGCGCAGAGAATAGTAGAGCACAGGTCTCCCCCCCATAAGCAGATACTGTTTACGCACTTTTGTACCCATCCGCTTTCCGCTGCCCGCGGCGAGAACGATGGCTGTACAGTATTTTTTCTTCATATCTTCCTCGCAGTTCTTGTCTTTTCCCGCTTATTATCTTTCTCCCAGTTTCAGATTCGGCACCGCGTTGAGATCCCAGCCATGCCGCGTTCCCGCAAGGTACTCATAGAATGCCGCCGCGCCGATCATAGCCGCATTGTCGGTGCAGTAGACGGGAGACGGATAATAAAATTTCACACCTTTATCCCCACACGCCTTTTCCATAGCCGCCCGCAGCGCCGTATTAGAAGCCACGCCTCCGGCAATCGCAAATTGATACACGCCAAAGTCTTCCACCGCTTTCATGGAATTCTCCACGAGTACTTCTACAACGGCTTTCTGAAAAGACGCCGCAATATCAGCAGGATCAAAACTCTCGCCTTTCATTTTACAGCCGTTGATATAGTTGAGCACCGCCGACTTCAGGCCACTGAAGCTGAAATCATATTCCGCCCCGTCGATGTGCGCCTTCGGAAATTTTACCGCGTCGGCGTTTCCTTCTTTTGCTATTCGGTCTATCTTCGGCCCGCCGGGGTACCCCAGGCCGATGGCGCGCGCTACCTTATCATACGCCTCGCCCGCCGCATCGTCTCGAGTCCGTCCCAGGATCTCATACTCCCCGTAATCCCGCACGCGGACCAGATGGGTATGTCCGCCGGATGCCACAAGGCACAGAAACGGTGGTTTCAGCTCCGGATGCTCGATATAATTTGCAGAAATATGCCCCTCAATATGATGAACGCCAACCAGAGGAAGACGTCTTGCAAACGCAATGGCTTTTGCCTCTGCAACGCCAACCAGAAGCGCCCCCACAAGCCCTGGCCCATAGGTCACGCCCACAACATCGATATCATCCAGTGTCACATCCGCATCTTTTAACGCTTCTTCAATAACCTGGTTGATCTTCTCAATATGTTTTCTCGACGCAATCTCCGGAACCACACCGCCGTACAGCTTGTGCAGATCGATCTGGGATGAGATTACGTTGGAGAGAACCTCCCGCCCGTTATGGACAACCGCCGCGGCAGTCTCATCGCAGGAACTCTCGATTGCGAGAATATTCAGATCTTTTATCTCTTTCATGTCACGCCTCTCATTATCGTTATCTATCACCTAATCATCTAATCTTCAAATGTCAGTTCCGTTGACATTCCATCCTTTCCAGCTCTGGATGCCGGAAATATTTTCCGCACTTCATCCATATACGGTTCCGGTCTGGTCAGAGAAGGACTGTAGTGGGTCAGCCACATTTCTTTCACTTCAGCATCTCTGGCAATCCCTGCCGCTTCATAGAATGTCATGTGCTTATACTCCGCAGCTTTCGCTGCTTTCTCTTTCTCGCCGTACATCCCCTCACAGATAAACAGGTCTGACGCTTTCGCATTTTTTCTGATTGATTCTGTAGGTCGGGTATCCGTTGTATAAGTCAGTTTGATCCCTTTGCGCGGCGCCCCCAATACCATATCCGGAGTGAAATATCCGTCCTCATTGTTTATTGTCTCGCCATTCTGAAGGCGACTCCAGTATTTCAGCGGAATATCCTGCTGCTTCGCCCGCCCGGCATCAAACTTGCCCGCGCGGTCGATCTCCAGGGTATACCCGTAACAGAGCACGTTGTGATTGACTCGGAACGCTTTGATCCTGTATCCATTCATCTCAAAGATCTGCTCCGCCCCCTGTATTTCTTTATAAACAATCGGAAACGGAAGCTCCGGCGCGATCACTCTCAGACATCCTACAACTCTCTCCAGTCCCTTTGGACCGATGAGAGTCAGGGGTTCTGTCCGGTCAGCATTTCCCATCGTGAGAAGAAGCCCCGGCAGCCCGCTGATATGATCACCGTGATAGTGAGTGAAACAGATCACATCAATAGGCTTAAAACTCCACCCTTTTTCTTTCACCGCGATCTGCGTGCCCTCCCCGCAGTCTATAAGCAGACTGCTGCCGTTAAAGCGGGTCATCAGAGCGGTCAGATAACGATAAGGGAGCGGCATCATACCGCCGCACCCAAGCAAACAAACATCTAACATATGATTCCTCTGTCTTATTCTTCTATCTCCACAGGCAGCCGGAAAGATTCCACCAGCTTGTCATAACAGGATTCACACAGATCAAAACTATGTCTCTCTCCATCTTTATCCGAAAAATATCCCCATTCATAATCAGCGCTGAACACGCCTTCTCTGGGAATTCCGTCGATCACCGGTATTTCTTTTCCGCACTGGTTGCAGATGATCTTATTGATCTCTTTTGTTTTTTTCAATTCATACTGGCGCATACAATTTCCTCCTGTATAAACAGTTTCTCTTTGTTGTCACGCCTACAGTATAACGAATCGGCAGTATAATTCCTAGTGGGAACCGCTGCCGTCGCTGTGTGGTATTTTCCAGTCTGTCACATCCCGGCTCATCAAGATCGCGTCCTCCTGCGGATTCTCATAAAACCGCTGTCTGATCCCGTCTTCCCTGTAGCCGGCACGCTCATACAGCGCCCTTGCCGAACTGTTGCTACAGCGCACATCCAGAAGTATTTTTCGTATTCCTCCTGTCCGGCATATGGACTCCAGCTCCGCCAGAAGGGCACGGGCCACCCCCTGTCTCTGCAGTTCTTTTACGACGGCAACCCTGGCGATCTCCGCTTCGTCCGCGGCAGTATATGCCAGCAGGTATCCGGCAGTACGCCCTGCTTTTTCCGCCAGCAGACAGATCGTCTTCTCCTGCTCCAACGTCTCCAAAACAGACTTTTCACTCCACGCGTCAGAAAAGAGCTGATGTTCCATCTCAGCCACTGCCGCGCCGTCTTCCCTGACCATCCTGCGCACTTGCGGCACTGCGTCCTTTTCCCTCCGGGCTCTCTCCCGTTCCGCCTGGGAGACACGCAGATATTCCGGCTTATGCTCCGCTGCTGTCTCGAATTTCCCCTGCCGGTAATACCGGATACCGAGCGCTCCCACTGCGGCCGCTCTCTGCCGGTTGGCAAAAGGTGGGGCGAACGCATAAGGAACTTTCAGGCCTTTTTCCAGCATTTCCCTGTAGATCGGAACTCCGTCTCCTAAAAACACTACCCTCCTCCGGTAGACATTCAGATGCCGGATCAGTTCTTCCACAGAAACTGCCATCTGAACCCTCATAATCTGAAAAGACCGTTCATCAAACAGAGTCTCTCTCTCTTCCTTTTTAGGAACAAACGTATAGAGACCGGTGTACACCTGGCTGCGTCTGGCGTCCATAATCGGGCAGATGATATCCTCGCACCCGTAGATGCTGTATGCCATCGCTTCTAACGTCGGCACATGGATCAGCGGTTTATCGAGGGCCAGTCCCAGTCCTTTCGCAGTGGCAGAACCTATCCGAAGTCCTGTAAACGAGCCGGGGCCTCCCGAAATCGCAATCGCGTCTATCGAAGCCAGGTCGATGTCAACCATCCGTGTCATCTCATCGATCATCGGCAGAAGCGTCTGAGAATGTGTCTTTTTGAAATTTGTCGTATATTCCACGATTGTCTGATCCTCCTCAACAATCGCCGCCGAGGCTGTCAGACCCGAACTGTCTATCGCCAATACCCTCATATACCGTCCCGCTTTCTTCTATACTATTTCCCGAACCGTGATCTTCCGGTAATCAAACCCCTGCTCCAGATCCTTTTCAATCAGAATCTCTGTTCGCTTTTGGGGCAGGATCTCCTCGATCAGATTCGCCCATTCGATCAGAGAGACTCCATCTCCCGTCACATAGTCCTCATATCCAACTTCTTCCATCTCTTCCACATCGCCGATGCGATACACATCAAAATGATAGAATGGCAGCCTGCCTCCTTCATATACCTGAACGATAGTAAAGGTGGGGCTGTTAACCGGCTCTTCGATCCCCAGCCCCTTCGCCAGCCCCTGGGTAAAGACAGTTTTCCCTACGCCAAGTTCCCCGGTCAGGGTAAACACCTGTCCGGGGACTGCTTCTTCTCCAAGTTTTTTTCCCGCTTCAAAAGTCTCTTTCGGGCTTCTTGTCTCCAATACCATATATACCGCCTTCTTAGTGATGGAACAGACGGATACCTGTAAACGCCATCACCATACCGTATTTATTGCATGTCGCGATCACATTGTCATCTCGGACGGAACCACCCGGCTGCGCGATATATTTGACGCCGCTTTTGTGCGCGCGTTCGATATTGTCGCCAAACGGGAAGAATGCATCTGAGCCGAGTGCAACGTCTGTCAACTGATCCAGCCACGCCCTTTTCTCCTCGCGGGTAAATACATCCGGTTTTTCCGTAAAAATATTCTCCCATGCGCCGTCTGACAGCACATCCATATATTCCTCTCCGATGTACAGGTCAATCGCATTGTCTCTGTCCGCCCGTTTGATACCTTCCTTAAAGGGAAGGTTCATCACCTTCGGGCACTGACGGAGCCACCAGTTGTCCGCTTTCTGCCCGGCAAGTCGGGTACAGTGAATACGGGACTGCTGCCCTGCTCCGATTCCAATGGCCTGTCCATCTTTTACATAGCACACAGAATTAGACTGAGTATATTTCAGCGTAATCATAGAGATTGCCAGGTCAATTTTTGCTTCATCTGTGAGATCTCTGTTCTCTGTCACAATATCCGAGAAGAAATCTTTGTCAATATTTAATTCATTTCTCCCCTGCTCGAAGGTGATCCCGAACACATCCTTGTGCTCCAGCGCCGCGGGCGCATACTCGGGATCGATCTTGATCACATTGTAATTCCCTTTTTTCTTCTCTCTTAAGATCTCCAGCGCCTCCGGCTCATATCCCGGCGCGATAACCCCGTCTGAAACCTCTCTTTTGATCAATCTTGCTGTATCAGCGTCGCAGATGTCAGACAGTGCGATGAAATCTCCGAAAGAAGACATCCTGTCAGCGCCTCTCGCCCGCGCATACGCGCATGCCAGCGGCGACAGCTCTCCGAGATCGTCCACCCAGTAGATCTTCGCAAGCGTGTCCGTAAGCGGAAGTCCTACCGCCGCGCCCGCAGGCGATACATGCTTAAAAGATGTCGCCGCAGGAAGCCCGGTCGCTTTCTTCAACTCACTCACCAGCTGCCAGCCGTTAAAAGCGTCCAGAAAGTTAATATACCCCGGCCGGCCGCAAAGCACCTCGATCGGAAGATCGCTGCCGTCGCTCATATAGATTTTTGACGGTTTCTGATTCGGGTTACAGCCATATTTCAGTTCAAATTCTTTCATCGTTTCATCTGCTCCTTAAGTGTTTTTATTGACGATCTTTGTCTTATATTCCCCTGTTTCAATATCGATATAGCGGACAAAAAGAGAAACCTTGTTGTCCTCATTAAGGCTGTTCCACAGAAGATTCGTAAACTCGTCCATGTCATCTGGAACAGCGATGAGTTTCGGCTCCCCTTCAAAGCTGGGAAGCGGATCGCCGTCACGCAGATAAGTGTGGATAAAGTGTCCTTCTCCCGCCGCCGGGTTTTCATACGCAAACGTATACCGGTTGCATCCTTCCGGACTGCCGTTATTGCTCTTTAAGATGGACATCGCGTAATTGTACGCGCCGTTCTCTATATGCATGATGCCGGAAATACGCGGCGTATAGTTAGGACCGTCCGGTTCAAACTCTCTGGCACGCAGAGACTGTTCAAACGTAAGCTGCCTGTCCATTCCCTCATAGATCGTATCCGTCTGATCTCCATTCGTCACAATCGTCTTGTTGCCGAGCACCCGAACCGGAGCATATATGATCAGGCTGGGATCCGTCAGTTTTGACGGATCAAACGCCTGCGTGCGAATCCCCTCGCCGTCCTCCACAAAAATACGGTTCCGGCTGTTCTCGCTGCGCCCCATGATAAAGTAAGCGGCAACAGCCCTTTTCCCGTCCGGCGTCTTTCCCAATATAACACCTCTTCCCGGATAGGCATTGTTTTTAAGCTCTTCTTCGATTGACAGCATCTTCATATCACTGCGTCTCCTTTCAGTCGTTTACTGCTTCTTCCTCTTCTGTATCATTCTTTGGGAGAATTTGCATCCTGACTCTGCTGATTCGATTGTCTTTGACTTCCTCCACAGTAAAGATAAGGTTCTCCTCCTCTATTACATCCCGGTCTTCTTTCGCCGGTATATGACCCAGCTTCTCTATAAGATACCCCGAGAGCGTGTCGTAATTCTCCGTCTCAAGTTTCAGTCCCAGTTCCTCATTCAGGTCATCAATCAGAAGACTGCCGTCTAAACGGTATTCATCTTCGCTGACTGCCTCGATCTCAGGCACAACTTCCTCATACTCTTCATTGATGTCTCCCATAATCTCCTCTACCAGGTCTTCAATGGTGACAATACCCGAGAATCCGCCATACTCGTCCACAAGGATCGCCATATGATGCCTTGCCTCCTGCATCGTGCGGAACAGCTCATCCGCCTCTTTCGTCTCCGGAACAAAGAACGGCTCATGGAGCATTGCCCTGATATCCATCTGCTCCGGACTGTTTTTACGCAGTTCAATCATCACATCCTTAACATGCAGGACACCGATGATATTGTCTATATTCTCCTCATAAACAGGAATCCTGTTGTGTCTCGTCTCAAGAATCTCGTCGATCAGCTCCTCAAAAGGCTCGTCGATGTCGATCGTAACCACATCGCGCCTTGGCACCATGATCTCCCGGGCTGTCCTGTCGTCAAACGCAAATACCGAATCGATCATTTCCCGTTCATCGTCATCAAAGGTACCGCTCTCATTTCCCATCTTCAGAAGAGCCTTGATTTCCTCTTCTGTGACGGCTTCTTCCTGATCCTCCGTCTTCATATGAAGGAGTTTAAGCACCAGCTTGGTCGATACAGAGAGCAGCTTGATAAACGGTGATAATATAATCGAAATATAGTGAATCGGCATAACTGTCAGCATACTGAATGCCTCTGCCTTCTGAAGCGCGATACGTTTCGGCACCAGTTCACCGAACACAAGATTAAAGAACATCAGAATCAGCGTCACACCGTTGTGCGCGATCTGGCTGCTGTACGGAATGCCCATATCGCCAAGCGACTGAGCGAGCACCGGCGAGATGCTGGCCGCAGCAGAAGCCGATGAGTAAAATCCCGCGAACGTGATCGCCACCTGGATAGTGGAGAGGAATTTTGTAGAATCCTCAAACAGGCCCTCTATCACTTTCGCTTTCTTATTGCCGTCTTCCGCAAGGCTTCGGATCCGGTTCTTATTCACCGACACAACAGCCATCTCGGCTCCGGCAAAAAAAGCGTTCATCAACGTAAAAAATAACAACAGTAACAAGTCAAAAATAATAGTGTTCCCCGCAGGGTCCCCGTCCATAAAAATAAATCCTCCTAATAAAATATTATCAGGAGAAGTATATCATGCGTGTGCTGTTTGCGCAAGTAGATGGTAAATGAGGCCCCGGCCGCCGCGCGTTAACCGGGCCTCATCGGCCCTTACTCCTTCATTGTTTCCACATGCTCCGCGATAAAACTCTCTATATGCTCCGCGATAAAACTCTCTATATCTTCTGCCGGTATTCCAAGCGCGAAAGAGAACTCGCTGTAAAGAGCGTGTTCGAGCAGCATCTGATATTTTCTGTCAAGACTTGTGATACTGCCTCTCGTTTTTGTCCGCCTGTATGTTGTCTTTAGTACCTTCACCCAATTTTCAGGGCAGTAGCCGGCAATACAGTTTTTATATTCCTGCTCTCTGAGTTTTTCATTCTTCACCTGCAGCGCCTCAATGTCCGGAATACGATCGATCAGCTCCAGCGCTTCCTCACGGCTCACCGGGCGGCGTATATTCGTTCCATCTTCCGTGGGAACATATGCCTTGTCCCCCGCATCCTCCACAGATTGAAGCGTATAATACTGTTTCCTGTTATCTACAAAAGAAAAATCAAGGGGGCCAATATCTTCCACCTTATACAATCCTCTGCACTTATAAACAACCGCGTCTCCTCTGCTGAGCATCAAATACCTCCTTCTTTCATAATATTTTATCTTTCCCGCTTCCCTAAAGTATAGCCAAAGAAAGACCGGTACAACGCTGTAACGGCCTTTAGATGGTCTCACTATTACATATTTTAGCACAATTTTAACACGGAAGTAAGCATTTTCGATATTTGAGAGAAGAAAAAACTCTGATATAATAGGCAAAAGCGGTCGCCAAAGGAGAAGAAAATGAAGCAGTCACAAATCACATACTGGTGCCACACTATTTTGCGCTCCCAGATCAAACCGGAAGGAATTTATGTCGACGCGACAATGGGAAACGGCAAGGACACTCTCTTTCTATGCAGACTGGCCGGAACAGAAGGGCATGTGTGGGCGTTTGATATACAGACACAGGCACTGGAAACCACGAAAGCGCTGTTGTCAGAAAACGACTGCATCCAAAGAGCCACTCTGATTCTCGACGGGCATGAAAATATGGACCGCTATCTCTCTTCTGAGACTGCTGATGCCATATGCTTTAACTTCGGCTATCTGCCCGGAGGCAATCACAGCATCGCCACCAGGTGGGATACCAGTTTGAAAGCTGTACAGAAAGGCCTTGACATTCTAAAACCCGGCGGAATGATGAGCCTGTGCATATACAGCGGAGGAGACACAGGATTCGAAGAGCGGGAATTCATCCTGAAATTTTTAAAAGAACTGCCCGCTGATAAATACACGGTAATTCTGAATGAATATTATAACAGGGGAAATCATCCGCCGCTGCCGGTGTTTGTATTTAAGTAGCACCGTTCTCCATGATTACCATCATAAAAAGCCTCCCGGAACAAATGTCCTGGGAGGCTTTACAGCGCCTTGCGGCGTTCTGAATCGTATATAGCTGTATTTGATTAACGTTTGGAGAACTGCGGAGCTCTACGAGCTGCTTTAAGTCCGTATTTCTTACGCTCTTTCATTCTCGGGTCACGAGTCAGGAATCCTGCGCTCTTAAGAACCGGTCTGTAATCAGCGTCAGCCTCCAGAAGCGCTCTTGCGATACCGTGACGGATCGCGCCTGCCTGTCCTGTGTAACCACCGCCGTTCACGTTTACGATCACATCGAATTTGTCTGTTGTGCCTGTAGCCACAAGCGGCTGGCGAACAACAACTTTCAGCGTCTCAAGTCCGAGATACTCGTCGATGTCTCTTTTATTGATTGTGATCTTACCTGTTCCAGGTACAAGATAAACTCTTGCTACTGATTTTTTTCTTCTTCCTGTTCCGTAGTATTTTGCATTAGCCACTGTTATATCCTCCTTTCAACCTCTACCTAAAATGTCAGAACTTCCGGCTTCTGAGCCTGATGCGCATGCTCTGGGCCAGCGTAAACATGAAGTTTCTTAATCATGCTTCTTCCCATAGGTCCTTTCGGGAGCATTCCTTTAACAGCCAGCTCGATCACTCTCTCCGGTTTCTTTGCCATCATCTCAGCAAGTGTAGTCTCTCTCATACCGCCTACATACTCGGAGTGATTGTAGTAGATCTTCTGCTGAAGTTTCTTACCTGTTACTTTTACTTTCTCTGCATTTACAACGATCACATAATCGCCTGTATCGATGTGCGGTGTGTACTCCGGTTTGTTCTTTCCTCTGAGCACTTTCGCAATCTCAGAAGCAAGACGTCCCAGCGTGCATCCCTCGGCATCTACCACATACCATTTTCTTTCAATCTTGTCAGGGTTAGCCATATAAGTTTTCATGGGTATTCCTCCTATAAAATCATCAGATAACGTTTCAGTATTACTTGTATATTTGAAATCAGCATACTCCGGGGCTATGGCGCATACTGTTTCTCCTGTAGTCATGCTGTAATATTATAGTACTACCGAATCTCTGTGTCAAGATTTTTTTCGAGCATTTCCATTATTTCCGCCTGTTTTCTTCTATTTCACCTTCGGATATGGTATAATAAGTCTCGTATTGTGTGAAAGACCTGTCCAAAGCAGGAGACATCGCTCCCTCAGGACTACACACAATCCGCAAAACGGACATAAGGAAGGAACTTAATCATGTGGGCTTACAATGAAACTTTTTATCAGATATATCCCATCGGATTCTGCGGCGCGCCTGTTCACAACGACGGGGTGACCGAACACCGCATACTGAAAATCGGAAAGTGGGCGGAATATTTGCAGGAACTGGGCATCGGATCGATCATCCTCAATCCGGTCTTTGAATCTGACAATCACGGCTATGACACACGTGATTTTCTCAGGATCGACTGCCGTCTCGGCACAAATGACGACTTTAAGGAAGTCTGTCAAAAACTCCATGCGCACGGAGTTAAGATCATGCTGGATGGAGTATTTAATCATGTAGGAAGAGGATTCTGGGCATTTAAAGATGTACTGGAAAAGAAGTGGAACTCCCCTTATAAAGACTGGTTCTTCATTAATTTTGACGGGAATAGCGGCTACAACGACGGATTCTGGTACGAAGGATGGGAAGGGCACTTTGAGCTGGTCAAACTCAACCTTCAGAATCCGGCGGTGACAGACTATCTTCTTGACTGCGTAAAGATGTGGATCGGGGAATTCGGCATCGACGGACTGCGGCTTGACGTAGCCTACAGTCTGGACCATAATTTCATGAGACAGCTGCGTCGTTTCTGCGAGGAAGTCAAGCCGCGCTTTGCCCTGATCGGCGAGGTTCTCTTCGGGGATTACAACCGGATCGTCAACGACGAAATGCTGCACAGCTGTACAAACTATGAATGCTACAAAGGAATCTATTCCAGCTTTAACAGTATGAACATGTTCGAGATCGCGCATTCGCTGAACCGTCAGTACGGCCCGGAAGAGTGGTGTATCTACAGGGGTAAGCATCTTATGACATTCGTAGACAATCATGATGTATCAAGACTTGCCACAATTCTCACAAACAAGAAACATATCCCTCTGGCATACGGACTTCTCTTTGGAATGCCCGGTATTCCGTGCCTCTATTATGGAAGCGAATGGGGCGAGGAAGGGGCAAAAACCCCGGATAACGACTATGCGCTTCGCCCCTGCTTTGACGATCCAACTCCCAATGAGCTGACCTCATTTATCCGGGAGCTGATCGCCCTGCGCAAAGAGAGCGACGCGCTCTGTAACGGAACATATCGCAATGTCGTGATCACCAATCACCAGCTCATCTTTGAGCGCAAAACAGAAGGCGAGCGGGTTCTTGTGGCAATCAACGCGTCTGATTCCGAGTATACTGCCGGTAACCATGAACTAAACGGAACATTCACCCGGTGCATAATGTATTCCGATGGAAATAAGACGTCCGTCGGAAAACCGGAGGATATTATAACACTAAACGGACAGATTACTCTGCCCGCTTACAGTGTCCAACTATTAAAAATGTAGCTTTTCTCCACAGATCAGATCCGCGATAAGCTGCTGCCCGTCCTGATCCGGGTGCAGACCGTCCGACTGGACATGATCGCAGACTTCCGAACGGAAAAGATCGGCCACCTGATACCCGTATTCCTGGGTATGATTGTCTATGATCTGATTCATATTTCCGATCACATTTTCCACTCCGTTATCCATAGTGGGCGGAATATTCAAGTTGGCGACCGGGTTGTAAATATTAGTCACAACAATCCGGGCGTCATCTTTTTTTAATAAGCACACCGTATCCATCATTTCCAGCCAGTTACTCTCAAATGTACGGTAATTCCACTGCTCAAGAGCGCCGATGATGCTGAAAATAAGAAACGGGTTTTCTTTTGCCGATTCTTTGAGCACCTCCAGGGCTTCGCCCGCGCTTTTATACCTGGTTTCCGTGTTCAAAATATCCTGCACAGCGCTTTTGCATTCATTAAGAAGGTCATTAGACCCGATCGTAATAAATATAATATCAGCCCGGCCCAGACTGGCGCGGACCTGTTCATCTGTGAGAACTTTCGTATTCATCCCCCTGGAATCAAGGCCGTTTCTGGCATAGTTCGAGATCTCATACCGAAATCCATACTCCTCAGACATCCGCTTCATCACAAGACTGCTGTACGGCTCAATAGTCACGCCTTCATCACCGGAATACCCTTTCGCTATACTGTCTCCGAGAACCGTGGCCAGAACCTCCTGCTTCCCCTCCAGTCCTGCCGCTATAATACTGTCATTACCAGCGGTTTCTTCAGTCTGCATATCTTCCGTCGGTTCCTCAGCAGGCACAGCTACATACACAGTAACCGCTGCCGCCGCCAGCAAGACAGTCATCAGAAGTACCACCGTCGTCTGTATCGATCTGTTGAGCATACGATCACTTCCTTTACAGAGCTTTCTTTTCTTTTATTATACCACTTATAATACCCACGATGCACGGCTGCCATGCTCTGTTTTTGTAACATTAAGTTTCCAGTCGATCTGCTCTTTCAATTCATTGACATGAGAGATTATACCCACCAGCCCCTTTTCTCCGGCCAGCTCTTTTAATATCTGTATCGCCCGTTCCCGGGAAACATCATCCAGAGAGCCGAACCCTTCATCCACAAACATTGTCTCAAGGCTGACCGCCCCTGCCGTATTCTGCACAATATCAGCCAGCCCAAGCGCCATAGAAAGCGCCGCCATAAAAGATTCCCCGCCAGACAAAGACTTCACATCCCGCACAGAGTCTGTGACCAGATCATACACATCCAGATCCAGTCCCGCCTGGCCCTGACTGCTCAGCGCGCCGATCCCCCGGCACTGAAGAATAAACTCATTGGAAGTCATGCGGGCAAGCCTCCGGTTCGCAGCGCGGATGATCTGACGGAAATATTTCCGCTGGACAAAGGTCTCAAAATCCAGTTTCACGCTGCCGCTTAAGTTTCCGTTGGCAGTGCGGCTCAGATTTCCGATTATCTCATGTTGTTTTCTCAGTTCTTCCTGAGAACCGAAATATTTTTTCAGATTCTCGTACGCGTTTCTGTTCGTGACGTATACGCCATGCAGTTCCATGCTCTGCTTCCGCTTTTCCCTGAGTTTGGCCGCGATCTCCTGCTGGCGCGCCCGATCCGCTTCAAGATCCTCTCTCGACCTGCCCTCCGTCTGCTTCTTCAGTGTTTCAATCTGAGCGCGGCACTGAAGAACATTTCTCTCGTATTCCTTTACCCGCCGGTCTTTCTCCTGCCAGTCCGAGATCCACTGTTTTGCGTCCCGGTACTCTGCCTGGTCTTGAAACTGCTGTTTTTTAATCTCTTCCCGAAACGCTTCTGACTCCTCCTCAAAGCGCTTCTTTAACTCATCCCTCTGCGCGGCGAGGCTGTCGAGCTGTCCGTCTCTCTTTCTGCTCTCTTCCACGCACTTGCGATAGCCCTCCTGAGCGTCTCTGAGCGTTTCCCTTTTTTCCTTCAGCTGCTGTTCCAACGACGCAAGACGGGCTCTCGCCTCTTTCTCTGAGAGCCAGTCTTTCCCGAGAACCTCCTCCTGCGCCGCAAGGCGGGCACGGGTATCCTGGTACACTTCCTGAATCTTCGCCCTCTTTTGCTCCAGGTCATCTCTTCGCTTTTTCGCCCGCTCTACCGCTTCCTGATCCGGAACGCTGCCGGAGAGTTTCGCTTTCTTCGGATGATGAACAGAACCGCATACCGGGCAGGGCACTCCTTCTTCCAGTTCTGTTGCCATAAGCCCTGCCTGGCCTGCGAAAAATTTCCGGTAAAGATTCTCATAGTCCTCCGAGGCTTTCCGGCATGCATCCATAATGTGATTCATCTCGGCGGTATACCTATCATATTTTTCTTTTAATTCGCGAACGCCCAAGTACCTGGGAACCATCTCTTTCAGACGCAGGATCTCCTCCTGCATCCCGGGCTCTGACTTCGCCAGAGCCTCCTCAAGGCGACGCGTCTCGTCCTTTCGGCTTCTCTCCTCCTCTTCATGCGCTTCTTTCCACGCAATCTGGGCGCGAATCTGTGATTTTGTCTGTTCCAGATCACGCTTTGTACGGAGAGCCTGCACTTCCAGGCTTCCGGCCCGTTCCGCACGCTCTCCTTTAGCCGCCTGCCGGTTCAGTTCCTCAAAATCCTTTCGGCGCTCCTCCAGGCTCCGGTACGTTTCCATCGCCTTGTCAAGAAGGTCAAATAATCGGTTTGTCTCCTGCTTTTTTTCGAGCAGGGCAAGCAGTCTGTCAGACTTTTTCTGCAGTTCTGACTCCTCCCCGGCAATACTGGCCGAAAGGCTCTTCCCGCTTTTTAAAATCCGGCTGAGCGTCTCTGTAACCTCTTCTGCCGGAGGCATGTCACGGTTGAGAAGTTCATCCCAGGCAGCCTTCTGCCCGGACAATGAAATGCCCGCCTTTATACTCGCTTCTTCCCATTCAGAATATCCGGCATTTACTCGCTTCATCTCCCGTTTGATATCCGCTTCATTTTCTCTTAGTCTGATATGGATGCTTTTTCCCTGCTCTTTTAGTTCCTCCTGCATTCTCCAGTAGATCTGGGTCTGAAAAATTCTGGAGAAAATCTTTTTTCTCTCTTTTGACTCGGCGTGCAGAAGCTTCAGGAAATCTCCCTGGGCAATCATCGCTATCTGGGTAAACTGCCCGGCGTCCAACCCGACAATCTCCTCAATCTTCCGGTCGATCTCCCGCTTCTTTCCCTGATACTCCCTCCCACCGGGCAGAAGCAGGCTCACCTTGGACGACTCTTTTACAAGCCGGATCGTGCCGTCCGCGTTCTTCCGCTTTCCCAGACGCATATATTCGGGATTCCTCCGGATCGTGTACTCGTCCCCACGATAGGAAAAGGTGTATTCCACATAAGTATCCGTATCTTCCGAGGCATACTGGCTGCGCATCATATTGCCGTCACGCACTCCGCCGCTTGTCCTGTCATAAAGGGCATAAGTAATGGCGTCAAACACAGTTGTCTTCCCCGCGCCGGTGTCGCCTGTGATGAGGAACAGACCTCCCTGTATCTGAGTAAAATCAATGGTCTCTGTTCCGGAGTAAGAGCCAAACGCCGACATCGTAAGCTTTATCGGTCTCATTGCGCATCCCCCTTTACTTTATCATAAGTGTGTTTTAGGATCTCCTCTTCCTCCCCTGACATCTGACGGCCATGCATTTCAGAATAGAAATCAGCAAAAGTCTGCAGAGGATTATCCAGTCTGATTTCTTCTTCCGCAAATTCCAGTTTTTTGCGAGTGCGCGTATTGTCCATCCTCACCTCAAGAATACGGCTGTACACCTTTTCCAGCTGTTCCTTAGGCTTATATGGATCTGTCTCGTCAGTAAGAGTCACGCTCACATAGTCCTCCCTGCGGACGGATTCTCCATTGTTGATGATGTCCGCCAGATTCCCTCTCACCCTGCACACATCGCGCAGCGGATGAAGCTTAAGCTTTTCCACCTTTACAGGACTGCCCTTTTCTCCAATTTCTACCATGTGGAGCGTTTTCTCCTGTCCCGCCTCACTTACAGAATATTTCAGAAGAGTACCGCAGTAGCGAATGTGTTCTTCGCCCACCTTCTGAGCTCCATGAAGATGTCCGAGCGCGACATAGTCAAAGCTTTTTATGACGGAGATATCTACATTATCAATCCCGCCTACGCTTAGGAGTTCCGAATCGCATGTCTCAGGCATCCCCCCTGTTCCTGTGTAAAACTGGTGGGATACGAGAACATTGCGCTCCCGCAGATCAATCTTCTCCCTGTTCAGTACTGCCTCAACCGCAGCCGTATAACTCTGAGGCAGTTCTCCTCCCGTCAGCGAACGCACATATCCCGGCTTCAGAAATGGCAGGAGATAAAAATGTACTGTGCCAAACTTATCTGTCAGGGTAATCTTTTTCAGATGTTCTCTCTCGGTTTCCGGCGCTTTCCCGGCGATATAGATCCGACGGCTCCCCAGGAGCCGGCTCGCATAGTCGAGCCTCTGAGGCGAATCGTGGTTCCCGGCAATAATAAGAACCGGTATGGCCGGCTCTATTTCAGACATTCTGGTGAGAAAGTCATCAAACAGAGAAACCGCCTCACCGGACGGAACCGATTTGTCATAAACATCTCCCGCTATCACTACTGCATCGGGTCGGAGCGTTTCCGCATAGGAAATAACCTCCCCAAGGATATGCTCCTGATCCTCCCGGAGATTATAGTGATGCAGTTGTTTTCCTATATGTAAATCTGATAAGTGAAAAAACCTCATGTCAGCTCCGCCTTTCTTCCTCCCCTTCGTTCATCTTTCTGATGCGGCCCGCAGTCACAGCTTCAAACCGCGGTACCGGTTAAAGCACGCGAATATTTCCTGTCTTCGGGGCATAGCCATGCCTGCAACACTGGAACCGCTCTCACAGAGCGCCGATAAAGTCCTGGCTTCTATCATCCGCTCCAGTTCATCCACGATCTCCCTGAGATCCTTTCTCCCATCCAGAATATGTTTCTGGGCATATCTCATGCAGTACCCAAGTGCCGTCACCTGTTCACTGTCCGTAATCTGTTCTACATATCTCAGATCTATCGTCTCTTTGTTGATCATGACCGCTTCCCGGCCCATAGTTTTCATCTTGATCCGGTCATTTCCCTTAAATGAGCGTGAAGGTTCCGGACACCGTCTGAAATCCGGCTTTTCGGCCGGGGATTCCGGACCGCTGACTGCCGGAAAGGCCTCCGCTTCTTTCTTCGCATATACGGTAATATCTTTCGGCACATAACGGTCCATCTGTATGATCGTGTCCGCGATATGAAAATAAGCGCCCGAGCTTCCCGCGACGATCACTGTCGAAACGCCGTAATCATCATACAGCTCCCTGATCCGCTCGATAAAAGGCGTAATCGGCTCCATATCCCGGTGAATAACCCTCTGCATGAGCTCATCACGGATCATAAAATTCGTCGCGCTGGTATCCTCATCGATCAGCAGAAGCGAGGTTCCCGCCTCGATGCTTTCCACCACATTTGCTGCCTGGGATGTGCTTCCGCTGGCGTCCTCTGTACAGAAACCTACAGTATCTTTTCCGTTGGGCAGGTCGTTAATAAACATGGAAATATCTGTCTTCTGTATACTGCGTCCGTCTTCCGCCCGTATTTTCATCGCCGTACGATCCATGATGACATATTCTCTGCCATCCCCCGCAATATGATCATATACTCCCAGTTCCAATGCTTTAAGCAGGGTGGATTTGCCGTGATACCCACCTCCTACGATGAGGGTGATTCCTTTCTTGATTCCCATACCGGAAATCTTTCCCCGATGGGGGAGTTCCATCGTCACTTCCAGTTCCTTTGGCGACTGGAACGTCACGCCCCCTTTCATCGGACGCGGTGAAACTCCTGATTCTCTCGGCAGCACACTGCCGTTTGCCACAAATGCACAGAGCCCCAGTTTGGGGAGCGTTTCCCGAATGCAATGCTGGTCTTCCGCAAGATCAATGATTTTTCGCAGCCGCCGGGCATCTATATTTTTATAAAACAGGGCGCCTTTGACACACTCCGGAACGAATTCAAACAGAATCTTCTCCAGCTCCCGGGCATTGATCGTCCGACCGTTGGCAGGGAAACCAATCTCCATCCGAAGCACGACATCTCCGCTTTTTGGATCGAGTCGACACGCAGTCCGCTCCAGCACTTCCTGACCGCAGCGACTCACAGAAATGAGACCGCTCTTTCCCGAGCCTTTCGCTCTAAAAGCAAATCGCTCAGCCCGTCTTCCGAACTGGCGGGTCAGCTCGTCCTGAAGAGCAACCCTCTGGTGATCTCCTCCGTACAATTCTTTCGGAAAACCTGCTGTGCGCCCGGTCACATGTACACTGACTTTCGACGGTGACGCAAAGGGATCGCCCTGTACATGATCGATGGACAGTACATATCCGGGGAACTGGTATTTCCCTTTTGTATCTTTGTAGGCAGGATAACCACGGTGGTCTATCCGGTTTAATAAATTTCTGAGTTCTGTAGATGTCTGCATGTTAATGTCTCCTTTCCGGGTTTTAGCGCATCATGCCGTATATAGTGGAACATATCTTAGTATATTTTATCATCTAAGTCAACATTGGCGGTACACAAAAAAGCTGACTGTCCTTATCAGACAATCAGCTTTTCTTTCATTTCAGCACCAGGCACTCAAATGGCTCCAGTTCCAACTTCCCTTTATAAACCTCTCCGCTCTCGGTGTCCGTCCATTCTCCTGTGCCTTCTACGCAGACCGGTTCATTTCTGAAATTCATCACAAATACGATACCGCGGTCTCCGTCAACCCCGGTGCGCTCCGTTACTGTCACTCCATATGGGAGTTCTGTTCCCAACGCATTCTTCAAATCTGCCTTCTTGAACACAGTATCATAAAATGTTCTCAGAAACAAATCATCTGACTCCGCTGCCAGATAGTAAGCCGCCCCGTCTCCATATGCGTTTTGAATCACCGCCGGAGCCCCGGCATAAAAATCCCGCTCGTATACAGACAACACTTCTGTTCCCTTCTTCGCATGAACAATCTCACACATCTTCCGGGCCGGGTACCTCGTTCCTTCATAGACAAAATAATTTTCAAAATCTTCCGTCGGGGCATCGATCTCCTCCGGCACAATACCAAACACATCCTCCAGCGGATGATGTTCGGTAAAACACAGATCCGTCTCATTTACCATGCCGCTGAAAAACGTGGTCACAAAGACGCCTCCGTCTGATACAAATTTTCTTACCCGGTCTTCATATCCGGATTTGTACATATAGTTGAGAGGAGCCGACACGACCTGATAACCTGTCAGATCAGCGTCCATATTGATCAGGTCCGCTTCAATACCCTTTTCCCAGAATGCTCTGTAATGAGACAGAACACACTCCACATAATCCAGATCAAGTCTTGGCCCCTGCGTATCCTCCAGCGCCCACCAGTTTTCCCAGTCAAAAATAATTGCTGCTTTCGGCCGGTTCACGGTTCCTTCCACATTCTTGCTCAGCGCTTCCAGTCTCGCTCCCACTTCCGACACTTCACGAAATGTCCGTGTATTGCTCCCATTCTTATGGTCCAGCACAGCTCCGTGGAATTTTTCGTATCCGCCGCGCCCTTTTCTCCACTGGAAGTACTGTACAGAGTCAGATCCGTGAGCAATCGCCTGCATGGATGACAGCATATGCATACCCGGACGCTTCAGGGGATTATTATTTCTCCAGCTTATGGATGACGGAGTACTTTCCATAAGAAGAAACGGAGCCTTCTTCAGAGCACGCATAACACTGTGGTTCGCCGCCGTGCGCACCGCCACAGGCACCTCATCTCTTTGTTCATGCCAGAACGGATAGCTGTCCCAGGAGATGACGTCAAGCCCTTTTTTCAATCTGTTGTAGTCCAGCCCCTTGAAGAAATCCATAAAGTTCGTAGTGGCCGGCAAGTCTGATTCTTCCCTGACCGCACGGATTTCCATTTCACAGAAATCACTGATCTGATTAGTCGAAAACCGCCTCCAGTCGACAACAAGAGCCGTACTCGTCATCTCGCCAAGGGGCCCTGGACTGTGGATCTGCTCCCAGTCCGTATAAGTATGACTCCAGAAATGATTCCACCATGCGCGATTAAGATTATCCAATGTTCCGTACTTTTCTTTAAGCCACTCCCGGAATGCTTTCTGGCACAGCTCACAGTGGCAGGTAGAGTCCCCGAAGTTGCCGCCAAGCTCATTGGAAATATGCCACAGGATTGCATTCTTTCTCTTTCCAAACCGTCTGGACAGTTCCCTGTCAATCGCCGCAGTCTTCTCCCGCATCACAGGAGACGTATAGCAGAAATTATGCCTTTTGCCGGGCAGGTTCTTTTTCCCGTCTGCCTGCACCTGCATGACCTCAGGATATTTCTGGGTCAGCCAGTGCGGCATAGCGCCGGAAGGGGTCGCCAGCACAACCTGGATATCCTCCCCTCCCAGACGTGTAATTATATGATCCAGCCAGTCCAGCTCATATCTTCCTTCCTCCGGCTCAAGAGATGCCCAGGCAAAGATTCCGAGACTCACGCTGTTTACATTGGCCTCTTTCATCAGCCGCAGATCTTCCTCAAACACTTCCGGATATGCCAGCCATTGATCCGGATTATAGTCTCCTCCGTGCAGCAGCCTTCCTCCTAACATTTTCGCCTCCTATGCTCATTCAGATTCCTCTGAAACTGAATGTGAATTCTATTTTTTCCTGTATATCCAGCAGATACTCCGGATGTGTAAATGACATCCAGCTGTCGTCGCCGGCAACTCCCATCTGTCCCAGTGCCGCCCTCACAACAGTATAATGTATCTGAGGCAGTTCATACGCATGCTTCGCATTTTCCAGTTCATGGGGAGTGTACGGCAGGGCGGAGAACATCATCGGGCCGCTCTTTTCGTCCATCTCAAAGAGAATGCCTCTTCCCCTGCGGTCTGTTACCGCTGCGTAACGCACATCTTCTTTTGCTCCACATTCCTGGGGAACAATATATTTTGCCATATTATCTTTGACCAGATTTTCATAAATTCCCAGCTTAGCGCCTCTCTTTCGGTCGGCATAAGTCTCGGCCGGTCCAAGACCATACCATTTCACATGGTCGTAATCCACGTCAAATTTAAAGAGCACTCCAAATTCCGGCATATCGCCCAGTTCTTTCACCGGATCGTAAGACAGCGTCGTCTTCACCCGGCCATCCCCCGTCACCTCATACGCAAGAGTACACTCGCTGACCGGATTCGTCGGCATAAGGTAAGTGTAGGTCACTTTCACCGCTCCTTCTCCTTCTTCCACTTCCGGCTCCAGTATTTTGCAGCAGTCTTCTCCTCTGAAGTCCTTGTGAGATACATACATGCTGGCAATCTTCCACTGGGCATACCGCTTCGGCATCTGGTTCCCCTGGTCATTGTCTAGCGGAGCTCTCCAGAAGTTCGGCTTTGGAATCTCTTTGATCAGCTCTTTCCCGGCGTAGCGGTAGGATACAAGTCCTCCGTCCAGCACAGAGAACAGAGCGTCAAAATTCTCTCCCTTTACACCTATATTATGTTTGCTCCGTATCACTCTCACCGGCCGTGCGGAAGCCTTTTTTTCTTCCTTCACCATATAGGTATACTGTCCGAATGCTACTTCATGACCGGCCGCAGCCCAGACAGTCGCCTCTTTCAGTCGGAATGATACCGTGACCGTATATTCACCAGGCAAAGTCTCCGGCTGCATCGGCAGATCATATATCTTATTACTCAGTGGTTCCACATCCGTCTCCAGACGCTCTTCTCTGATAGGAACACCGTTGCGGTCTACCGTAACCACACAGTCAAAAAGATCCGTATTTACAAACAGATTTTTATTGATGACTTTTACCTGTCCTGCAGACACTTCAGCAGTAATATTCTGATAGTTGAATTTTACCTCCTGCATCTTCGGAGAGGGCTCTCTGTCTCCTCCATACACTATACCGTTCGCGCTGAAATTGTAGTCTGTCGGACGCTCGTCAAAATCACCGCCGTAAGCCTGAAATTCATTGCCGTATCTGTCTTTCTTATAGATGGTCTGGTCAATATAATCCCAGATGAACCCTCCCTGATAGAGAGGTTCCGTATCGGTAAGATCCGTATATTTGTGCATCGCACCGCAGGAGTTCCCCATAGCGTGCGTGTATTCACAGCAGATAAACGGTTTGCTTCGGTCTTTTGCAAGAAACTCTTTGATCTTCTCAACCGGTGCGTACATCTGACTCTCCATATCACTGGTGTCATTGTAGCTGCGATCCTGGAAAAGCCCTTCATAGTGTACCAGACGGGTCGGATCTTCTCTGCGGAAAAGCTGGGACATCTCATAAATGTCTTTACCGCCGTAGGATTCATTCCCGCAGGACCAGATCAGAATAGACGGATGATTTTTGTCTCTCTGATACATAGAATTCGCACGGTCCAGCATCATATTCAGCCATTCCGGTTTATTGTTGGGCACTATATAGTCATAATCTCCCGTAGCTTGCGCTGTATCCCAGGAACCATGTGATTCCAGATTCACCTCATCGATCATGTACAGTCCGTATTCATCGCACAGACGATAGATCAGAGATGTATTCGGATAGTGACTGGTACGAATGGCATTGATATTGTTCTGCTTCATAATAGTAAGGTCTTTGCGCAGTTCCTCCTCAGAAACACGCCTTCCGTTCACCGAACTGAACTCATGCCGGTTTACCCCTTTGAACACAATCCTTTTTCCGTTCAGCGTCATAATGTGATCCTTCATTTCAAATCTGCGGAATCCGACTTTTTCCGGGATCATCTCACAGAGTCGGCCTTCCGCATCATAAACTTTAATGGTGAGATCATACAGCTTTGGTTCTTCGGCGCTCCAGAGTTCGGGTTTATCAATCTCCCAGGTCCATGCCTCTTCTCCCGTAATGTCTTTTTCTGTTTCAAGGCAGACTTCTCCTTTATATTCAAGCCGGATGGAGGCTTTTCCATTTCCCCATGTCTCCGTGCTGATCTCAAGCATACCTTTCGTAAGCGTCTCATCTGGAATGGCACGAATTCTGAGATCACGGATATGCACCTCCGGCACAGTATAAAGATACACATCTCTGTAGATTCCCGAGAAACGGTAAAAATCCTGATCTTCACACCAGCTGCCTGCCGTCCACTTAAACACCTGGGCCGCCAGTTTGTTCTCCCCGTCTTTCACATAATCAGTCAGTTCAAATTCCGAAGGAGTAAAGGAATCACCGCTGTATCCCACAAACGCTCCGTTAAGCCAGACCACAATGCTGCTCTCCGCGCCCTGGAAAGAGATAAAGAGCCTCTTTCCCCGCATCCGCTCGGGAACAGTAAAATACTTTACATAACTTGCCGTCGGATTAAAGTGCTCCGGGATCTCCCCCGGACGAATGTCTTCGCGCCCCTCCCAGGGGTACTGCGTATTCACATAGTGCGGCGCGTCATACCCTTCCATCTGAATATGGGCCGGTACACGGATGTCATCCCAGTCCCGGCAGGAATAGTCCTCCTTCTCGAATCCCGGAATCACTGATCCATAAGTCTTCGCGTAGTGAAACTTCCAGATTCCGTTAAGGCTTTCCGTAAAGTCCGAATCCCCACCGCGGGCATCGGCTTCCGATGCATAGAACGCGTGGTCAGAATGGGCGTCCAGCCTGCCGTCCCTGAAATACTCCGGATCCCTGACTTTATTGTAGTCAAATGTCCTCATGTTTTACGTCCTCCTCTTTTATGTATGGTAAATTCATTATACATCAGATAGACAGATCAGTGTATGACATGTTAAACTAAATAATATAACATTTTGAAACAGGAGATACCACTATGACTATTCTATTTCGGAGCACGCCCGTAAGCGAGCCGCTCACTTTTGAATCCATTGGTCAGGACTGGAAACAGGATCCCGTTACCCGCCCGGGCGGATATCCGTTTTACCATTATCTCCAGACCGAAAAAGGAGCCGGCAGAATAGAGACAGCTTCAGGCTCTTTTCTCCTCCGGGAAAATGAGGGCATTCTGATCGCGCCGTTCATCCGTCATTCCTACAGCAGTACAGATGATGAGTGGTATACGAAGTTTGCTACCTTCACCGGAACAGCCGCAAGCTGTATCCCGCAAATCGTCGGAAACCGTCAGATCATCCGGATCGACAGCGGACAGGGTGAGCAGGTATCCCGACTAATCCAAAAATGCGTATCACTGTATGATGTGCATCCACCTGATGAAAAGCAGCTCTCTGTACTCTGCTACACAATACTTTTAACATTCACGGACGGGATATATACAAAACAGCTCACCGATGAACCGTTGTATCAAAATTATGTTTCCCCTGTGATAAAAGAAATCGAACTTAATTACAACCTCCCGCTGAGTGTAGAGGCAATGAGCAGAAAAGTGTTTGTCACACCGCAGTATCTGTCGCGTCTGTTCCGCCGTTATCTCAACTGTTCCGCTTATGAATACCTGACTTCATACCGTATCGCAAAGGCAAAAGAGCTTCTGATTACAAGTCCTTCTCTTGAAATACAGGATATTTGCCACCGAGTCGGCTTTTCCGACGCAAGTCATTTTATCGCGATTTTCAAAAAGACAGTCGGGGTCACTCCCCTCGAGTTCCGCAAACTGAATTGATCCTCCCGTCAATCGCCGGAAGTGCCAAAAGGCACATACCGGGATTGTAAGCGATCGCCAGGGTCTCGGATAGTCCCGGACTTTGGCCCATCACCACCGCAAAAAGAGCCGCCGCATCAGCGGCAGCTCTTTTCTATTCATCAAATTTTCACCTGTATTATTTGACGGCTCCTGTGATACCTTCTGCGAATTGTTTCTGTAATACGAAGAATACAATCATCGTAGGCACTGAACAGAAGAGGACGCCCATCATCAACAGTCCGTAATCAGTCGCATACCCGGATGACAGGTTTGCGATCAACAGCGGCATCGTCTGCGCGTCTGGCTGAGTCATGATAACTCTGGGCCACAGGTACGCATTCCACGCGTTCATAAATGTGATAACCGCCGCTGCTGCATATGTAGCTTTCATCATCGGCAAATACATGCGGTAGAAAATCTGGAACTCATTCAGACCATCAATACGCGCCGCCTCCATTACATCGATCGGGAAGTTCCTTGAATTTTGCCGGAACATCATGATCAGGAACGGCGTGGACAAGGATGGCAGGATAAAGCCCCACACAGAGTTCAACAGGTTTAATGTCGAAAGCATTCTGAACAGCGGAATTATCGTTGCAACCTGCGGAATCATCATCGCAAGAAGAAGGATGGTAAATACCAGATCCTTTTTCTTGTCATGATACAGCTCGAATCCGAATCCGGCAAGAGAACAGATAAGGAGCGCCAGAAGCGTCTGTACCAGAGCGTAAAGGAATGAATTCCCCATTGCTCCCCAAAGTTCTGTGTTCTGCACCAGGTTCTGGAAATTCTCCAGTGCATGCGTACCCGGAATAATTTTTCCGTTCGCCACATCGAAGGATGTGTTTGTTGCCGCTGAGATCATCCAGTAAAACGGGAACACCGATATAAAGGATACGATAATCAGGAAAATATATGTCGGAATTAACCGACGCTGGATTGCACTTCTGTTCTTTTTCTCAGTCACGTGTATCACCTACTTTCATATTGATTATCGCCAATACTGCCACAATTACAAATATAAAGAATGACATCGCCGTTGCGTATCCGAAGTTCGCAACACCCTGTCCAAATGAACTGTTGTAAATGTAATGGGACATGGTAATCGTAGCGTTTGCGGGACCACCATTGGTCAGGTTTACTGACTCATCGTACAACTGCAGCGTACCGTTGATTGACATGATGAAAGTCATGATGATCGTCGGTTTGAGCAGCGGTACTGTAATGCCCCAGAATGTCTTCCATCCGTTCGCTCCGTCTATTTTTGCCGCCTCATATACAGAATATTCAATGTTCTGCAGCCCTGCCAGATAGAATACCATGTTATAACCTGTCCATCTCCAGATCAGGGCAATGATAATAACAGCTTTAGCGCTGGCAGCATTTCCCAGGAAATTGTAATTTTCCTGAAAGATTCCCAGGCCCACCAGGATCGAGTTGATCAGCCCCTCTGTCGCAAACAGAGATTTGAAGATCAGTGAATAGGAAACCAGAGATGTCGCACACGGAAGAAATACGCATGTACGGAAGAATCCTTTCAGTTTCAGATCTCTGTTATTCAGAAGCTGTGCCAGCAGAATCGCAAGAATCAGCATGATTGGCACCTGAATTATAAGATAAAGGAATGTGTTTCCTACTGAGCGAAGAAACAGCTTATCCTGGAACATTCTCGTATAGTTGTTAAAAAGCGGTTCAGACCATGCCATATTAGCGCTGGAACCAGTCTGCAGTGACATAATAAAAGCCTGGATGATAGGCCAAAATGCCATAACCGCGATCAGTATGGTTGCAGGAAGAAGGAAAACCCAGCCTGCTGCCGACTGCTTTTGAAGCAGCGTCATCTTTCTTTTCTTGTTCACGTAAGAGCCCCTCCTTTTGCTAAACAGGCAGGGTCGCGGACAATTCCGCCCCCTGCCTGCGTCTCACTGCCTCTGTTGGCGTTTCTTTTTTATTTATCGACTGACTAGTTGCCCATTTCAAAGTTCAGCTGATCTTCAGCTTCCTGAAGGGCATCCATCGTATCCGCGCCGTTGATAATGTTGACAATGGCAGATCCGATATAGTTACGTGCTGAGTAGTGATACGGGCTCTGCTCAACGATGCCTACATGAGTACCCATCTCAACGATGTCAGAGTAGATCGGCTGATCGTTGAAGTATGCAACGCCTTCGTTGTACACTTCCGTCTCGCCTGCCGGAGCATATGTAGAAATCACTCCGCCGTCTCTGAGAGCATTGTCGTATGTAACTGTGCTTCCGCCGAATGTGTACTCAAGGAAATCTTTTGCAAGATCTACATTCTGGCAGTTGGATGTAATGTACAGGGAAGAACCGCCGTTACTTGCATATCCCTCTTCACCGGAGAATGTCGGCATTGTTGTGATCTCCCACTGACCGCTGTTTGCCTCAACCTTTTCGATTGTCGGAATGATCCAGTTACCGTTCATAACACCTGCAACCTGATCCCCCTGGATAGCTGTGTTGGTGTAATCCTCCCAGCTGTTCGGAAGAAGGCAGATACCCTCATTAACGAATCTTACGATTGTTTCAACAACCTGTACAAGTGTCTCATTGTCTGTGATATACGGTTTTCCGTCCTGGAACTGTGATACGCCCTCAGCCTGCAGCATCATATAGACAAGATCGTTACCATCGCTGTTCATACACATCATGTATTTGCCTGTCGCTTCTTTCACGTCAAGCGCGATCTGCTCAAATTCATCCCATGTGCATCCTGTCAGTTCATCGATTGTATGTCCTGCCTGCTCCAGAAGATCTACACGGTAAGCGCAGACAACAGTACCGTTGTCTACCGGCATGCCGTAGTGTACGCCGTCGATTGTGGAATAGTCGAGTTTCTCAGCTGAGAAATCATCCCAGTTAACATCTACGTCATCAAGCGGCACCCATGCATCCGGATAATCAGCTACATACTGCTGAATGTAGTGATCCTGGAACAGAACAATATCCGGCAGTGTGCTGTAATCGCCGGCTGATCCTGCCGTTGTAATCGCTGTCTCAACGTCCTCGGATGAACCCTGCTCAACAATCTCAAGATTAAAGTCAGGATCAACGTTCTCTTTGTAGTCAGCTCCCGCCGCTTCCATAGCCGGGATGTTAAATGCCGGATCCCAGGCGTAAAGAGTCAATGTGTGCTCGTCCCCTGATGATGCGGAGTCTCCTCCGTCAGATGATGAGTCATTGCCTCCGCCTCCACATGCGGCAAGTGACAGAACCATTACTCCTGACAGCAGTGCTGCCAATACTCTTCTTTTCATAATGCAAGTCCTCCTTTTTTTATAAAACAATTCACTTTTTCGCTTTTCTGCCGTTCGAATTGCTTCTGCATATTATTATAGCAGGGCATAGCCTTAAATAGTTTGCATTTTCGTTCAAAAAATGTGCATTTTCAACTTTCATTATGGATTTTGCACTATTTCATACTTTGTCGAAATTCTTTTTTATTCATTTTGCATTATCTGTTTTTCATTCTCGCCCCTTTTTCAGGACAAAAACACCCTGTTCGGATACATATGCTTGATTTTATGCATCATCTCATCACTCAGATCAAGCAGCAGCTTGATCTTTTTCCCGTTCTCCGTAATGATCAGAGTGTAATAAGGGACAGCATCGTCATAAGACGTATAATCATATTTTGGCAGCCTCACGCTGCCGCCTTTTATGCGGTATTTCGCCACAGCATCATGCCAGTTGGGCGCAAGCACTTCCATTTCTTCCAAATTCAGTTCATGTTTCTGTCTGCGGTATTTTCTTCCATAGATTTTGTCGACAGAAAGGCGATTGTTTTCCAGCGCATATTCATAATCTTTCTGACTAAAGATGTCATATGCAAAGTACAGGGCCGCCATCAGAAAGCCCGGAAGCATAAACCCCCTGGAGAAGACGATTCCCATAAGCACAAACAGCACAGCAAATACAATCATTGTAACCCGGAGCACTCTGCTCATTTTTTTCTTCTTTCTCTTAACCTGTACTACCATTCTGTAATCAGCATACATTTCGTTACCACCCTTCCTCGGTATGTATTTCATATTGCAGGAGCTGTCTTTCATAGTGTTCCGGACGCTTTCTGAATTCCATAGGCGACACTCCCACAAACTGTTTAAAATTGCGATTGAACGTGGAGTTGGTTGAAAAGCCGCATTTCACCGCAATGTCCGCGACAGATTCATTCGTCCGCTTCAAGTGCCCGCAGGCCATACGGATTCTTACCTGATTTACATATTCCATCGGACTCATATTCATATATGATGAAAAGATTCTCCTGAAATGCGTCTCGCTGATATGACACATACCGGCAAGTTCTTTCACTCTGACAGGCTCGCTGTAGTGCGTGCTTACATATTCCAAAACCTGGGAAATCATCCCCGAAAATTTGCTTTCCTCCATCCCGGTCTCTTCCTTTTCGTCATTATCGGGAGTAAGCCGGGCGATCCCCGCGAAAAAAGCGGCAAGCATACCGGTGGCCTCCTCATGATAGAAATCTTCCTTATTCCGCATAGTATCCAGAATTCTGCGCACCATTCCCCCGAGCTCCGGATAGTCCTCCATCTTCAGCATCCACGCTCTTGAATTCAGACGTTGGATAATTTTCTCCGTTCGCATCGGTCCTGTTCCGCTGAAAACCGCCCTCAGAATCGCTTCCGCATCCACAAAAAGGTACTCCCACCGGCTGATGGAGTCCCCGTCACTGTTCGTTGTATGGGGATAGTTCCGGGGTATAACCGAAAACTCCCCTCCTTCAAATCGGTAGTCCTTCTCCCCCAGCGTCAGCACTCCGTGCCCGTCATAGCAGCAGCCAATCTCCATATAATTATGAAAATGGAGAAAATCAATATCTCTTCCATAATTCTGAATCCACTTTTCGCCAAGCAGAGCAAAGACCTTTCTTCCTTCAGGCATCCTGTAATACCGGTATTCCGCAATCTGTTTTTTCTTTCTTTTCAACAGTCGCTCCTCCTGACACAATATAAAAACAAGTCTCCTTGCCTCGCCACCCTATTATGATATTGTAAATCCTGCTTTCCGTCAATCACCATATAATCCCCGGAAGTGCCAGAAGGCACATCCCGGGGGTGTAAGTGGCCGCCAAGGTCTCGGGCACTCCCGGACTTTGGCTCGTTGCCGTCACAAAAAATCCCGGCAGGGAAAGAGAGAGAGGTGTGTCTTCCCCCGCCGGGAGCCAGGTATCTTTATTATGTTCTGTTTTCTCGCATTATGTTAAGCTGCTCAGACCTCAAAAATCAGATCACCGTAGGAGGGCATCGGCCATGCCTCTTTGTCCACGATCATCTCCAGTTTATCAACCGGAGCGCGCAGGGCTTCCATTGCCGGGAATACATCCGAATGATAGAAGTTCGCCTGTACCGCTCCCTCCTCTTTTCCGGCCGCCTCATCTGTCACTCTGATAAGGGTGTCAAGCGCTTTCTTTGTCTCTCCCATGAGAGCCGTTACTTTATCAAGCGACTCTTTCTGAACGGATGCGTCCGCTCCCGCCGCCGTCACTGCGTTTACTGTATCCGCAAGCGTCTTTGTGTATTTGATGAACGCCGGCATGAACTGCTTGCTGGCCATATCGATCATAGTACGGGCCTCAATATTGATGGCTTTCGCGTAAGTCTCGTACTGGATCTCAGCGCGTGACTCAAGCTCCGCTTTCGTGAACACGCCAAACCGTTCAAACAGGTTGACCGCTGTGTCTGTAATCATCGCAGGGATTGCCTCTACCATAGAGCGGATGTTCGGAAGTCCTCTTCTCTCCGCCTCTTTTACCCATGCCTCCGAGTAGCCGTCACCGTTAAATACGATTTTCTGGTTTTCTGTCGCATATTTTTTGATCAGATCATGTACCGCGAGATCAAAGTCATCCGCCTTCTCCAGTACGTCGCACGCATCCGCAAACGCCTCCGCCACAATCGTGTTCAGGACAATGTTCGGAGATGCCACTGAGTCTCGGGATCCTACCATACGGAATTCAAATTTATTTCCGGTAAACGCAAATGGTGAGGTACGGTTTCTGTCTGTCGCGTCTTTTGACAGTTCCGGAAGAGTGCGGACTCCTGTCTCCAGTTTGCCGCCTTTCAGGCTGTGCGTAGCCTCGCCTGTGCTGATCAGCTGCTCCAGAACATCCTCAAGCTGCTCACCGAGGAAGACAGAGATGATCGCCGGCGGAGCTTCGTTTGCTCCGAGTCTGTGATCATTTCCCGGATCTGCCGCAGATTCTCTTAAGAGATCCGCATGCATGTTAACTGCCTTTAAAATACAGGTCAGAACGAGAAGGAACTGTGTATTTTCATGAGGTGTTCTGCCGGGATCAAGCATGTTGATTCCATCGTCTGTCGTGATGGACCAGTTGTTATGCTTACCGGAGCCATTCACTCCCGCGAACGGTTTCTCGTGAAGCAGGCATTTAAGTCCATGCTGGCACGCAACCCTCTTTAGTGTCTGCATTACAATCTGGTTATGGTCTACCGCGATGTTTGCCTCCGCGTAGATCGGAGCCAGCTCGTGCTGCGCGGGAGCGACCTCGTTATGCTGTGTCTTCGCCGTGACTCCGACCTTCCACAGCTCTTCATTGACGTCTTTCATAAATGCTGCAATTCTCTGACGGATCGTACCGAAATAGTGATCGTCAAGTTCCTGTCCCTTAGGCGGCATGGCGCCGAACAGTGTGCGGCCCGCATAGATCAAATCTTTTCTCTGCTCAAACTTCTCCGCGTCTACAAGGAAGTATTCCTGCTCCGGTCCCACGGACGGAGTCACTTTCTTTGATGTCGTATTGCCAAACAGCCTTAAGAGGCGCAGCGCCTGTTTATTGATCGCTTCCATAGAACGAAGAAGCGGGGTCTTCTGATCCAGCGCCTCTCCTGTATAGGAGCAGAACGCTGTCGGAATACACAGGGTGGCTCCCGCCGCATCCTGTCTTACGAACGCCGGTGATGTACAATCCCATGCCGTGTAGCCTCTTGCCTCGAATGTGGCCCTTAATCCGCCTGACGGGAACGAGGATGCGTCCGGCTCTCCCTTAATCAGCTCTTTACCGGAAAAGCTCATCAGCACCTTTCCGCTTGGCTGGGGCGCAGAAATAAAAGAGTCGTGTTTCTCCGCCGTCACACCTGTCAGTGGCAGAAACCAGTGAGTATAGTGTGTCGCGCCTTTCTCAATCGCCCATTCTTTCATCTCATGGGCAATGACGTCCGCCGTCTCAAGATCCAGTTCTTTGCCTTCCTCGATCGTCTTCTTCAGGTTCTTGTATACCTTTTTCGGCAGACGCTCCTGCATTACAGTGTCATTGAAGACGTTTTCACCAAAGATCTCGGCTACATTGATCAGTTCTGTGCTCATTTGAATTTCCTTCCTTCTCATGTTCTTTTATAGATTCCTATGAAAAAAGGGCACTCCAAGCTATCTTGGAACGCCCTTGTTCATGTCTACGTCTGTCAGTATAACTCAATCACTCCAAAAAGGCAAGTGAAATTTCAAAAAATTTTTCAGGCTTTTCCCACAGAGCCGAATAACTCCATCTTCTCTTTCACTTTAGCCATGATTGCCTCTGCGCCCGGTTTCAGAAGCTTACGAGGATCGAAGCCCTTACCCTGTCTGTCTTTTCCTGCCTCGATATACTCGCGTGTCGCCTCTGCGAATACGATCTGGCATTCTGTATTTACATTGATCTTCGCAACACCCAGACTGATCGCTTTCTGGATCATATCATCCGGAATACCTGTGCCTCCGTGAAGTACAAGCGGCATATCTCCGGTCTTCTGCTGGATCGCGTCAAGAGTCTCGAAGCTTAAGCCCTCCCAGTTGTCCGGATATACACCATGAATGTTTCCGATGCCAGCTGCCAGGAAATCAATGCCAAGGTCAGCGATTCTCTTACACTCGTCCGGATCAGCACACTCGCCTTTTCCGATTACGCCGTCTTCCTCTCCGCCGATAGAACCTACCTCTGCCTCGAGAGACATGCCGTGCTCATGAGCGATCTTAACAAGCTCTTTCGTCTTGGCAACGTTCTCGTCAATCGGATAGTGAGAACCGTCAAACATAATAGAGGAGAAACCTGCCTCTACGCATTTCATACATCCGTCGTAGCTGCCATGATCCAGGTGAAGCGCAACCGGAACAGTGATGTTCAGTTCTTCGAGCATACCATTTACCATGCCCACAACGGTCTTATAACCTGCCATGTATTTTCCTGCGCCCTCAGATACGCCAAGGATAACCGGTGAGTTGCACTCCTGCGCTGTCAAAAGGATCGCCTTTGTCCACTCAAGGTTGTTAATGTTGAACTGGCCTACTGCGTAATGGCCTGCTTTTGCTTTCTGAAGCATTTCTGTTGCTGATACTAACATTTTTCTTCTCCTCCAATTCTAACTCCCTCTGCTGCCGGAAGAATATGGCGGCAGACGGGATTTGTCTGGTTTTATAAATCCTTTCTTATTATAGCTTATAAGAGAAAAAAAGACAATCTAATTTTCATAAAGACAACTCCTACCCGCTTATAAAAAAATGAAAAAAATACTTGCATCTTATTAGAGTATATGATATAGTTATATTCGCTGTAAGGAACAGATCCTTCAGAAAATATGATTATGGCTCCGTGGTCAAGCGGTCAAGACGCTAGCCTCTCACGCTGGAATCAGGGGTTCGATTCCCCTCGGAGTCATTAAAAAAGCATCCTTTTTGAGGATGCTTTTTTGTTATCCCGCTTTCCCGGAAAAGTCAGTTCTCCGGAGGGGAAGCGGTTTCTTCCCTGTCTGACGCAGAGAGCCCCGCCGCAATTTCTGGTTTCACCATAATCCGAAGCGCCTGCTTGTCATTTCTGACAACTACTTCCTCGTGGGCACCTCCGAATTCACCGTCCAGCGTCCACGGTATCTCCTCCATCGATTCAAATCGTACACACCCCGATTTAAAGGAATACATGCGATCCGGGTTGATCTGTCTCATCAGAATCGCTCCCAGCAGTTCATTGAGTTCAAGCGGATTTCTCGGAGTCTTGATCAGAGTCACCTCAAACAATCCGTCGTCAAACACAACATCCGTGCCGACAATTCCGCTGAAGCCGCCAACGGAACGGGAATTCGTCACCATCCCGTATATGAATTCATCTTCGATCTCCTCGCCGTCGTGAATCACGCGTATCTTATAGGAAGGAATGTTAAAAATCCTCTTTGCTCCTTCCAGCAGATAGGCGAGATGCCCCAGAATATTTTTCATGCTCTGCTTTGTTTCATAAGAGACATCGGTAAAAAGACCGAACGCAGCGATATAGACAAAATAATCATCGTTAAATATTCCTACATCGCATGGAAATGCCTCTCCGTTTATCGCACTGGAAGCCGCCTCAAGGATGTCTTTTGGAATGCCCAGGCTGGCAGCGAAATCGTTCGTTGTTCCGGCCGGTATATACCCGAGCGGCGCCTCATAGTTCCGCATTCTCATGCCCGTCATAACTTCGTCAAGCGTTCCGTCTCCTCCGCTGCATACAATCAGATCATACCCTTCCGGGCATGTAGTCATCTTTTCCAGGCCGTCGTGGTATTTTTGAGTAGGATAAACAGTAACTTCATAACCGCCTTTGACAAAGATGTCAATCACATCCGCCAGTTTCGGTTTCAGAAGCCCTGTTCCCGCGTTGGAATTGTAGATGAACAACATTTTCTTCATAGGCCGCACCCTCCCCTGCCTGTCATATTTTTACATGCAAACTTTGACCAGTGAAGGGCTGCACCTTCTACAAAGCACAGCCCTCCTCTTCCATGTCGCCTTTTATCTATTCTGTCTCAATACTGATGTTTCTCTCAGTATATCTATTTCACACCATGAGTCAAAAACGTGCTGATGCCCTCAGCAGCTTTTTTCTCATCTTCACCTTCTGTAACAACGGTAATACGCTCACCATCTACAAGGCTCAGACTCATCATTCCCATAATGCTCTTCGCGTTAATATTCTTCTCGCCAATCTGGATATACACTTTGCTTGCATACTGGCTTGCTTCCTGCACAAGCAATGCAATCGGTCTTTCGTCAAATCCCACGTCCGTCTTAACTACAACAGGTGTTTTAATCATAATAATCCTCCTTGTTCCTGCCTTAGCTTCTCTGCCATCTCGCTGAGCCTTCGCAGTCTGTGGTTGATGCCGGACTTGCCTACAGGAGGATCAAGCGCCGCTCCCAGTTCTTTCAGAGTGGCGTCAGGATTTTCAAGGCGCGCAAGCGCCGCTTCTACCAGATTATCCGGCAAATGCCCGAACCCCACTGTGTCCTTTAAATATGTAATGTCCTCAACCTGTTTTACTGCTGCCGACACAGTCTTATTGATATTCGCAGTCTCGCAGTTTACCTTCCTGTTGACGGAATTGCGCATCTCTTTAAGTATTCTGACATTCTCAAGCTCCATCAGAGATATGTGCGCTTCCATCACGTTCAGAATATCCACGATCTGAGAGCCTTCCTTCAGATATACAACAAAGGATTTCTTGCGCCGGACGATCTTCGCGTCCAGGCCAAAACCGCATATCACGTCACGGATCTGCTCTGCCGCCTCTGATGACGCGCAGACGATCTCAAAGTGATATGACTTCCTCGGATCGCTCATAGAACCCGCCGCCTGGTATACCCCGCGCAGAAACGCGCGTCTGCAGCATGTCTGCTGAATCACCATCTGACTAAACGGACGAATATCGCCGACATCAGACGAGCTCTCCCCGATCATCTTTGTTGCCTGAAGTACCCGCAGCGCGTCATCATGCCGTCTGATAATTACAGCATATGACACACTCTGCTTTCTGATATTTCTCCGGATAGAAATATCAGTTCTAATATTAAATGTTTTTTCTATCAATGTAAAGACTTTTCTTGCAACAAGAAAATTTTCCGAATGTATTTTGATACTGTAACGATCAAAGCGATTGATCACAATCGTACCGCACATTCCTATAAAAGCGGCCAGTTCCGCTATCTGGCAGTGTCTTGCCGGAGAGACATTTCCTGCAAGCTCTTCTCTTACTTTTCCAGAAAAAGACATGATCTCACTCTTTCCTTTTTGTAATTGCGTCCTTTCCGATATCCCGGTGTTCGATGCGTACGCCGTAGTTCTCCTGCTGTTCCAGTTTCTGATAAAGCGCGTTCGCAAGTGTCACCGAACGGTGCTTGCCCCCTGTACACCCGATGGATATTACGAGCTGATTCTTTCCCTCCAGAATATAGTTAGGGATCAGAAAATCAACCATCTCTGTCAGCTTCTCAAGGAATATCCTGGACTTTTCATTTTCCATGACATAATCCTGTACTTCCGGATCATTTCCCGTCTTTTCCTTCAGTTCATCAATATAGTAAGGATTTGGCAGAAAACGCACGTCAAAAACCAGATCCGAATCCTGGGGAATGCCATATTTGAATCCGAAGGACATCACCGTAATATACAGATTACAGAAGTTCTCTCCTTTCACAAAAATCTTCTCCAGTTCCAGCTTGAGTTCCCTTGTGAGCATCTTGCTCGTATCAAGAATATAGGTGGCGCGCATTTTCAGGAACATGATCTTCTCACGTTCTTTGGCAATCCCAGTATCCACTCGCCCGGAACCGCTTAAGGGATGCTGTCTCCTCGTTTCCTTATACCTCTTGATCAGCACATCGTCATGCGCGTCCAGAAACAGAATCTCATACTCGGTTTTCTTCCTGTCCATCTCATCGAGCACATCTTTCAGCCCGATGAAATCCTGTCCGCCCCTGACATCAATTCCAAGGGCTATCTTCCTGATCTCCTCTCCCGGTTCGCTGAACATCTCCACAAAGCGGGTGAGCAGGGGAATCGGAAGGTTATCCACACAGAAATATCCCATATCCTCAAGCATCTTCAGGGCCGTTGACTTGCCGGCGCCGGACATTCCCGTCACAATTACTAACCTCATCTGCTAAAACTCTCCTATTCTCTTCACTTCTGGCTCCAGGCGTACTCCCGACGTCTCTTCCACCCGGCGAACCACTTCGTCCATCAGATCCATTACTTCCCTGGCCGTCGCTCCTCCCAGATTGATCACAAAGCCGCAGTGTTTCTCGGATACCTGAGCATTGCCAAGTCTGAATCCGCGAAGCCCCGCGTCTTCAATCAGCTTACCGGCGAAATACCCTTCAGGCCGTTTGAACGTACTTCCCGCACTCCCGTATTCCAGCGGCTGCCTGGTCACTCTCTTTTCCTTAAGTTCCTCCATCCGGGCGCGGATCTGCACCTGATCTCCGGGGGCAAGGCCGAGCGCCGCCTCCAGCACAATATAGTCCTTTTTAGAAACGATGCTGGTCCGGTATCCCATCTTCATCTCATCTACAGAAAGCGTGAGCACCTCTCCTTCCGGAGTAAGCACGACAGCACTGTTAAGTACCTGCTTCATTTCTCCGCCGTACGCTCCTGCATTCATTCTGACGGCGCCTCCCAGCGTTCCGGGTATTCCGGAGGCGAACTCCAGCCCTGTAAGTCCGGCCTCGCAGGCAGCAGCCGCTGCTTTTGAAAGAAGCGCTCCTGCCTGTACATGAAGAGTCTCGCCCTCCACTCTGATCTCGTTCATATTCTTAAATACCTGTACAATGACTCCCCGGTATCCCTTATCTCCAACCAGGAGATTACTGCCGTTGCCGATAACGTAATACGGCACGCCGTTTCTTTTACACAGTCCAACGATCTGCCTGATCTCTTCCGTATCCGACGGCATGACAAAATAATCTGCTGCTCCTCCGATACGGAACGTAGTGTGTCTCGACATCGGTTCGTTCTTTAATACATGTTTCTCTCCGGTAATGGAACAAAGTTCTTTATACAGGTCCATAGATATTCTCCGTTTCTAAATCCTATGCTTATTTGCCACATTATTATAATCCAACCTTTCGGGGATGTAAAGCAGAACCCGGCCGGGTATCTTGCAAAATCCGCAGTTCCAGTGTATAATAATGCGGTATCTTTATATTTTTTAACGTCAGATCAGACGTACTGTAATCATAAAGGAGTGAAAGAAATACAGTGGACTCTGGTGACTCCCTTCAATTAATCATATTAGTCATTCTTCTCGCACTCTCGGCGTTTTTCTCAGCATGCGGAACCGCCCTGACAAGCGTCAGCAAAAGTCGTCTCCGCTCTCTTTCTGAGGAAGGGAACGAGCGGGCCACACTTGCCGTTTCCCTGATCGATGCCCAGAGCTCTAAAGTGCTGAGCGCTATTATAATAGGTAATAACATCGCAAACATTTCCATTACCGCTATCACTGTTACATTTGCATATCGTATGGGCGGATATATGACCGCGGGACTCACCGCAGCTGCGGCGGCTGCCGTTATTTTGATTTTCGGGGAAATCGCTCCGAAAAACTATGCTGCTATCAAATCCGAAAAGGTCCTGCTTCGGTACGTTTATGTTCTCAGAGTATTTACCGCCGCCCTGATGCCGCTCATCTTCCTGATCAGCCTCCCTGCCCGGGCGATCCTGTTTCTTTTCAGAGTAGAACCTGCTGCCGGACAGAAGAATCTGACAGAGGAGGAGCTGCGTACAATCGTTGACGTCAGCCATGAACGCGGGGTGATCGAAAGCGGTGAGAAAGAACTGATCTACAACGTATTTGACCTGGGGGACGCTCATGCCAAAGATATCATGGTTCCACGGGTACATGTCACCTTCGCGGATGTGGAAAACACCTATGAAGAACTGATCGAGATCTTCCGCGAGGACAAGTTTACCCGTCTCCCGGTGTATGAGGAAACTCAGGATAATATCATCGGTATCATCAATATGAAGGATCTCCTCCTCTATGATCGAAACGAGTCGTTCAACATCCGTGACATTATGCGTAAGCCGCATTTTACTTATGAGTATAAGAGTATCTCGGATCTGCTGGTAGAGATGCGGGAGTCCACATTTAACATTGCCATTGTGCTCGATGAATACGGAGAGATGGCAGGGCTGATCACTCTGGAAGATATTCTTGAAGAACTCGTGGGAGAGATCCACGACGAGTACGATGAGCAGGAAGAGGACACGGTTATTAAGATCTCGGATCTGGAATATATCATCGACGGCGCCGTAAACCTGGATGATGTCAATGACCGCCTTCACACTGCGTTTGCCTCGGATGATTATGATTCCCTTGGCGGACTTATCATTGAGTATCTGGACAGGCTGCCTGAACTAAACGATGAAGTAACTACCGAAGACGGCATCCGCCTGGTAGTGGAAAAGATTGATAAGAACCGGGTAGAGAGTGTACATGTGTATCTTCCGGAAAAGACAGATACGGTTACAGATTTCGATGGCAGCGACAGAGCAGACGATGACGATACCTCTGTCGGCACGCAGGAGAAGTCTCCGGAGCCTTCCCGGGAGAAGTTCCCGGCAGATTAGACAGGCAGCAGAGGCAGTCACCTTTTTATTTTGCCCGCATACTTTATTATAAATAAAGCCAAAAAGGAACTATGACTATGCCTTATTCTATTATGCTGGACCCGGGCCACGGAGGTCGTGATCCGGGAGCTGTATATAACGGGAGACAGGAAAAGGACGATGCTCTCGCCCTCACTCTGGCTGTCGGCGAATTGCTTCAGGACCGGGGTGTCGATGTCCTGTATACCCGCACTACAGACGTCTACGAATCTCCATACCAAAAAGCAATGGAAGCCAACGCGGCCGGAGCCGATTTTTTCGTCTCGATTCACCGCAACTCCAGCCCTGAAGCCGACACCTATACAGGTGTTGAGTCTCTGGTCTTCGATCGTTCCGGCATCAAGCTTGAGATGGCCGAAAATATAAATGAACAGTTGGAGAGCACAGGTTTTGTAAATCTCGGAGTTAAAGAGCGCCCCGGCCTTGTAGTGCTTAGGCGCACGGATATGCCTTCCGTGCTCGTGGAAGTCGGTTTCATCAACTCAGAGACTGACAATCTGCTTTTCGATAATAACTTCGATGACATCGCGCTCGCCATCGCAGAGGGCATCCTCGACACTCTGCAGATGAGCGGCGAAGTTCCCTCTCCGCCGGGCTCTTATACTGTACAGACAGGCGCTTTTCGCAACGGCACCTACGCTGACCGCCTCCAGCAGGAACTGTTAGAACAGGATTTCCCGGCTGTGATCAGCCAGGATAACGGACTGTACAGAGTCACAGTGGGCACTTATCCCACACTGGATGAGGCCGCGAACATGGAGAGACGGCTCAAACGGGCCGGATACCAGACAGTGATAGTGAGCGGATAGGCGGGCTTGAAATACTTTCATTGAAAATCTCAGAAAAACACAATCCGCAGGAACAGACGCCGGCTGCGCCGCCATCTGTTCCTGCGGATTGCTTTCTAAAGTCCGGTTTATACCGTCAGGCCCTCTGCCTTGATGACATCCACAACACTATTCACATATTTCTCACAGATCTCATCTGTCGTCGCCTCCACCATAACGCGAATTACCGGCTCCGTACCGCTCTCACGCACAAGAATGCGGCCGTCGCTTCCCAGTTCATCAGCGGCTTTCTGAACTGCCGCCATTACTGCCGGGTTTTCTCTCGCGGTCTTCTTGTCTGTCACACGGACATTCTTCAGAAGCTGCGGGTATATCTTCACTTCCCCTGCCAGTTTTCCAAGCGACATTTTCTTCTCGAGAATCACTTCCATAATCATAAGAGACGTAAGAATACCGTCTCCGGTTCTCGCATGTTTACTGAAAATAATATGGCCGGACTGCTCTCCTCCCAGAACATACCCGTTTTTCATCATATTTTCATATACATATTTATCACCGACCGCTGTCTGCTCATATTTCATGCCGATTTTCTCGCATGCCTTATAAAGCCCTAAATTGGACATTACTGTAGTGACGATCGTATTTCCCTCCAGACGCCCCTGCTCCATAAGGTATTTGCCGCACACATAGAGAATCAGGTCGCCGTCTATTACATTACCGTTCTCATCTACAGCGATACATCTGTCAGCGTCTCCGTCATAAGCAAAACCCACATCCAGCTTTTTCTCTTTTACAAAATCCTGAAGTATATTAATGTGAGTGGAACCGCAGTTTGTATTAATATTCGTTCCGTCAGGCTCATTATTGATCACATACGTCTTCGCTCCCAGAGCATCAAAGACACTCTTTGCAATGGCAAAGGAACTTCCGTTCGCGCAGTCCAGACCGATGCGCATATCTTTGAAAGATCTTGTCGCAACAGAGATCAGACTTCCGACGTAACGGTTTCTTCCGGCAGAATAGTCAACGGTGCGTCCGATCATTTCTTTCGTGGCAAGAGGAAGCTCCTCTGTCTCACCGTCAATGTACGCCTCGATCTTCTCTTCAACTTCCGCTTCCATCTTATGTCCCGCGCTGTTAATGACTTTGATTCCATTGTCATAGAATGGATTATGACTGGCAGAGATCATGATGCCGCAGTCAAAGTCTTCTGTTCTCACGACATAAGATACACTCGGAGTCGTCGTAACATGGAGCAGATACGCGTCGGCGCCCGATGCCGTGATTCCCGCTGCCAGAGCATACTCAAACATGTAGCTGCTTCTCCTGGTGTCCTTTCCAATCACGACTTTCGCCTTGTGTTCCCGGCCGAAATACCAGCCAAGATAGCGTCCCACTTTGAACGCATGCTCCACTGTAAGTGCTACATTTGCCTCTCCGCGGAAACCATCAGTTCCGAAATATTTTCCCATAACTGTTTTCCTCTTGTTTTTCTTAATAATATTTATGCCGGAAATAAAGAATTTCTCTCCTTTTTCCACCATGTCACTATTATATTACTATTACAAAAGAGTTACAAGTATTTCTTTTTTGTTACACTGGGAATCTCTTTACGGAAGCCTCATTTTCAGTTATACTGATTCTTGTACAGAAATGATATTTATTCTGACGGAGGATTTATATATGATCAAATTAATCGCAAGTGACCTGGACGGAACGCTTCTCCACGGCGATGCGCAGGAACTCTCACCTGAAACAATCGAACTTGTCCGTAAGCTCACGGAGAAAGGCATCCATTTTATCGCGGCAAGCGGGCGCCAGTATGACAACGAGCGCCGTCTCTTTGCCCCGATCAGAGATGAGATCTCCTATATCGCGGAAAACGGCTCCATGTGCGTCCATAAGGGAGAAGTGATCTCCCGGGGCATTATCGAAGACGATCTGGCGTACCGCATTATGCACGATATTAAGAAACAGTCGGACTACGAGATCGTGGTATCCCGAGAGGATACCTGTCTGATCGAAAACAAGAATCCCGAGTTCGTCAATCATATCGTAAACGTAATGAAAAATACTACCGAGATTGTAGACGATATTACAAAGGTAAAAGGACCGTTTCTCAAAATTGCGGTGGCCAATATGTCCTCCCATGACATCAATAACTATCTGCTCCGCCTGCAGGAGAAGTATTCTCCCGCTCTTAAAGTCGTGACTTCAGGTAATATCTGGATCGATTTTATCGTGCCGGGCTACAACAAAGGAACTGCCCTGAAGAAATTTATGGATCTTTTCCATGTAAAACCGGAAGAGTGCATGGCCTTTGGGGATCAGTACAATGATGTGGAGATGCTGGAACTTGTAGGACAGGGTTATGCCATGTCAAACGCCGCTCCCGGCATCGCAGGGCACGCCGCCTATGTCACAGACTCGGTCGAGGAGGTGTTAAAAGACGTACTGGCAGGAATTGATTGACGGAATCTGATCACTTCATCTCCACAATCGCGTAGAGTTTCCCGTCCTTATCACACAGTTCTGCTACCGTACGCTCTGCCTCCACTGACAGCTTCGGATAGATCATATCTCCCAGAAGAGCCGATTTTTTATAATCTGCCCTCAGCTGTCGTACTCTTATGTCGCCGGACACCATTTCCAGCGCCATCTGCACATACTGACAGTTGTTCACATGCTCGTTCGTGTCAATATGATACTTTCGCACCGGGAACGGCTCTTCTTCCACGCCCGTCTCCGGCAGGACAATCTTTCTGTCCTCATATGGCATTTCAAGCGGCTCACATGTACCGTACGGTTCGATGTGTTCCGCTGTAGGGCGCACCGGTCTCCCCTTTTCAAGATCCATAAATACCCAGATAGAATTCGCGCGCGCGATCTGCTCCCCCGTCTCATCTTTCATATAAAAGTTGCGGTATCCATACAGTCCTTTGAACTCAGTCGCAAAGGTACCTGTCGTGACCTTTTCCCCCAGTCCGGGGTAGCGGTCTACGATCACCTGCCAGTAGGACAGCACCCAGGCTTTTCGGTCCTGTCTGAGCCTGCCGGTTCCCAGCCCGATGGCCTCTGACTGGAAAATGCTGCAGTCCTGAAAATAGTTAATCAAAGCCGGTAAAGTCATGGTTCCCCTGTGATCAATTTCACTGTAACGCACTCTGCCGGAAAATTCATATTTTCCGTGTCCGCTGTATTCCTCCATCTCTTTATCACTCCTCTTCTTTTGCCACATAGTCATAATCCACCGTTATCACACACTCATATCTCGGATCTATTTCTCTTAGGCGCTCTTCAAACTGAGCCGGAATTCTCTGACGCGTCTCTTCATCATATTCGATGGGGACTACCATATCAAAGATCAGATTAATCTGATGCTCCCCGTACACTACCCGGAAATCGTGGAGCGTACATTCGGGATCCAGTTCACGGAGAACCTCTGCCGCTTTTTCACGGATACCGAGCACTCTCTCGTCTTTCATCTCTACGGGGTCCATGTGAATAACAAGGAATATTCCCAGCTTTTTGGCAGCTTCTCTCTCGATCCTGTCAATGATCTCATGGGATTTCTCAATGTCCGTGTCATTGGGTACTTCCGCATGGATCGACGCCATGCTCCTGCCCGGTCCGTAATTGTGTACAAGCAGATCATGGGTTCCCGTTATCCCCTCATAACTCTCCACAAAGTCTTTAATCTCCCGGTATACTTCAGGATCTATGGCCCCGCCGATCAGCGGCTCCAGCGTATCTTTCGCAATCCCCACACCTGCCCACATCACCACAAGAGCCACGCCTACTCCGACAAATCCGTCGATATTGATTCCCGTCATTTTGAAAAAGACAAGAGAGAATATGGTAGCTCCGGTTGTGATCACATCACCCATAGAGTCGGTAAATACCGCCATCATTACTTTAGAATGAATCTTCTCTCCCAGCTTCCGGTTGAACAGGCCAAGCCACAGCTTTACCGCGACTGTCACAAGAAGTATCAGAACGGACGCCAGTCGGAAATTCATCGTCTCCGGCGCCATAATCTTGCCGATCGAGTCTTTCAGAAACGTAAATCCGACTTCCAGCACAAGAAAAGACACGACCAGGGCCGCTATGTACTCGATCCTGCCATGTCCGAACGGATGGTCTTTATCCGCAGGCTTCTCGGCCATCTTTACCCCCACAAAACTGATAATGGACGATCCGGCGTCAGACAGATTGTTAAACGCGTCCGCCGTGACAGATACGCTGTGAAGCACAAGTCCGACAATGAATTTTACTGTGAATAGAAAAATATTGCAGAAGATACCCACGGTACTTGCAAGCACTCCATATGCAGTACGCACGGGTATCTTCTCCACATCCTGATAATCTTTAATAAAATGCCGTATTAAAAATTCTGTCATTTCTTAATACCTACCAGAAAAACCAACTGATCTTAAACTCTGTCTCAGCCGTGATTCCGGAATACTCCTCTTCTGTCAAAACATTTTTTAACTTTTCCTTACCCTCTTCCGGCACCACTGCGTTTGTTGTATCCATAAAGCACAACGACGGATAGAGTACACACCACCAGTTATGCCCCTTTGCCTCACCGATCTCGATGCGGAGCGCCTCATAGTTTCCTGCCGGAAATGTTACGTCGCCATAGCTTTTGTCCGGAAACCAGCAGGTGGTCACCGCAGCGCTCACCGGATAATTTTTCCCTGCATCCGCCACTGTATCCTGACTGACTGCCTCAATCTCATCGATATGAGCGCGTACCCAGGACTTCGTTTCATCCGCGCCGGAGCTCTTTGGCATATTCGCCTCCATGTATGCAAGAGCCGCATCCCGCACCTTTAGCTTCAGATCCTGGTCAGCATCACTGTCACTGTTTGCCAGCACATGGAAGCGCAGTACCTCCTGTGCCAGATGAGCCTGAAGTTCCATGCGCGAAGCTTCGTCAGCCCTGCGGCACGCCCCCAGGGTAATCAGCGCCGCCAGCATAAGTGAGAGCACGAAACTGATCTTTACTGCATGTCTTCTTATTTTAGAATAAATTCTGTCTGTAATCTCCATATGTAATCCCTCCATGTATCTTAACTGATACTGAGAGTATGGACATCTCCGCAGAAAATATTCACCTGGTCTTTATCTGTGCCGCAGCGTATCCACCACAGTGTCCACCTGATTATTGATATGCTGCATCGTTATCTTTGTCGCCTTCTCCTTGTCCTGCTCCTCGATCGCCCGCATAATCTGCGCATGTTCTTCTAAAAGCTGAGGATAGCACTCCTTTTTCTTCAGATATTCAATCCGGTATCGGTACATCTGCTCTCTCAGGTTGTTCAGAAGCTGGATCAGCCTGTTATTTCCCGTAGCCTGAAAGATCACGTCATGAAATGCCTCGTCAGCCTCTCCCAGTTCTGTGATGTCGGCATTTCCCAGCACATCCCGGAAATGAGCCGCAGCCGCGTGGAGTTCCCGCAGTCTGTCCCGATCAATTCTGTCGCACGCAAGCTGAACTGCCAGTTCCTCCAGAGCGCACCGCACTTCCAGCACATCCCGCAGATTCTTTTCCGTAATCTCGGCTACCTCAGCCCCTTTTCTCGGGATCATGAGCACCAGCCCTTCCAGTTCCAGTTTGCGGATCGCCTCGCGGATCGGAGTGCGGCTCACTCCCAGTTTGTTGGCAAGCTGAATCTCCATCAGGCGCTCACCGGGCTTTAACTCTCCCCGGAGGATCGCCCGGCGGAGCGTATTAAATACAACATCCCTCAGGGGAAGATATTCATTCATTGTAACTTCAAAATCCATAGACATCCTGATTCCTCCTCACACTGTGTATATTCGTCACATAGACCTGTCTGGTCAATGCCTTTTCTCTGATACGTCTCTGGGCTTCTCTGGCCGCGGAGCGGTTCTCGAACAGCCCGAACACCGTAGGACCGCTGCCGCTCATCATCGCTCCTATAGCTCCAGAGCGAAGCATTTCCTGTTTAATGTCCTCAATGACCGGATGCATGGGGATCGTCACAGTTTCTAGCACATTCCCCATGCTCTCAGCGATCTTCCTGAGATCTCTGTTCTCAAGTCCCTCAATAATGCCGTCAATATCCGGATGTTCGGTAATCTCCCGGGAATCCAGTGCTTCATATACCGTCTTTGTAGAAACGCTGACCGGCGGCCTGGCAATCAGTACCGTACATTTCGGCATTGGAGGCAGCGGTTTTAGTTCTTCACCGATCCCTTCCGCCAGAACAGTTCCTCTCAAAATGCAGTAGGGAACATCTGCTCCCAGCTGAACGCCCCTTTCCATCAGCCCCTTTTCGGAGAGGCCGAGCCCCAGCAGCCGGTTCATGCCAAAGAGCACTGCCGCCGCGTTGGAGCTTCCCCCTGCCAGCCCCGCCGCTACGGGGATATGTTTATTCAGCGTGATCCGGATTCCCCCGCTGATACCAAACTCATCTCTAATAAGCTTCGCCGCTTTATACGCGATATTGTCTTCCCCTGTGGGCAGAAACTTAAGATTAGATGTCACGCTGATTCCCGGCTGTTCCGTTTTCTCAATCCTGACCGTATCGTACAGGTAAATTGACTGCATAATCATGCGCACATCATGGTAACCATTGTCTCTTTTCCCCAGTACATCCAGTCCCAGATTGATCTTTGCCAGCGCCTTTAGTTCAATCTGATTCATCCTGTGTCCTCCATATCTTTATCTCATTTTAAGAGCAATCTATATTGAGTGTTGTATCTTGTATACAGTGTGCTTATAGTATACTCATATTTTCCTTAAAAATCAACAATTTATCCCCCTGTGAAATATTTTCGTCATTAAGCCCATTTATTTCCATGATTCCCTGCACTGTTGTCATATATTTTTTGGCCAATTGCCACAAATCTTCCCCTTCCTGCACGATATGTCCCACAATCCCCGGCTGTTCCGCAATCGCTTCCATATCCAGAGGCTCTGTGTTCACATTGGTGATTATCTGGACAGGGATCAGCTTCCTTAAGAACACATCAAATGAAAGCACCGCCTTTACTTCCACCGTCTCGCTTCCTGCCAGCGTAACGGCCAGCTGCTCCACATGGTAGGCCAGGCTGCTGATCACGTCTTCCGGCATATCCGGGTATTCAATCAGATAAGAAAAAGGTATCATTCCCTGCCAGCTTCCGTACGGCTCCGAGTCGTCCCCCCTGAGATACAGAAACGACAAATGGAGAATTCCTTCGATTCTGATTCCCTCCGGCTGATGTTCTTCACTCTCCACCTGAATGCACCCCCGGCTGTGAAGGATCTGAAGTACATCCTCTTTTAGTTCCGGCAGGGATATACGCTCTGACACCTTGCATTTGGACTGATTCTGCATCAGCAGTTCTTCCAGAGATGTTTCTCTTGTCTCAAAAGTGCACTTCTGTTCCAGAGAGTAAAGATCTGTTAGTATCATAGTCTCCTCTTCTTCAAAGAGATTCATCCGAAGGGAGAGCGTGGCCTCGATCCCGATTATACGCATCTCACCGTCTTCGTCAAGGCGCAGGTCCGTCAGTGTATCCTCAAGGGAATGCTGAATATGATAGTACATATGTTCCGCCGCTCCGTCACAGAGAATGCGCCCTTCAAAAGGCACGCTCTGTTCCAACCAGTCCGCTTTCTCCCCTGCCGACAGATACATACAGAAGAGAAGCAGTTCGCCTCGCAGCAGTATTTCATCCTGGCCCATCCGTATATCCAGTTTCCTGACACTGACGTCGGCCAGCACCATCTGCCCGATGCTCTCTTTCGTTCCCGGAAGCGTAATCTCCTCCTTGATCCGGTATGTATCCTTCTTGGAAACACTTAGTTTGAGCAAATTCATCTTACTTGTCTTAAGGTAAACCGGCACATCGCTCTGAACATCTTCTGTGAGTTCTTCGTCTCTGATGCACTCCCTCCCGATCTCAATCTCGGCCATGAATTTGAGTCCCAGCTTACGGGAATGCACAACGGAAGGAGTGAATTCTATTCTACTGTTACGCATAAAGAAGGCTTCATTACCATCGCTCTGGGCATACACCATCTCCTCAAAAGGAACCTGCCCCTCAAGCGCCGCCGGACGGGGATCTCCCGACGCGGTCATATATAGAATTTTGAAATGCACCTTGCCCGTGACTTTTACATAGTTTTCCACCGGCCGTATGTCTTCCGCCCGAAGCCAGGCGTTCCCACTGATAATCCTCTGAACGTCCTCTCTCTGATCCGGTACATTATAATCCTCATCCAGGTAAAACTGGTCGAAGATACTCTTTCCCTCCTGCGTATAATGGATCGGTTTTCTGATCAGTTCCATATCTCTCCTCCTCAATCAAACAAGACATCTTTCTCAATATAATCAAGCTGCACAACCACATAAGGATATGTGGCGATCTCTTTGATCTTCTCTCCCTTCTCCGGGCCGAGAAGATTTGTACGGATACGGACGGCGTCCTCTGTCTCATACAGTTCTCTGACCTCCACGCTGTATCCTGTCGTGGGCTGGCGTCCGTATCCTTCCGCTATGTAGAGGACTCCCTGATCCGCATAGAATATCTGGAACGGTTCTTCCCTGCTCTCACTGATCATTTCCTTTAGTTCCTCCGGCTCCTCATCCCGCTCAAGAACCGTGAACTCCAGATCTCTTAATTTCTGCATGTTGTCATGCCTTACCGCGCACCCGGCCAGCAAAAACGGCAGTGCCAGAAGAACCGCTATACGTCTCATTTTCTGTCTCCACAGTATTTTTCCTTATAATCATATGTCTGGCCCGGAAAAGATATGAGCGGATTGCCGCTTTGTTTCTGCTTGTTTTTTCCATATCTCCGCTGTATAATTACTAATAGCGTGGTGTAAACGACGCTGATTTTTTGTGATAGCGACGAGCCAAAATCCGGACCTGTCCGAGACCTTGGCAACCGCTTACACCCCCGGAATATGCCATTTGGCACTTCCGGTGATTCGACTAAATAAGAGAAAAAGAGGACTGTCATATGATTAGATTTATATGTATTGTAATCTTTCTGATCCTGTTCCTGATCCTGACCATCCCGGTTCTGGTTGTGGAATGGATCCTGCAAAAGTTCAATCCTTATGCATGTGACATCAGTTCTCTGCGTATTGTACAGTGGGGATTTAAAGTGATCCTGAAAATAGCCGGCACAAAGACAACTGTGATCGGGGAAGAGAACATACCTGATGAGCCGGTGCTCTTTATCGGCAATCACAGAAGCTATTTTGACATCCTGCTGACTTACAGCAGGTGCCGACGACTGACTGGCTATATTGCAAAAAAGGAGATGGAGCGCTATCTCACACTGACCTCCTGGATGAAACGGGTACACTGCCTGTTCCTGGATCGCAAAAACCCAAAGGAAGGTCTCAAGACAATTCTCCAGGCGATTGACAATATCAAAAACGGCATCTCGATCTGTGTATTTCCGGAGGGAACCCGTAATCCCGGCGAGGAACTGAGCATGCTGCCGTTTCGCGACGGCGCTTTGAAAATCGCCACCAAGACCGGATGCGCCATCGTTCCGGTATCCATGAACAATACCGCAGAGATTTTTGAGAATCATTTCCCTAAAATAAAACGGACGCATGTCGTCATTGAATACGGGAATCCGATCTATCCGGATGAACTGGATAAGGACACGAAGAAACATATCGGAGATTATGTGGAAAACATAATCCGGGAGACAATACACAAAAATGCAGAGCTGGTTTAAACTACCAGCAGAAAATCAGGGAGCTTTCGATAATAAGTTGTCGAAAGCTCCCTTTCACTATCCGTCCATATGCTATTCCGATACCGTCTGCACTGTCATTCTCACTCACACTCGTATTCGGCTCGTTTTTTCAGTACTGCCGCTATGATCCATGCCGAGAGCACAAGAGCTGTACTGAATACCGGGATCATGTTCCGGGTATCCCCTGTCTTTACGTTCCCGCCTGATCCGTGCTGCGGATTTCCTTTGCCGGATGTAATCTGTCCGCCGGCATCCTGAGCAGTATAGCTGTTTTTGAATACAATTTCCGAAGCTTTGTCCCCGTTTTCGTTCTGTACAATCAGGTCTGCCGCCAGTCCGCTTTCCACGTTTGATACATATATGGATAATGTATAAATCCGCCCGTCATATGTGTATCCGTTTTTCGCCTTGTTCCCATCCAGCCGGAGCTCGTATGTGAAGACCCCGGCATGAGTAAACTCAATCGGAATCCTGACATTGCCGCTGTCTGCGACAGAGAACCGCCAGACATTTTCAACGCTTCCCGCCGGCATAGGAGCATCGCCGCCTATCCCGGTAAGCAGATAGGAAAATTCTCCATCTGTCTCCTCAGTTCCGGATACTGTAAACTCCTGTGTGACAGGTATCTGTACTGTGACGGCAGAATTTCCTGCCGCCTGTACGGGTACTGCGGCAGCAAACAGCACGGCCGCGGACATCATAATCCCCGCTATTCTCTTTCCCAAGTTCTGTTTCATAAATACCAAATCCTCCTATTTACCCCTTCTCCTGTTCAGAAATATGATCACCAGCGCCAGAAACACTGTTACGCCTACCGCGCAGATAACCGGCAGCAGCGATGTCAGTGATATTTCTGCCAGAAGACCCTCCCCGCGGGCTGCCTCCTCCTGGAACGGGTCTTCTTTCACCGTATCGGTCAGGCGTCCTGCCAGAATGTGCCTTCCATTGGTTATATCGGATGTACATGTACTCAGCAGAACGACCCGATCCTCATAATCCACTCCGATCTCGCGATAGTAAAGCGCCTGTTCTCTGAGCATATTCAGATAGTCCCTCTGCTGTGCCTCCCCGGTTACTGCCGGATGGTAGACCGCGTCATTATAGGCGTCCACTTCGAGAAACGCAAAAAACTCCAGGCCGTAATACTGCCCGTCGCAGTACAGTTCTCCATACATGCGGCTTTCAAAATATTCCCGGTCTTTAAACGACCCAATATCTCCAAACATGACATTTCCCGCCATATGATGCCCGTAAATAATACTGTTAAAATCCGACAGATCATTCCGATTACGAAAATCAAGGAAAAGACTTCCGGATAAAGAGTATTCTCCGTCCGCAGAAGTATTCAGATATTTCTCGTTATCTTCCGCCTGCACAAGAGGGTAATCAATGTTCGTTCCATATACAGTCAGCCATCCGAATACCTCCGGATTGATCTGCCGGAACTCCTCAAAAGTTCCGGCGTCCTCAGCTGCGGGCCTGTACTGCCTGAATTGTTCTCCCGCCGCTTCCTGCTGCACAATGCGGGCATCCCACACAGCATATATCCCAAACGCAAGCAGCAGGAGAAAAATGAGCAGCATTACAGTATCCGCCGCACTGTTGATCGCTCTGAGAATCATGCGGCCCGTCCGTCTGCCGGACGGGCCCTTTCTGACAGAATTCATCTGTATCGGCTTCTTAGCGGCTGAATCTTCTTCTGCTGACTACATAGAAGGAAAGACCTGACGCTGCCACAACAACAAGGAGGATGAACGGAAGGTTATCGATAATGATGCCGGTCGGTGTGATACTTCCGCCTTCATCATACACGTTTCTGAACGCCGCGCTGTTCGTGTCTGTACCTACCACTTTGGTTCCTGTTGAAAGATTCTGTCCTTCTGCGGCATTTATTTCAGATTCCGCAGTTCCATCCACTGTGACGACCGCATATGGTCTGTATCCCTCTGTTCCCTGCTCAGTTACTGTATATGTCGTACCAGCCGGAAGGTCATCAAACAAAAGGCTCTCTCCGTGATGGAGCTGAACTGTTACTGGTGAGTTCGTAGTAAAATCAATCGGAGCCTCAGAGCCGATCCTGCCCTGGTATGTCACTTCTTTGTCATCATGTACCGTCGGAGATTTGTATAATGTTACAGAAAATGTAAAATCCTTTGTCTGATCGCCATATTCGCCGCTTACAGTCTTGCTGATCGAAAGCGCGTCAGCATCTCCTCCTTCACCGCTTCCGCCCTTTTGGGTATATTCATTGGTGAAGAGCATGCCCGCTCCCTCTCCCTGACCCAGAGTCGGATCATCTGTTTTAGAGCCGTCTGCGGAAGTTCCATCGTCATTAGTGTCTTTCAATATTTCCACTGCGGACACAAACAGTTTCCCGCCCGTTCCATTCTTGACATATACATTCATGGTATACTTCGCTTCTGAATAATTCATTCCATATCCTTCAGCATCCGTTCCATTCTCAGTGACAGTGTATGTAAAGACTCCCGCATGTGGAAACTGTACCCCTTCCAGAATATTCGCCGTAGATTTCCGGATCGTCGCCAGTTCTCCCGGCTGTGCGTCTTCGTCTGTGTCTTTATCGGTGTAAGCGATTTTAGCGTCCTGAATATCCGGCGCGTCGGATGTCACTTTCGCGAAATCAAATGTAAAAGTCTCATTTGGAGTTGTGACTCCATATGCCAGTTCAAGATCTTTTACAATTTCCACTCCTGCCGGATCTTTCTCTGTGCCCTCTGACGGAGATGCCGCTACAGTCACTCCCATTCCCATGACCATCGTTCCCGCCAAAAGAATACCAATCAGTCTGCTTCTCAATTTCATGTTTCTTCCTCCTTAAAATCCTTGAAAAATAACTCCGGGTAAACTCTGATTCCTCAGAATTTATATCCCTCTGCGCCGGATGACGAGCATCGCCTTTCCGTATGTCTCTTCTGCCCTGACAGGGCCGTACAACCGGCTGTCTTCCGCATGTTCCCGGGCGTCACCCAGCAGAAAAACTTCCCCTTCTTGCAATGTCACCGGAAAGTCAATTCCGTCTTCGTAAAGAAGCGCCTCTTCATATATTTCGCTTTCCTGCTGGAGCGCTCCGTTTATCGTCAGTCCTTCTTCTGTAATATCTACCGTATCTCCCTGTGTTGCCGCCACACGCCGGGGAGAGAGCTCCCCTTTGTACTCCACTATCGCGACATCCGAAACTTTGTACTCCTTATCCAGACGGTAGTACACAATCAGATCACCATCTTTCACAGACGGAAACATGCCGTTCTCTTCACATCGGAATATCCCGTATATAAAGGTAAACAGAACAATCAGTATGAGGCAGATAATGCCTGTCTTTAAAAGCAGGAACAGAATATCCTGCAGAAGCGAAGGTCTGCTGCCCCCCGTCTTATCGGACATATCTTTTCCTCAGATATAATCCGCTCAGGGCCAGAAGCGCAACCCCCGCGGCTCCTGCTCCTGCAAACGCCCCGATATTCCCAAGATCAATCCCTGTGTCTGACGGCTTCAGATCACGGTCATTTATAACCGTCACTGTGGTGTCTGCTGTGAGCACGACATCGGCCGGAGCATTTGTTGACGCTTCGCCGTTATTGATCTGATACTGCACCTTTTTATAGTCATCCGGCACTTCTTTCTCTGATACGGAGTACTGATATCCTGAAGGTATGTCAGTCATTGTGATGCTTTCACCGTCTTTTAACGTAAAGCTTCCTGTTCCGTTGGTGAAAGTAACTTCTCCATATGCAATTCCACCTGTAAGCGTCTTTCCGCCGGCATCTTTCAGTGTCACCTCTACTGTCCATTCTTTTGTGAGGTCACTGTCTCCCCGCGCGTCTTTTTCTATCGTAAGGTCATAGACTGCCTGATCATAATAAAATAGGATCCTGTTGTTATCCGCATATCCTTCCGCACTCTCATCCAGCAGCCTGTCAATCTTCACATGTGACAGCCGCTCGTTCAGTGTGTATGCCTGTCCGGGATGTCTGTCATTTAACGCCACAATGGAAGATCCTACTGTTCCGTACTCCGTAGTAGAATAGTACTGGGTATATGTTTTCCCGCCGGCTTCTACCGTCCCGTTCGGATCCTGTACATAGTAACCGATAAAATACGCCGCTGTATCCGGGCTTCCGGCTACATCTTCCCACTGTGCCACAAAGGTAAAGGTATGGTTCTCATCTGACTCATCATCACCTCCGGCATGTGCGATCGTATTTTCATCGATTACAAAACTCTGATTTACTGAATACAGCGTCTCATCTACGGGCCCGTTATCTTTGTATAACTTCCACCCTTTGAAGACACATCCCTCTTTTTCCGGTTCCACAAGAGGCATGTTGACGGATACGCTGCCGTCTGCCAGTGTGTAGACCTGCAGCTCCCCGCCGGCATTCCTTTCCGTCACCGTTCCATCCTGATGAATCGTATATTTATCCGAATCCAGTCCGGTTCCATCAAAGGTTCCGCCATCGGGATCAAAAACAAGGTGATACTCATAAGGATTTGCCTTCAGACGCAGCACCTGATTGTACGCGTTGTTCTGGTTCAGCGCAAAACAGTGCGTGTATCCGGCTGCTTTTGCGGATTCCAGGAAAGCGTCAAAATGTCTGAAGTTCGTATCCAGCGCCGCCGCCATCTCATCTACCGTGAGCATCCATGCCGGTTCGTTGCTGCCGTCTCTTGCAGGCATAATCGCGTCCTCACTGTTCATCCGTACACCGTCATAAAGAACTTCAAAATTCACAGTGTTCGGGTTATATCCTGGTTTCACCGTATAAAGATAGATATTATAAGCTGTTGCCAGCGTCTCGCCGCTGTTATAGTAGGCACGGTATACGGTATCCCCGTCATTTTCCTGAACATCATAATAATAATGATTGCCGATCAGGGACGGATCCCAGTGTATTTCCCAGTCGATCGTCTCAGAGGATGCTCCGAATGAATTAATGCCTTCCAGTCCGGTCATGATCATTTCCCGGCTGTTGCCCTCTTTAAAGTTCAGGTCTATGGCCATGTTTTCCTGTACGTCTGTGACAGTGACACTATAGAGGCAGCGCAGCTTGTTCCATCCCAGGAAAGTTCCCCGAATCCCATAATAGGGGTCTCCTTCTTTCCAGTACAGGCCCACATTTTTCTGTACTAATGTCACGGTGACTGTTGATCCGTTGCTTAATACAGTCTCTGCTGAGGCTCCCACTTCATAGCTGAATGGAACAATGACGTTTTCCCCGTTAATACGCATAAGATTCAGATAGTATCCTGAATTGCCTATTCCGGTCCAGGACTGAGAGAACACCATAAAAGTCTGATCCTCCCCGGGAGTGACTGCCGGAATCGGCTGATCTTCGCCGTTGGCATAATAGTCGTCTCCTTCCTGTCCCTGATTCAGACATATTCCTCCCTGCTGTATCTGCCCGGCCGTTATCATATAGGGCGCATCCTTTTCAAATACTGCTGTAACCGTAATATCATTATGGATGCTCTCTGCCGGAACTGACACCTGCATACTGTGTTCCCCGGTTACTTCCAACGGATATGTATCGCTCCCGTCACTCCAGCTGACAGTTTCAATATGATAATATTTATCAGCTGTCACCACAGCTTCCAGCCCATTTCCGTTCCAGATCAGTTCCGGGCCTGTAACCGAACCGTTTTCCCCGCTGTTATATGTGACCTCATACTGACTGGCGCACACAAGGACGATACTTTCGCCGGCATTTAGCAGAATGCCGGTATCCTGCTGCTCGCTCAGAGAATAGTATACCGCGCCCTCATAAGTGCCGATTCGGAAAACTTCCGTCTCTGTAACGCTTCCATCCGCTTCCGTTCTTCTCAGAAGTGATTTCTGAAACGCTTCTTTGCCATCCAGGTAAGGCGCCAGGCTGCTCACATGATCTGATACCAGTCCGGCAGGGTAATTAACAGTTCCTCTGTCTTGTCCGTCAACCTCCAGCGTAACTTCCACACCTTCCAGACTGTTCCTTACCGCCTGGAAAGAAATCCTTTCCTGTGGTTTTTCAACCGTGCTCTGAGGAGCAGTTTCAATACTGTTTTCCTGCTCCTCAGAGTCAGGCTTGTCCTCCTGCTCCTCAGAATCGGGCCGCCCTTCCTGCTCCTCTGTTATCTGCCCTGTATCCTCCTGCGCCGACACGGGATATTGCTGAATCAGGCTTGCGAACAGCGCCAGCGCCAGCAGTATCGACAGTGCCTTGTGCAAAACGAACTTTTTCTTCTGATTCATATTCTGTCATCCCCTCCTTTACTTTCTTATCAGCTACGCAGGGAACTTTGTCCCCCTTAAAATATATGCCGGAAACAGTTGAAAGATTCTCAACTTAAAAGAAAAAGATTCAGAAATTAAAATCTGACGGTTTTCCTATCATCTTCCCCCGTCTTGTGCTATAATCGTAAAGAAAATCGTAACAAGACGCTGCAATGCGGCGCCCCGGTCAGATGAAAAGAGGGAAAAACTATGAGTGTACACAATCTCACCCTGCTCACAGACTTATATGAACTTACCATGATGCAGGGATATTTTGAGACCCAGGAAAATGAAACTGTTATTTTTGACATGTTCTTCCGCGAAAATCCGAATAAAGGCGGATACTCTATCATGGCGGGTCTGGAGCAGGTCATCGATTATATTAAAAATCTGAATTTCTCCTATGAAGATGTAGATTACTTAAGAAGTCTCGGCATCTTCAGCGAGGATTTTCTTCACTATTTAAGCGGCTTCCACTTCAGCGGCGATATCTACGCTATTCCCGAGGGGAGCGTAATCTTTCCGCGGGAACCTCTGATCAAAGTTATCGCTCCTATTATGGAGGCTCAGCTTGTGGAGACTGCCATCCTGACGATCATCAACCATCAGTGCCTGATCGCCACAAAGGCTTCCCGTGTCGTACACGCTGCCAAAGGCGATGGGGTCATGGAGTTTGGACTTCGCCGCGCGCAGGGGCCTGACGCCGGACTCTACGGCGCCCGGGCCGCAATCATCGGCGGATGCGTAGGCACATCCAATGTTCTCGCCGGTGAGGTATTTGATGTACCGGTGCTTGGAACCCATGCCCACAGCTGGATCATGAGTTTCAAAGACGAATATACCGCCTTCAAAGAATATGCGCGCCTCTACCCAAATGCCTGCACTCTTCTTGTGGATACTTACGACACACTAAAGTCAGGCGTTCCCAATGCCATCCGCGTATTCAAAGAGATGCGCGAGGCAGGCATCCATCCTAAGAGCTACGGCATACGTCTGGATTCGGGAGATCTTGCATATCTGTCAAAAAAGGCGCGCAGGATGCTGGACGAAGCAGGATTTACCGATGCTGTCATCGCCGCTTCCAATGACCTGGACGAGCTTCTGATCAACGATCTGAAAATTCAGGGCGCGGCAATTACTTCCTGGGGTGTGGGAACAAACCTGATTACCTCAAAGGACTGTCCGTCTTTCGGCGGGGTGTATAAGCTGGCCGCCATCCAGAATGACCGGGGCGAGTTCGTACCAAAGATCAAAATATCGGAGAATGTAGAGAAAATTACCAATCCGGGCAACAAGACGATCTACCGCATCTACGACAAAGAGACCGGGAAGATTCGCGCGGATCTGATCTGTTTCGTGGATGAAGTGTTTGATCCTTCCGAAGATCTGCTCCTCTTTGACCCGAACGCAACATGGAAGAAGACCCGGCTGGAAGGGGGATCCTACACGATGAAAGAGCTTCTCAAGCCGATCTTTATCCGAGGCGAGTGCAAGTACACTTCTCCCACTGTCAAAGAGATCGCCGAACACTGCCGGCAGGAAAAGGACACGCTCTGGGATGAGACAAAACGGCTCTTCAATCCTCATAAAGTGTATGTGGATCTCTCCAAAAAGCTCTACGATACGAAGTCCGAGCTTCTCAATAACGTTAATATCTAATTTGCGATAAAGGAGTAATAATCATCATGAAAATCATCGTACTGGCCGGGGGATTAAGCACAGAAAGAGACGTTTCCCTCGCATCCGCTGCCGGAATCTGTAAAACATTACTTGAAAAAGGGCACGACGCCTTTCTTCTGGATGTGTTTCTCGGACTGGAGAACGCGCCGGAAAATCTGGAAGATGTCTTTATGCTGCCCGGACATGGCCTTGAGATCGCCGGAAATATCAGCGAGGAGGAGCCGGATCTTGCCGCAGTAAAGGCGTCCCGTCCGGATCAGTCGGACAGCTTCCTGGGCCCTAATGTCATCGAGTTGTGCCGCATGGCTGACATTACCTTTCTCGGACTCCACGGAGGCGAAGGGGAAAACGGCAAACTGCAGGCTACATTTGACCTTCTTGGTATCCGCTATACAGGACCGGATTCTCTTGGCTGTGCAGTGGCTATGGATAAAGGTTTCACAAAACAGATCTTCCTTCAGTCCGGAATCGACACGCCGCCGGGAATCTGTCTGCACAAAGATGCTGACGACTATTCCCTTTCCTCCGCCGGTCTTAGTTTTCCGGTCGTAGTAAAGCCCTGTTCCGGCGGCTCCAGTATCGGAGTCTATATCGTAAATACAGAAGAAGAATATCTCCTGGCGCTGGAAAAGTCCTTTCGCTATGAAGATGAAGTCCTGGTGGAAGCCTACATCAAAGGCCGTGAGTTTGCCTGCGGAATCATCGACGGGAAAGCCCTTCCGCCCATCGAAATTATCCCGAAAACCGGTTTTTTCGACTATGCGAATAAGTATCAGGAGGGCGCTACAGATGAGGTCTGCCCTGCCGATATTCCAAAAGAGATTGAAGAGCGCATGATGGAACTCACAGTCAAGTCCTACCGCGCTCTGAAACTCAATGTCTACAGCCGGGCAGATTTCCTGCTGGATGACTGCGGGCGTCTGTACTGCCTTGAACTCAACACTCTTCCCGGCATGACAGCCGCAAGCCTCCTCCCCAAAGAGGCCAGCGTAGCAGGAATCGAGTACGGGGATCTGTGCGAACTGATTATTCAAAAATCCATAGAAGCCAGATATGCCGGCTGAATCTAATCGGTCAGCAGCAGAAAGGAATGTATTTTATGAAACATATGTCATTACAGGAGATCGCCTCCGCATGCGGCGGAACTTACCGGGGTGAGGCCTCGCTGGCAGCCAGGGAAGTCTCAAACGTTGTCATCGACAGTCGGAAGGTCATAAAAGACAGCCTGTTCATCGCCATCAGAGGATCCAGAGTGGACGGTCACTCCTTTATCCCTCAGGTTATGAAAAACGGCGCGCTCTGCGCCGTCTCGGAGCAGGATCTGGGCCGGACGGACTCCCCCTATATCAGAGTGGATTCCTGCGAGCAGGCTTTAAAAGATATTGCGGAGCACTACCGCCGTTCTCTGGATATTAAGGTAGTCGGAATCTCGGGAAGCGTGGGAAAAACCAGTACAAAAGAAATGATCTCTTCCGTACTTTCTCAGCATTATTCTGTGCTTAAGACAGAAGGCAACTTTAACAACGAGATCGGGCTTCCTCTCACAGTATTCAATATACGGGAAGAACACGAAGTCGCAGTACTGGAAATGGGAATCAGCGATTTTGGGGAGATGACTCGTCTGGCGAAAATCGCCCGCCCGGACATATGCGTAATCACCAATATCGGAGTGGCCCACATGGAGACTCTGGGCTCAAGAGACGGCATTTTGAAAGCAAAAACAGAAATGTTTCGCTATATGAACCCGGAAGGCGTGATCATCTTAAATGGCGATGACGATAAACTGAGAAACTTCACGCCGGAAAACGGGATCGCCCCGGTGTATTTCGGACTGGATTCCGCCTGCCCATATCACGCAGAACAGATCAGAAACAGGGGACTTAAAGGAACTGACGCGCAGTTTCTCACCCCCCGCTCCTCTTTTTGCGCACATATCTCCATCCCAGGCGGCCATATGGTGTATAACGCCCTTGCCGGGATAGCCGTGGGATACGCTCTTGGAATGACAGATAAAGAGATCTCACGAGGTATCGAGAAAAACGCTCCTATAGCCGGACGTAATCACCTGATTGAGGGGGAACACTACACCATCATCGATGACTGTTACAATGCCAATCCCGCCTCAATGAAATCCTCTCTCGATGTCCTCACCTGCGCGGACACACGCACGGCAGCTATCTTAGGAGATATGTTTGAACTTGGGAGCCGTGAGAAAGAAATGCACTATGAAGTGGGAGTACACGCGGCCAAAGCCGGAATCAATGTCCTTATATGCATCGGGGCATTGAGCAGTGAGATCGCACGGGGCGCACGGGAAACAATCGATACATGCTCCCCGGTACCAAAAGAAATGGAGATCCGGCACTATGATTCAAAAGCAGGGTTTTTCAGTGAAATGTCAGATGTGCTTCAGGAAAAAGATACGGTTCTTGTCAAAGCATCTCATGGAATGGAATTTGCCGAGATCGTAGAGCAATTGAAAAAATAGATCTTCTCACGGTAAAAGGCGCCGGGGTTACGAGAAGCAGTACTCTTCCTGTACACCGGCGCCTCTGTTATTCTTTAAAAAACTTCTCCATCACTTCGTCCGCAGGCATTTCCTGACCTGTAAAGAGTTTGAATGCTTCCGCCCCCTGCCAGAGGAGCATTCCGATTCCTCCTACCGCCGCGCGGCATCCTGCTTCTTTTGCCTTTTTAATCAGCAGTGTCTCTCTCGGATTGTAAACAACGTCCGCAACCGCAAGGTCTTTATGAAGATATTCCTCCGGAACAGGGAGCACATTATCCAGAGGGCTCATCCCCGCCCGCGTGGCATTGACAAGTATGTCGCTCTTGCCAATCACTTCTTTTAGCAGTACTTTATCCGCCAGGTCAGCAATATACACATTTCCGATACCCGGAACAGCATTCTTTATCTTTTCCACCGTTTTCTCCCCGTTGGCGTAAAACTCGTCTTTGAGGTTGAAAATAGCGATCTCGTCTACACCGTCCAACGCTGCCTGAACCGCTATTGCCGTAGCCGCTCCGCCGGTACCAAGAAGAACAAGCTTCTGACCTTTTATTTCTATTCCATGTTCTTTCAGATTGCGGACAAATCCCACGCCGTCTGTAATGTGTCCGGTCATCGTTCCGTCTTCCTCTATGACAACCGTATTGCACGCTCCTACCAGCTCTGCTGCCGGGGAGAGCCTGTCCACAAGCTGAGCTGCCGCTGTCTTACACGGCATCGTAACATTGCATCCGCCTGCGTGAAGCGTGCGGAGCGCATCCAGTGCCTCCTTCGTCTTCTCCACCGGCACATCAAAGGCAAGATACGCCGCGTCAATGCCCAGCTTCTGAAAGCTGTAATTCTGCATCGCCGGGGAGCCGGAATGTCCCACCGGTGAGCCGATCAGCGCGTAAAGTTTCGTGTGTCCGTTAATTCTTGCTTCCATAATTCAAATGCCTCCAAACCTTTATATCGTAATGATTGCGTTATACCTGTCGGAAATCGATGATAAGATTAGTATAACACAGCTGATCATCTCTCGTCTATCCGCTGTTTCTGCTAATTTTATTCCATATTCCACACAGGCGCGAGGCTGACTAAACGGTGTGTAGCGTCTCAGCTCCAGACTTCTTCAGCGATCTCTTTAACGAGCGCCAGTTTGGCCCACTGCTCTTCTTCTGTCAGTTTATTTCCGATCTCACAGGACGCAAAGCCACACTGCGGGCTAAGATACAGTCTGTCAAGGGGAACATACTTCGCCGCTTCATGAATGCGGGCAATAATCTGTTCTTTATCTTCAAGAACAGGCGATTTGGATGTAATTAATCCAAGTACAACTTTTTTATCATCAGCAACAAAACGGAGTGGCCCAAACCCGCCGGAGCGCTCATCATCAAATTCAAGGTAGAATGCACTTACGTTTTCTCCTGAGAAAAGATATTCCGCGATCGGCTCATATCCTCCGGAGGACGCCCATGTAGAATGATAGTTGCCGCGGCATACATGCGTGGTCAGCACCAGATCCTCCGGCTTGCCCTCAAGTGCCAGATTATTGAGACGAAGATACTGCTCAGCCACTTCATCGGCAGAAATATCGCTGTTTTTCAGCGCTTCCCTATAGCCTTTGTCGCATAGCATGCCCCATGTGCAGTCATCCAGCTGAATGTTCCGACAGCCTGCCGCGTAAAGTTCCGCAATCACCGTGCGATACGCCTTCGCGATATCCTGAATCAGCGCTTCTGTATCGGGATAGAATCTGACCGTATTTTTTCCATTTTCCTCGCGGAACAGTTCCGCAAAAAGCTGGGCAGGAGCAGGTATTGTCTGCCTTGCGATCGTATTTTCATCCTCAAACTGTCTGACAAATTTGTAATCTTCGACAAAAGGATGATTTTCGCCGCTGATTTTTCCTGTTACAGCTACTGAGCCGTGTGTCGTTTCCTCTCCGTGGAAGAAATAACCGTGATCCAGTTCGATTCTCTCAATTCCGTTCAGTCCCCACATAAAGTCCAGATGCCAGTAGCTTCTGCGGAACTCCCCGTCTGTGATGACAGGATATCCCGCCGCTTTCTGCTTTGCGGCCAGATCAGAAATTGCTTCATTTTCGATCTCACGCAGCTGTTTTGCCGTAATGCTCCCGGCCTCAAAGTCCGCCCTTGCCTTTTTAATAGAATCAGGGCGGAGAAAACTTCCTATGTAATCATATCTGAAAGGTGAATTGTTTTTTCCCATTTAAATAAGCCTCCTTGTTTTTGCTGTTTATAATATAGTACAAGAAGGCTGTTATGTGTTAATACTTGTTTTTTATAATCTGTCATAGTTTCAAGTTATGTCTGGTGAGAGGCGACATAACTTTTCAGATGTTCAAGATACCGCTCGCTGACCGCACTCAATGGCCTGTCTGTCGGAGCGATATATCCGATCTCCATGATCTCGGCGCTTTCAAGAGGAATTGAGACAATGTTTGTGCCATTCAGGTCACTGCTTAAGATCCCCGATGAAATCGTGTATCCGTCAAGGCCTATCAGCAGATTAAACAGCGTTGCCCTGTCAGTGACGATAATACTTTTAGGACTCTCCTCAGTACTGTGCAGTTCCTCCGCATAATAGAAAGAATTGTTGATGCCCTGCTCGTATGTAAGTCTTGGATAGGCTTTCAGATCCTCAAGTGTAACAGACTCTTTCTTTGCGAGAGGATTCTCACTGCTCACAAACACATGCGGCGCTGCAGTGAAGAGCGGGACAAACGTCAAGTCCGCATTATGGATGATTCTCAGAATAACTTCCCTGTTGAACCTGCTTAAAAATAAAACGCCAAGTTCACTTCTCGAAGTCCGTACATCCTCGATAATATCATGAGTTCTCGACTCACGCAGTGTAAATTCATATTTGTTTTCACCGTACTCTTTAACAAGAGCGACAAAAGCATTTACGGCAAAAGCATAATGCTGCGCCGATATGGAGAATACTCGGCGAACCGTTTCTTTCTGTTTATATTGCTGTTCCAGCAGGTCGGACTGCTCTACTACCTGCCTTGCGTAAGAGAGAAATTTAGAACCGTCATCCGACAGAAATACGCCCCTGTTGTTCCGGTAGAAAATCGTAATTCCCATTTCCTTCTCAAGCTCAGAGACCGCCTTTGAAAGGCTCGGCTGGGATACAAGGAGCTTTTGTGCAGCCGAGGTTATAGAGCCGCTCTCGACAATGGCTATAATATATCTAAGCTGTTGTAAAGTCATGCTGGATTCTCCTTCCTGTCACTGGAAATGACAGCTGTCTCCCATTATATTATCACGATACCGCAGCTTTTACTATCCAAAAAAGTGTCAGAAATCATGTTTATTGCACCAGTCTTTCCTCCACCTGCTGTAAGTCCGGCATTGCCGGAATCGCTCCTCTTTTCTCCACACAAAGACCAGCGACCGCATTTCCGAACCTTGCGGCTTCTTCCAGTTCATTCAGGCCCAGTTCATCCAGACATTTTGCCGATTTGCTGATCCTGTACAAGAAGCCTCCCCAGAAAGAGTCACCCGCACCATTTGTGTCCACAACATGACTTTTAAAGCCGGATACCTTGCGGCCTCCTTCTTTGCAGTAAACGTAGGCCCCTTCGCTCCCAAGAGTAACCGCGACAACTTTTATTCCCTGACGGTACAATTCCCTGGCAGCTTCCTCCGCACCTTGAAAATCTGTCAAGAGCTTCGTTTCCTCATCAGAGATTTTTATCATATCCACATACGGAAGCAGGCTTCTCATATGCCGCTTTGCCGTTTTTTCGCTTTCCCACAAAGAAGCCCTGTAATTAGGATCATAGGAAATAATACTTCCTTTATTCTTCGCCCTTTTTACCGCATAAAATGTTGTATCCCTGGCCGGCTGGCTGGTAAGGGACGGCGAGCCTGCATGAAAAATATTCGTGCGGTCCAGTATATCTATATCCAGCTCTTCCTTTTGAATCTCAGTATCTGCTCCCGGTTTCCGCGCAAAAGAAAAAGTCCGCTCCCCGGCTTCGTTTATATCTACAAACGCCAGCGTTGTAAAATACTTTTCGTCCAGGATGAGCCCCCTGGTATCCACCTGTTCCCGCTCCAGTACTGCGCGGAGAAATTCTCCATGCATATCTTTTCCTACTTTACCAAGAAACGCAGTATGCGCTCCAAGTCTGCTCGCGGCAACAGCGACATTTGCCGGCGCTCCTCCCGGATTTCGGGCAAACAGCACCTGCCCGTCTTCATTTTTTCCCTGGATGGTAAAGTCTATCAGCATCTCTCCAAATGATGTAATATCATAAATTGAACGGCTCACAGAATCATTGGTATCCGCCAGAAGATCCTGTTCCAGCAGCTTTTGCAGAATTTCTTCACATTCCTCTTCATTATCTGTATGGACGTGCAGTTCTCCTTCTTTAAATTCCGGCATGCTCAATACGCCGAGCATGGATTTTGCATTCACTACATAACGCCCGTTGCACAGTTCCGCATCATATGGAATGTGTTCAACAATGCTTACCAGTTTCCTTGCGTTCTGCATCGTTCCCAAAATTACTTTTGCAATCATCTCTCCCGTCCTCCTATGCAAACAGACTGATAAGGATCGCACAGACTAAACCTGTAACACCTACGATAGTTTCCATGATCGTCCATGATTTCAGTGTGGTCTTTTCATCAATCTCCAAAAGAGAGTTAACCAGCCAGAAACCGGAATCATTCACATGGCTAAAAGCAGTCGCTCCTCCGTTGATCGCGCAGACCATTGCCGCAAGATAAACCGGGGATAATTCCGCAACACCCGGCATGGATGCCATAATTCCCGCCGCCATTGTCATTGCCACTACCGCCGCCCCTACGGACGCGCGAATCAGTGCCGCAATGAGGAAGGCCACAAGAACTAACGGAAGACCACTCTTCTCCAACACCGGACCGATGATATCTCCCATTCCACAGTCCTGCAGCACCCAGCGGATGATCCCTCCCCCGGTGATCACCAGAAGGATCTGACCTGTAGGGCGTAACGAACGATCCAGTATTTTCTTTAACTGTTCCCCGTTATAGCCCTGTCTCTTTCCCAGAAAATACATAGCCAGCAGCACTGCTATAATCAAAGCGACAAACGGTGTTCCCAGAAATTCTAACGCTGGGCGCACAAATTCTATATTTGGAATATATGCCGAGACAGTACTGCATAAAATCAGAACAAGGGGAACCAAAATAATAACCAAAACCGTAGAAAATTCAGGCAGATTCCCTTCTTCCGCTTCCCGTACTTCCTGAATATTAGACGGCAGCCCGGTATTGATTCGGTTTCCGATAAATTTTGACCAGAGTATTCCCGCAAAGATCAGTGATAAAATCCCCACCGGAACCCCCACCGCGATCATGATTCCCAGATCTACATTAAGCATGTTTGCAACAAGTACTGAACCGGCAGACGGAGGGATAAACGCGAAACCTGTAGCAAGTCCTGCCAAGAGCGGAATCACATAATATAAGGTAGATTTCTTTGTTCTCTTGGCAAGGCCAAATGCCAGAGGAATCAATATCACAACTCCGGCTTCAAAAAATACGGTTGTGCCAACTACCAGGCCCGTAATTCCCAGGGCAACCCCTGCCTTTTTTTCTCCAAACCTGTTGACCAGAGTCTGAGCGACGCATTGTGCTCCTCCCGAAACTTCCAGAATTCCTCCGAACAGAGATCCAAGACCTATCAGCAATACAATACCCTGCAAAGTCTCTCCGGCTCCCTTTTCCACAGTGGAAACCAGGGTCGGAACCGGCATCCCGGCCCCCAGCCCAATAAACAGAGCGGAAATCAGCAGCGATAATACTGGATGTATCTTAAATTTTATGATAAGCAGCAGTAATAACAGGATTCCTGCCACCGCCGCGATCAGCAGCCTTGAAGGTTCTGCCGCAAATACCGGTTCTGTCATTTTATCTTCCTCCTACATATTTATGTACGGTCGCTTTTACCGCGCCAGGTTCGGCGATCATTTCACGGAACATAGTTTCAATCTTTTCTCCCAGACCGGTCTGATAAATGTCGGTAAAGAATATCCTCTCATTAGAAAGAATTGGCTTTAACTGATCCGTAAAAGTCTCCGGTTTTCCCACTACGACATCTTTTAGTTGTTCCTGGAGTTCCTCATTCATCGGGTCCGGGGCAAGTTCATATCTCTTTCCTTCGTCATCCACTGCCAGCATATATCTGAGCCATCCGGCAATCCCGAGCGGAATAGCCGTAAGACGTGAGGCGTCACCATATTTTTCCACATACGCTTTGATCGTCTCGCCAAAGCGGATGCCAACCATCTGAGATACATCGACAGCAAGACGAAGGTTTGTGTCTCCCAGATACTCATTGGGGAATCGGTCGTTAAAAAGTTCGTCTACAAATTCCTGCGGGGAGAGGATTCCCGGATCCGGCACTACCGGAAGGCCTTCGTCATAGGCTACCATGCGGGCCATTTTCATCATGTCCGGATCTGTATTTAACATGTGGGCAAACAGATCATATCCCAGAACCACTCCAAGAGGACCTGTCGCAGAATGCACCGGATTCAAACATACCGTCACCTTCATACGTTCCGACAGATTTACTGTCTCCCTGTCAGCCATATATACGCCAAACCCTTTTTCCAGCGCCGGACGGCCATTGGGGAAACTGTCTTCGATCACGAGGTACTGAGGCTTTTCGGCATTGACAAACGGAGCGATATAAGTCTTCTTACCTGTGATGACCGGCTGCATATCCTCCACACCCAGCTTTTCAAGATCATCCGCAATCTGTTCACTGGGACGCGGCGTGATCTTGTCGATCATCGTCCACGGGAAAGCAACCGTCTTTTCATCGCTTACATAGTCTGCAAAACCGGCATCCACAAAGCCTCTTTTCTTCCACTCTTCTGTCATAGTCAGCACAGACTCACGAAGCTTTGAGCCGTTCTGTGAACAGTTATCCATAGACACCAGCGCCAGAGGATAACGGCCCGCTTTGTACCGCTCATAGAGCATGGCTGTCAGCACTGCCATCGCTCCGGCCGCTTTGTCCGGGCCATTCTCAATATCAGCCTCCACAAAAGGAAACCATGTTCCGTCTGCTTTCTGTAATGCGTATCCCTTTTCTGTGATCGTAAAAGATACTAACTGTAAAGAAGAGCTGGCAAAAATCTCTTTCAGCCGATCCCATTGCGCCGGATCAGATGACTGTGCTTTTATTGCCTCAGCCAGAGACCCCAATACTTTGTATTCTCTGGTTCCATCCCCATGAAGGATCACGCTCAGCCCCAGATTGTCATAGGGCTCGTAAATCTTGTCAACAACATCATAGTCAAATGTCTCTACACAGGTAATACCCCGATCCATCGCTCCGTCTTCAAGGAGACCGTCTGCAATCCCACCGATAAATATACGGAAAATATTACCGATACCAAAATGTACCCATTGAGGTTTCTTTTTGGCTTTTTCAGAAACCTTCTCCACATCATATCCCGGAAGCACAATCTCCGCCTTTTCCCACGCCTCACAGTTTTTAATTCCATTGATTGTTAATTTCATGTTGCTACCTCCTGGTTTTTCTTATTATACTTACGCTTATGTCTTAACTGTAAGTGTAGTGTATAACTTCTTGTACTGTATGTCTATTGACAAAAAACACAATTTTATCTAATTATTTTTGGTTATTTTCACTATGGGTTTTGCGATGATTGCATTTTCTATAATTGTATATTACAATAGATTTGATTCTTAATATTATGAGAAACATGTAACTTTACCAGAGGTAAGTTTTTATGAATGAAAAGGGATTTACTACAATTACGTTAAAAAAAATAAACAGATCTAAAGTGTATCAGTATGTTTATACGAAAAAGCAGACCTCCAAACTGCAAATCGTACAGGATTTGCAGATGGGCTTATCCACTGTCAGCCAGAATCTGAATCTGTTAGAAAAAGAGGGACTGATCCAAAGAAACGGCTATTTCGACTCCACCGGCGGGCGGAAGGCTCAGGCGATTCAAATCGTTCCAGACTTCAGGATCTCCATCGGAATTGGAATTTTGAAAAATATGTTTCACATAACCGCCGTAGATTTATATGGAAATTCCATCTGCACTGACACGGTATCAATTCCTTATTCCAATACTGGGGATTACTATGATAAGGTTGCTGGTAATATTAAAGACTTTCTTCTGAAAAATCAGTATGACTCTGAGAGAATTTTAGGAATTTCGATTGCTACCCAGGGAATCATCTCCCCTGACAATACAACCGTAACTTATGGAAACATTATGGAGAATACCGGCATGAAACTTGAGGATTTTTCCCGTCGTCTCCCTTATCCATGCCATCTGGAGCACGACTCCAAAGCAGCGGCTTATCTGGAGCTGTGGAATCATAGCGACTTAGACAGCGCGGTTGTTTTTTTGTTAAACAGAAATCTGGGCGGCGCCATTATAACCAACCATGCTATCCATCATGGCATATCGATGCACAGCGGCACGATCGAACATATATGTATTAATCCTGACGGGCCTTTATGCTATTGCGGAAACCGCGGCTGCCTGGAAACCTACTGCTCTGCCAACTCTCTGGAACATTCCGCGCAGTTATCTGTAAAAGAATTTTTTCCTCTGTTAAGGGAAAAAAATCCCCCCTATCTTCTGCAGATATGGGAAGATTATCTGAATCATCTGGCATTTGCTATAAAAAATTTGAATATGGTTATTGACGCCCCGGTCATTATAAGCGGGTACCTTGCGCCATATTTTACGGAAGAAGATATTGAATATCTCTTAGAACGCATTAATTCATCCGCTCCGTTTAAATTGAACAGAGAACACATCATTGTGGGAACTCATGGACAGTATACCCCGGCGATTGGGGCCGCATTGTTTTTTGTGGAGAAATTTATTATGTCCATATAACAACCATTTGCTCACATTTCGCCATTACATGGCTAATTCCCGTGCGCAGGCCATAACGTCCATTCAGAGTTCACTTCGTTGTTCTTTTTGCCTTGAACAAAATATTTGGATTGCTTTATTAAAGAAGGATGCCAGGTTTCCGTTGCCAAATCTGTTTATATAACTGGAAAACCGCTCGTCTGTAATATAAAGCTGCCCCAAATGGGACAGCATCTGTTCGTCGCATTTATAAAAATGATTGGAAATATATTCTTTCCATTCTTTCACAATATGCTGAACTTCCCGGCAACTGGGGGATTTATTTTCATACAGCGCCAATTTTTCAAAGGTGATTTGCGCTGTCAAAAAAAATCCCTCTAATTTCTCATTTTGTAATCTTCGCGCCTTGAGTGAAAAGATAGTATCATATTCCTTAAAACTTTCTGTGCTCCCCCAACGCTCTAAAACTTCTTCCCGGTAATTTTCTTGCAATTCTGACACTTTAGAATTGGAAAACGGGACAAATGAGACTTTATGTACTCCATCAATTTCTGAATTTATGAAAGAAATCAAATCCTCTATACGTTCTTTTTGTGCTTGCAAAATATCAAGATGTCTTTTCAATGCTTCTGTGCGATCATAGTTCGGAGAACGAACCAGCTTTTTGATTTCTTTTAAGGCAAATCCCACTTCTCTGAAAAAGAGAATTTCCTGCAATCGTCTTAAATCTTCATCTGTATATAAGCGATACTTGCTTTCCGTCACTATGGCAGGCTTTAAGAGTCCGATTTTATCATAATAATGAAGAGTCCGTATTGTTATGCCCGCCAACTCGGCAACTTCATGTACTGTCATAGTCTTATTATTCATACCAAAAGTCCTCCGCGGCTTCTAAAATTTCACTTGCTGGCAGCAGCGTTGCTTCAACAATACTTTTCCCTGTCTTTTTCAGATAGTGTTTTACCAAATGATACCCGCAGGCGTATCCGGCGCAATAGGGCAGACCAACACATGGATAATTTTGCAAAGCCGCCATTTCATCCCCATACAAATAAGCATTGAGATTTTCAAGGCCCTGCACATTTAAGCCATCGTAAATAACAGGCTTGATATGCTCATTTAATATTTTCATATCCGTTTTAGTGACCCACGGACCGGCTTTATCTTCTCCGTACAAACAGACTGCAAAGTTCTCAGCAAGCCCTTCACTTACTATCATTTCGCCTAGAGTAATATCGTTTTTCCAGCGGATAAACTGGAACCGCACATTGTGATTTGTTTCGTGGGCCAGTGCAGCAGGAAGATGTTCTAAAGTGTATTGATTAGGAGTAAGCCATACAAAAATGTATCCCGGAATGCCGCCGTCCCCACAATATCCCTCGTTCAAAGAAATATACGGACTTTCGGCATTTGCCAGTAAAATCGTAAATAGATACTCTTGAACCGGTAATTGAATTCCATTATTTATAAAACACTCTAACGATTTCCTGACAGACTGTTCGCAGGAGCGCCAAAGCAAGTCCGAGGAAATGCCCTCAATATTTATCTTTTGAGAATAATCTACTTTGGTTGGAACAATATGGCCAAGCATACCACTTGCCATAATAACATCATATCCGTTCGGTGAAGCCGCCTTCATCGGAACTCTGTAACAATCCCATTTACCTTTAAATGGCATCATCAGCTCATACCGGTAAATATCATTTTTTCTCTCTATAGAAGCCTCCATGATTTTTCTGTAAATCTCATCTGACCGGATATAACTTACCTTCATTTTGTCTCATTCCTTTCTTACCTTTTTTACAGCATACACTATGACGTAACGTAAGGGTCAATAGAAATGAGTAAATATTGTATATAAAAATAGAGACACTTTGCTGCAAGCATCCCTATCTTTTATCAATAACAAGCACCTTTTCCTTGTGGTTTTCCCCTAATCTGTTGAAACTGAAAAAGTCAACAAAGTGCGTAAATTCAAGGATTTCTAGGTATGTTTCCTTTGTAGTCTTACCACCGTCTCAACGGTATTACCAGCTTCCCACATTTTTACTGATATACTATTTTATTTTAAACTCTTTCCTTAATTTCAGTTCATCTACAAGTTTATTATTTGCATTTTTAATTTTTTCTTTATTCTCGTAGTAATCGTTCAGGCGCATTTGCAGCCATAATTCAGGACTTACTGAAATTTCAGTCACGTCATATTTAATTTGTGTCGCTAATAAAACATATTCTGAAATTATCCTATAATTATCTAAATCAGCCATATTTCCATTCGCAGCATAGTTCTCTTTTTGCATTAATGATACTATTTCTATGGCCCTTTCGGAACCATAAGAATATATCGTGTTCATTATCTCTTTAAAGCGCTTAAGATTCATATCTAAAGTTACTTGTTTCTGGTTGTCATTGTCAATATCTTCTAACTCCATCATTTTATCCATTAACTGTAACACTTCATACGGCATTGTTGCCATTTTCTCTAGTGCAATATTGTCTCTTTGTCTTTTTAGTTCATTTTCAAAATTTTTCTTCATAGAATGATTCGTAATAACAAACCCAATAATTGAAATTATTCCTGTTACCAAAGCAGTAATAATGGCACCTTTCAAATCATCACTCATAGTCGCTTTTTCACTTGCCGAATTAACCATTACGCCTAATATACATGCATAATCCATATTATATCCTCTCATAATCATTTTATTGAACTTTCAACTACTATTACTTTGTCATTTTGCTTTTAACAATTTTTATTTCACAATTTAGGCAAATTATTGAACCTTACCGTTTCCAATGTCTGTAACTGTTGTACCGCTAACTTTCGAAGCAATTCCATTCTCTCTTTCTGATTCTTACCCTGATTTATTAAAACGGCATTATAGCTTTCTAAATTTGCAAGTACCAGTAACTGATTCAATGTTGCTGCGTCCCGCATATTCCCTTTAACAGTCGGATTTTCATCTTTCCATTGCTT
>NZ_CALWFZ010000008.1 GCF_944377805.1 uncultured Mediterraneibacter sp. | reverse complement strand
TAATGGGCTATCGCCAAGCGGTAAGGCACAGGACTTTGACTCCTGCATTCGCTGGTTCGAATCCAGCTAGCCCAGTTAGCTTTTATCTAAAGGGGAAAGCTGAAAAAGAAAATAAGGGCGTGTAGCTCAGGTGGTAGAGCACTTGACTTTTAATCAAGTTGTCCGGGGTTCGAATCCCCGCACGCTCATTGATGAAATGGAGGGAACCGGAATTTGGGTTCCTCTTTTTTATCTGCGGCCGGGCTATCTGTTTTAAGCGGCGTGGCGGTAATTTTATATTTGCGCGGATATGGCGGAATTGGCAGACGCGCCAGATTTAGGATCTGGTGTCTACGACGTGCAGGTTCAAGTCCTGTTATCCGCACTAGATAATGATAATTTGAATCCGGTCCCAATCGGGGGCGGCTTCGGATTTTTAGTATATCTTGAGTGCTAAAGCAAAGGCAGCGGTATCGTGAATGATACCGCTGCTTTTGCTCTAGGAAACACTATGAAGAACTTAGATTTCAGTGATAGAATGAGGGGAATCCAAAAGCCTTAGCAGAGATATTGAATGAATATTATTTGCAAAACCGTTAATCAACCACTTCAAAAAGTGCTAAGATTTCATTTTTCGCTTGCTGAAAAGGGACTTTTAGTATATACTACCAGAAGTGCTTAACAGGAGGTCAGAAAAATGGTTGAGAAGAAGATCAAATTCATTACATCGGGGCAGTTGATGAGTTTTTGCGATATATGCCAGAAGATGAAATCGGATATTGATGTGACGGATATGTCTAACCGAAATTTTCGCATTGACGGAAAGTCGATTCTCGGTCTTATGTCTATTAAGCTGGGATTGCCGATGAGACTTGTTGTGGACGGCGAGGATGAGGAGCTGGCCCACGAGTATTTTACGAAATATGAGTTTGATTGATCTGCTATATGCGCTGTGCGGATGGGCAGCAGTAAAAAGGAACCTTCTCCCGGTCAGACCGGTGAGAAGGTTCCTTTTTTGTATGTTTTCAGAAGAAAGAAAGCTACGATGGAGGCGCAGAACTCTCCTGCCGGAAACGCGATCCACACACCGATAGCCCCAAGAAAATGTGACAGGACAAAACTTAATGGAATCGTAATTATAAATTGACGGAGTAAAGAGATTATCAGTGAATTCCGTCCATTGCCGAGCGCTTCGAAGGTGCCGGAGTAGATCACGCCTACAGAGGAAACAAGAAAGCCCAGGCAGATGATGCGCAGAGCGGTGACGCCTGCTGTCATTAGTTCGCTGTCTGCGTCGAACAGGGCGAAGATCTGTTCCGGAATGACGAGAGACAGGACAGTTCCAAGAAGCATGATAATTGCCGCGCACACAAGGCTGTAGCGGATCGTATTGCAGACTCTTTTGTTCTCGCCGGCTCCGTAATTGTAGCCGATGATTGGCCTCATGCCCTGAACGAGGCCGTTGGCGGGCATATAGATAAAAGTCTGCAGTTTGAAATACACTCCGAGCACAGCGACGTACACTTCGGAGAATGACGCGAGAATCCGGTTCAGAATACTGATCAGAACCGAGGGGAGCAGCATCATGATACTTGAAGGTATGCCCACGCTGTATATCTGAGCGATGAGATGCTTATCAAAGGTCAGGTAGCGCATACGGATATGGACTGCGTAAGTTTTTCGCGCATACACAACAATATACAGCAGAAAAGCGCTGATCTGCCCGATTACAGTAGCGATGGCGGCTCCGGCTACCCCGAGGGCGGGGAATCCAAGGAGGCCGAATATAAGAATCGGGTCCAGAATGATATTGATGACACATCCGACAATGAGCAGGTACATGGTAATTTTCATCTGACCTATGGCCTGGAAGATTTTCTCGAATGCGATCTGAAGGAGCGAGCCAAAGGACAGGCAGAGTACGATATAGGTATAATCGCAGGCGTCTTCAAGGACAGCGGGATTATCCGTAAACATTGAGAGAAACGGACGGGTGATGAAAATACCGGCAATGATGAACAAAACGCAGTGGAACACAGTGAGGGCGATTCCCAGTGTCGCGGCCCGGTCCGCTTTCTCCTGATTTCCGGCGCCCAGGTGGATGGAGATGGCAGAGCTTATTCCTACTCCCACGCCTACCGCGATGGACACAATGGCGTTCTGAAGCGGGTATGCGAGAGAAACTGCCGTCAGTGCGTCTGTTCCAAGTCTTGATACATAGATACTGTCTACAATGTTGTAAAGAGACTGTATCAGCATAGAAAGCATCATGGGCACGGACATAGAAAGCAGCAGTGAAAAGACGGGCCGTGTCTTCATGAATGAATTTTCTTTTTCCATAATTAAGAATACCTCCTTTGTAGATCTGTAAGGCAGCAGCCAGTAAGCAATAAAAAAGCCATATGCCTGTTTGAATGCTGAAACAGGAAAACCATATGACTTAAAATAATAATATGTTCAATTGTGTTACGTCATGGAAATTTGACGTCATAACTCCCATGCGCAGAGACAATAATAGCACACCAGGGCGTCAGAGTCAATGCTGATCTGACGTTATAATATCCCCAGATGCTCCAGAAGTATTTTAAAACCGAGGATGATAAGGATTGCGCCTCCGGCGAATTCCGCTTTGGCCTTGTATCTTGTTCCGAATACATTGCCGATCTTTACGCCGGCTGCCGAGATTATAAATGTAGTAACTCCGATAAACGAGACGGCTGCGATAATATGAACATCGAGAAAAGCGAAGGTAATACCGACCGCCAGTGCGTCGATGCTGGTCGCTACTGCCAGAAGGAACATCGTTCTGACATCGAGGCAGTCATCCTCATTCTCCTCGTCCTTTGAACAGGCCTCTTTAATCATGTTTGCGCCGATGATACACAGCAGGACAAAGGCGATCCAGTGGTCAACGGCGGTGATCCTTTCCCGGAACTGATAGCCCAGCACATAGCCGAGAGCCGGCATCAATGCCTGGAATCCGCCAAACCATACGCCTACGACAGCGGCTTTTCTGACAGAGATCTTCGGCATGGCAAGTCCCTTACAGACTGAGACTGCGAAAGCGTCCATAGACAGCCCCACGGCCAATATAAACAGTTCTAATAATCCCATATTCTCTCTTCTCCTTATGTACATATACGCGTCGCCGGTGCGCAGGCAGGATAATACAGATTCCGTACACAGGCGCGGCGATATAATATATTATCACCGGAAGAAGTCGTTTGCAAGACAAATTTTTGTAAAACGGATGTTCACAGGATTGACATATTTCTCTGGTAGACTTACATTAGTAAAAATGGACATGAGCAGGATGAACAGGAGAGAACCAATGGATAATATGAATATAAAAATTCTTGTAGTGGACGATGAGAGCAGGATGAGAAAGCTGGTGAGAGATTTCCTCACAAGAGAAGGCTATATAGTACTGGAAGCCGGAGACGGGATGGAGGCGATGGATGTCTTTTACGAAGATAAAGACATCGCCCTTGTCATACTGGATGTGATGATGCCGAAGATGGATGGATGGCAGGTGTGCCGGGAGATTCGGGAGTCATCGAAAGTGCCGATCATCATGCTGACTGCCCGCTCCGAAGAACGGGATGAACTTCAGGGGTTTGATCTCGGGGTGGACGAGTATATATCAAAGCCGTTCAGCCCGAAGATTCTTGTGGCGAGAGTCAATGCGATCCTGCGAAGAACTCTCGGCAGTGCCGGCGGAGATTTGATGGAAGCCGGAGGAATTGTGATGGATAAGGCGGCGCATCTCGTCAAGATAGACGGACAGCCGGTGGAACTCAGTTACAAAGAGTTTGAACTGCTTGCTTACTTTATGGAAAATGAAGGAATCGCCCTTTCCAGGGAAAAGATATTGAACAATGTGTGGAATTACGACTACTTCGGAGATGCGCGTACGATCGATACCCATGTGAAGAAACTCAGGAGCAAACTGGGGGATAAAGGTGAGTACATCCGTACGATCTGGGGAATGGGATATAAATTCGAGGTGGGCTAAGATGAAATATTCGATCAGAAGACAGATCACAGCGATTTTTATAGCCCTGTTTGTCTTTGTGCTCGGAGCGGTGCTTGTCATCAATAACGGGTTTCTCGGCACTTATTATCTCTCCCATAAGACGCAGGATCTGATTCGTACTTATGACGAGATTGACGAGACATTACAGGAAGGGAATCTGACAGATATTTCTGTGATGAAAGGAATACTGATACGGACTGAGCGGGCGAATATCGATCTGGTTGTCGTGGACAGCGGCGGAAACGCGCAGCTTACGACTCTGAGCCAGGACGATCCCCGCTTTGTGCAGATGCTGAGCGAGCCCTTTGGGCAGGATATTAATGCGAATGACATACTGGAGCAAAATGACAGCTTTACGGTGTACAGAGCTTCTATTCAGGGAGCAGGAGGCGGCAATGTAGAATACCTGAAGATGTGGGGGAACTTTTCGGACGGCTCATGGTTTGTAATGCAGAGCCCTCTTGCCAGCATCCGGGAGAGTGCGTCTCTTGCAAACAGGTTTCTCATATATCTGGGTATGGTCGGACTGGTTATAGGCGCGGGGCTTGTCTGGTTTTTGTCCAGACGGATCACCCAGCCGCTTATGGAACTGGCACGACTGTCACAGGAGATGGCAAATCTGAACTTCGACGCAAAATACACCCGGGGCGGACCGGATGAGATCGGGGTGCTTGGAAGCAACTTCAACCGGATGTCAGAACAGCTGGAGAAGACTATTTCCGAACTTAAAGGCGCGAACAACCAGCTACAGAAAGATATTGAACAGAAAGAGAAACTTGAGGATATGCGAAATGAGTTCCTGGGAAACGTCTCTCATGAACTTAAGACGCCGATTGCGCTGATCCAGGGCTATGCGGAAGGGCTGAAAGAGGGAGTCAACGATGATCCGGAGAGCAGGGAATTCTACTGTGATGTGATCATGGATGAAGCGGATAAGATGAATCAGATGGTGAAGAACCTGCTTACGCTCAATCAGCTGGAGTTCGGATCTGAGGAGGTGCAGTTTGAGCGGTTTGATATTGTAGCTCTTGTCAGGGGGGTAATTGCAAGTTGTGAGATACTCATACAGCAGGCCGGCGCGTCTGTCGATTTTATCGCTGACGAGAAGGTGTACGTCTGGGCAGATGAATTCAAGACAGAACAGGTCGTGCGCAACTATCTGACAAACGCAATTCACCATGTGGAAAATGAGAAGCGTATCGAGATACGGATACGGCGCGAGGGAGACATCGCGCATATTACAGTATTTAACAGTGGAAAACCGATTCCGGAGGAGGATCTGCCGAAGCTGTGGGATAAGTTCTACAAAGTAGATAAAGCGCATACCCGTGAATATGGAGGAAACGGCATAGGGCTGTCCATTGTCAAGGCGATCATGGAGTCATTCCGGCAGAAGTACGGCGTGCATAACTTTGATAATGGCGTAGAATTCTGGTTTGATCTTGACGCCAAAACGGAAAATACTTCTTTACATTAAAGCGAAAATGCGTTAAAATTCAATATGTTATAGAAAAGTGTTAAGGCATACGGCATGCCGACTGTCAGCAGCGGCATAAGTATGCCTTATATCTGTTATGCCCGAATTTTCATGGACATATCGGCGTATCTATAAAGAAAGTGAAAATGAGAACAGGGAGGAAATGAGAATGTATGAGAGGATCTACGACGCTGTGCAGTCGGTAGACAACTTTGTGTGGGGATGGGGAATGATTGCGCTCCTGCTCGGAACGCATATTTTTCTGACGTTGAGAACAGGACTGATTCAAAGGAAGACGATCACAAAGGGGATCCCCCTTTCTGTTTCCAAAGAGGAGGGGGCAGACGGCGAGGTCAGCCAGTTCGGGGCGCTTGCGACAGCGCTTGCATCTACGATTGGTACAGGAAATATCATTGGTGTGGGAACAGCCATTGCCCTCGGCGGCCCGGGAGCTGTTCTCTGGTGCTGGCTTACCGGTGTGTTTGGTATTGCTACAAAGTACGCCGAATCTCTGATCGCGGTTAAATACCGCGTTAAGACGGAGGATGGACGTATGCAGGGCGGAGCTATGTATGCTCTGGAGCGTGGGCTTAACATGAAGTGGCTTGGCATGCTGTTTGCTGTATTTGCCGGGTTTGCTTCTTTTGGTATCGGATGCTCGACTCAGGTCAACGCGATTGCGGAGATCTGCCAGTCCAATCTGGGAATCGAACCGTGGGTCATCGGCGTGGTGTGCGCAGTTCTGACTGCTTTTGTTATTTTCGGGGGAATCAAGTCCATTGCAAGTGTATGCGAGAAGCTTGTTCCGTTTATGGCCGCGTTCTATGTGCTGGGATGTCTTATCATTCTTGTGATTAACCGCGAGTTTCTTCTCCCGACAATCCAGACGATCTGCCAGCTTGCTTTCGCGGAAGAGGGAGCTGTTGTCGGAGGACTTGTCGGAGGCGGACTGCGCTATGCGATCCAGTACGGAGTCGCAAGAGGCCTGTTCTCCAATGAATCAGGTATGGGTTCTGCGCCGATTGCAGCAGCTGCCGCAAGAACGAAAAATCCAGTGCGCCAGGCGCTGGTTTCTTCTACGGGAACGTTCTGGGATACGGTGGTAGTATGTCTGATGACAGGACTTGTACTTGTATCTACAATGATGAAAAATCCTGAACTGGGTTCAGGGACTATTGCGGATGGAGAGAAACTTACGACTCTGGCGTTCGCGCAGATTCCTGTGTTAGGACCTTTTATTCTGGTTGTCGGCATTATTACATTTGCATATTCAACGACTCTGGGATGGGCATATTACGGAGAGCGCTGCGTAGAATATTTCGCGGGAAAGACAGGCCTGATTCCTTACCGGGTTCTTTATGTGGCGATTGCTCTGATTGCGCCGGTGCTTTCTCTTGACCTGGTATGGCTGATTGCGGACATTCTGAATGCCCTGATGGCGATTCCGAACCTGGTAGCCGTACTTCTGCTGTCGCCGGTTATTGCGAGAGAAACGAAAAAATATATTCGCAATCTGGACACGGAAGACAATACTCCGGTACCTGTAGTGAAAACAGGTGCTGGCGGAAGAAAATAATCAGAGGAGCAAGACAGTATGATAGCGGTTATTGACTATGACGCGGGCAATATAAAAAGTGTGGAAAAGGCCCTTCAGCAGTTGGGAGAAGAAGTAGCAGTGACAGGCGATAAAGAGATGATTCTGTCGGCGGACAAAGTCATCCTGCCGGGAGTGGGCGCTTTTGGAGACGCCATGTCAGCGATACGGAAAAGAGGTCTGGAGACAGTGATCCGTCAGACGACAGAGAGGGGAACTCCGTTTCTCGGCATCTGTCTGGGACTTCAGCTTTTGTTTGAGCACAGCGATGAAGCTCCGGGAGTGAAAGGACTTGGCATCCTGGAGGGGGATGTTCTGAGAATTCCGCCAAAAGAGGGAATGAAGATTCCTCATATGGGCTGGAATTCCCTTCATCTGCAGAATGACGGACGCCTGTTTCGAGGGATACCGGAGAGTTCCTATGTGTATTTTGTCCACTCCTATTATCTGAAAGCGGCAGATGAGAAGATCGTGAAGGCGTCAACGGAATACTGTACTCATATTCATGCATCTGTGGAAAAAGACAATGTGTTTGCCTGCCAGTTTCATCCGGAGAAAAGCGGTGATGTGGGACTTCGCATCCTGAAGAATTTTGTGGAATTATAGTGTAAAAGGAGAACGATATGTTTACAAAGAGAATCATCCCCTGCCTGGATGTAAACGAAGGACGGGTGGTAAAAGGCGTCAATTTTGTAGATCTTAAAGATGCCGGCGACCCGGTGGAGATCGCGAAAGCCTACGATAAAGCAGGAGCCGACGAGCTCGTTTTTCTCGACATTACAGCATCTTCAGATGCCCGAGGCACTGTGGTGGATATGGTGCGAAGAGTGGCTGAGTGCGTGTTCATTCCCTTTACGGTAGGCGGAGGCATCCGCACAGTAGAAGATTTCAGGGCGCTTCTCCGGGAAGGCGCGGACAAAATATCAATCAACTCTTCCGCCATCAATACTCCGGAACTGATCAGTGACGCGGCGGACAAGTTCGGAAGCCAGTGCGTGGTCGTGGCCATCGACGCCAAGCGGAGGCAGGACGGAAGCGGATGGAACATTTATAAAAACGGCGGCCGCATTGATGTGGGCATCGATGCCGCAGAGTGGGCGGAAAAAGTGGAAAAGCTGGGCGCCGGCGAGATACTGCTTACGAGCATGGACTGTGACGGAACTAAGGCCGGCTATGATCTGGAGCTGACAAGGACAATCGCGGAGAGGGTATCAATTCCGGTTATCGCCTCAGGAGGAGCCGGAACTTTAGAACACTTTAAAGAGGCTTTGACGGAAGGAAAGGCAGACGCGGCGCTTGCGGCATCCCTGTTTCACTATAAAGAACTTGAGATACGGCAGGTGAAAGAATATCTTAAGAAAGAGAATGTGCCGGTAAGGTTATAGAACCATTTGAAAATATTCACAGAAGAGGAGAGAGAAGATGGCCGGATTAAATGGCGACTGGTATGAAGCGTTAAAGGGAGAATTTTCCAAACCTTATTACAGAAAACTTTTTGAGACTGTGACTCAGGAATACAGGACAAGGCTGGTTTTTCCGCCGGCGGATGATATTTTTAACGCGTTCCATCTGACGCCCTTAAAAGATGTAAAAGTAGTGATACTGGGCCAGGATCCCTATCATAATAACGGCCAGGCTCATGGTCTGTGCTTTTCAGTAAAAAAAGGAGTGGAGATTCCGCCCTCTCTTGTGAATATTTATCAGGAACTCCATGATGATCTCGGATGCGAGATTCCAAATCACGGGTGTCTGACAAAATGGGCTCAGCAGGGGGTGCTTCTTCTGAACACCGTGCTGACGGTACGCGCCCATCAGGCCAACTCCCATCGGGGAATCGGATGGGAGGAGTTTACTGACGCGGCGATCATGGCGCTGAACAGTCAGGATCGTCCGATCGTATTTATCCTGTGGGGAAGTCCGGCCCAGAGGAAGAGAACTATGCTCAGCAATCCGAATCATCTGATTCTCACAGCGCCTCATCCAAGTCCGCTCTCGGCCTACCGGGGATTTTTTGGAAGCAGGCCTTTTAGCCAGACCAATGAGTTTCTGGAAAGCCACGGGATCGAGCCTGTAGACTGGCAGATCGATTAGGAGAGAAACGCTGCTGTTTTAGCAAAATGCGCGGGGAAATACGGCAGGTGATAAAAGTCTTGCAATTTTTCTGAAACCGCGTTATAATTTTTAACGTGCAAAACGCAGATGTAGTTCATCGGTAGAATACCAGCTTCCCAAGCTGGGGAGGCGGGTTCGATTCCCGTCATCTGCTTATAAGGTAAGCCGGAAACGCTTAAGGATAAGCGCTTCCGGCTTTTTGTGACGACGACGAGCCAAAGTCCGGGTTTGCCGAGATTCTGGCGACCGTTTACAATCCTGAAACGTGCCCTTTGGCACTTCCGATGCTTTGATGAAATATGTTACTCTTCGATTACCTGGATTTCCAGATAATCAAAATCGATGGAATCAACGAAGCTGTCCTGGTAAAACCGGGTTTTTGCGTGACGCTTGAATTCGTTGATTGTAACATCGAGCCAGATCGGCTTGCTCAGATCAAACTCATAACAGATCTGATCTAAGGCGTTAAATATTTTATGTGTGCGTGTGTCATCCGTCTCATCGCAGACGACGGTGTCTCGCAGCATTCTGTTATCCTTGAATTCTTTTCCCCATAAACGGAACATAATAAAGGCTCCTTTCTTCGGCCGCGGTGATAACCGTATATGCCGTATAATGGTATCACAGGTGCTATTTTAGCACAGTCCGCAGAAAAAGTCATTGATAAAATCAGGCTTTCAATGTTGTGCGGGCCGTGGCTTTTTGGTATATTAGAAAAAGAATGAAACGAAGCGGGGCAGAGAAGCCGGCAGACGAAAAGGGAGATATGTATGAAGAAATTTCTTGACAGAATATTTATAGACGGACTGACCGGAATGGCGCAGGGGCTTTTTGCCACTCTGATCATCGGCACGATCATACAACAGATCGGGATATATTTAGGCGGCGGTATGGGAGATATGATCTATACGCTGGGAAAAGTAGCGGCAGGACTAACCGGAGCCGGGATTGGAGCCGGAGTCGCCAGAAAACTGGAGGCGGGGCATCTTGTGGTGGTATCCGCGGCAGTATCGGGAATCGTCGGGGCGTTTGCGGGAGATTTTAGTTCGGGAGCTCTCCTTGTGGACGGAAGTCTTGTCCTGTCCGGACCGGGCGAGCCTCTGGGTGCCTTTATCGCTGCATATATAGCTGCTGAGATCGGGATGCTTGTATCGGGCAGGACGAAACTGGATATTATTCTGACGCCCTTTGTCAGTATCGGCCTTGGTTCGGCGGCCGGTCTTCTGACAGGGCCTCCGATCTCCGGATTTATGTCCTGGCTGGGATCTCTGATCAATTGGGGAACCGAGCAGCAGCCTCTGATCATGGGGATTGTTGTTTCCGTCCTTATGGGGATGATACTGACCCTTCCGATCAGTTCCGCGGCGCTCGGGGTAATCCTCAACCTGTCAGGGCTGGCGGCAGGCGCGGCCACGGTAGGATGCTGTTGTAATATGATTGGATTTGCGGTGGCCAGTTTTCGGGAGAATAAAATCGGCGGTCTGTTGTCTCAGGGAATCGGCACATCCATGCTTCAGATGCCCAATATCGTACGGCACCCGCAGATATGGATTCCCGCCATTATTTCCAGCGCGGTACTGGGCCCCGTCGGAACAATGGTATTCCACATGACGAACAATGCCACGGGATCCGGCATGGGTACGGCCGGCCTTGTAGGTCCTCTGATGACATGGCAGGTGATGACGCAGACAGAATCCCAGATGATTGTATTTGTGAAGATTCTGCTGATACAGTTTGTGCTGCCAGCAGCTCTGACGCTTGGAGTATCTGAGTTTATGCGCAGGAAGAAATGGATTCGTTTTGGAGACATGAAACTGGAATAACCTATAAAAAGATAATAAAAAAAGAGCGAACTCGGTTAACATAAAACACAAACTATGGTATACTGAATTGATAGAAAAATAACCAATGGGGGATGTCCGCGATGAAAGGCAAACAACAGGTTGAAGCTGCGCTGAGGAGCTACGAGGATGTCGACAGTTGGAAGACAGTTATATTTCTCTATAATGCGGCATTGAAAGAGGTAGGCACAAAGCTGGAGATTTTAAACGATGAGTTTCAGCATGTTCACCAGTATAATCCGATCGAGCATATCAAGACAAGGATTAAGACGCCGGAAAGTATTGTCAAGAAGCTAAAGCGCTACGGATATGAGACTTCGATTGAGAATATGGTCAGATACATCAATGACATTGCGGGTGTGCGTCTGATCTGTTCTTTTACATCAGATATTTACCGACTGGCAGAGATGATAGGGAATCAGAGCGATCTTAAAGTGCTCTCAATCAAAGATTACATAAAGAATCCAAAAGAGAGCGGTTATAAGAGCTATCATATGCTTGTGTCAGTTCCGATCTTTCTCTCCGACAGCGTGGTGGATACAAAAGTCGAGATCCAGATTCGTACGATCGCGATGGATTTCTGGGCGAGTCTGGAGCATAAGATCTATTATAAATTTGAGGGGAATGCTCCGGACTATATCAGCCGTGACTTAAGAGAGTGCGCGAAGATGGTCTCGGAACTGGATGACAAGATGCTTTCGCTGAATGAAGCGATACAGGAATGTATTCTTCACCAGGAGAATCAGGATAATATGAACGAAGTGCTGGAGCATGTGATAGGAACACGAAAAGAACAGTCAAAACTTCAGGCTGACGGAACAAACGGTTAAAAGTGCCTATGAATCGCAGGAAGTGCCAAAAGACATATTCCGGGATTGCAAACGGTCGCCAGGGGCTTGTCAGGGCCGGACTTTGGCTCATAGCCGTCGCAAAAAGAAAAATACCGGAACAGGAGAAAAACTCCCGTTCCGGTTATTTTTATATGTCTGAGAAGACTGCGTCTGTCTATTGTGCGGCTGATTTGTCATCTCCGTCCGCCGCCACTTCGGTGATGGATTTGACGAGACCTGCTATTCCCTGGATCTCCGAAGGGATAATGATCTTGGTAGCTTTGCCATCCGCCGCTTTTTCAAACGCCTCAAGGCTTCTCAAAGTGAGAACGGACTCATCAGCGCCTGCTTCTTTCAGGAATCTGAGACCATCGGCAGTTGCCTGCTGAACCTTCATAATGGCTTCCGCTTCACCTTCCGCCTCCCGGATCATTTTCTCTTTTTCAGCTTCTGCTCGTAAGATAGCTGCCTGCTTTGCCGCCTCTGCTTCCAGAATTACAGATTCTTTCTGGCCTTCTGCTACGAGGACGGTGGATTTCTTCTCACCTTCCGCGCGGAGGATGGCTTCACGTCTTTCACGCTCTGCTTTCATCTGTTTCTCCATCGCATCCCGGATGGCTGTCGGCGGTATGATATTCTTAAGTTCTACACGGTTTACCTTGATTCCCCAGGGATCTGTAGCCTGGTCCAGCTCAGCGCGCATCTTCGTGTTGATTGTCTCTCGCGATGTCAGAGTCTGGTCAAGTTCCAGATCACCGATAATATTTCTCAGAGTGGTGGCAGTCAGGTTTTCGATCGCGATGATCGGGCTTGCCACACCGTAGCAGAACAGCTTCGGATCTGTGATCTGGTAGAAGATGACGGTATCGATCTGCATTGTAACGTTATCCTCGGTGATCACCGGCTGAGGCGGGAAGTCCACTACCTGCTCTTTTAAGTCGATCCGGCGCGCTACACGATCGATAATCGGCAGCTTGAAGTGCAGTCCGGTGTGCCAGGTTGTCAGGTAAGCGCCCAGACGCTCGATAACGACTGCCTGAGCCTGATGTACGATCTTTACACATGAGATCAAAATAAGTACAGCGATAATCAAAATGATGAAAATGAAAATGCCTCCAAGTCCGATAATTGAATTCATACGGAGTCCTCCTTATACTTTTCTACGATTAGTTTTACCCCTGAAACATCAACAACTTTCGCTTTGTCTCCTGTTTCCAGTATATCCCTGTCGTCTTTGGAACGGACGGTCCATTCCTGGCCGTTGACAATGCTTTTTCCTGTCTGTTTCATGTTGTCGACTCTCTCGGTGATCAGGATGATCTTTCCCAGTTCGCTCTCATAATTTGTCCGTATCCGTTTTTTGTTTACATATTTCAGTGCCCACGGGCGGGTAATAACCAGCAGGACAATGGACACGATCAGAAAAACAATAATCTGTAAGGCAAGGCCGCCGCCAAGGACGTTGACAAGCAGAGCCGCAAGTGAGCCCAACGCAAACCAGATTGTGGTAAGCCCGACGGTAAACAGCTCAATAATAATCAGCACAATAAAAATCCCAAGCCAGATCAGATTCATGAGTTCAGGGGAAAGTGTCAGTATATCTGCCGTCATGCAATCTCTCCTTTCTTTCCGGCGCTATTGATAATAATCTGAATAGTCAGCCTCATAATATTCCTCGCTCGGAGTCAGAACGATATTTCCGTACTCAACTTCGATCTGCGTACCGGACGGAATGAGCACATTTTTCACTCCGGCAGTTGTAATTCCGCCGGATGACACAGCGTATTGAAGACCGTCAGCCCAGAGATAATGTGAATTCCCGTTCGGATATTTCATTGCGATGCTTGCGTAGCCGTAAGCGTCATCTGTCTCTTCCTCAACAGAGATGTCATAGATGCCTTCCGGAATAGTTGTCCCGGAAGTATAGCTGCCAACCGGAAGCGATATCGACTCGGTTAACGGATTTGCGGAAGGTTCCTGAGTGAGAGGCTGCGCGTTTGAAGTGCTGAGATTTACAAGCACTCCGCTGCCTATGGTCAGTTCTCCGCCATTGTAGAGCCGGAAATCGCTTCGCTCCACAACCTGATCATACTCTTCTTCCGTTCCGAGATAAGCATAGTCATAGATGCTGTTTTCTTCTTCTTCAAATTCGACGCTGCCCGACCCCTCGACAAGCTTTAGAGAATAAACCCCCTCCGGAATATGTACGCCGACTTTGTATACTCCGCTGCCAAGAACGGTATCATATGTCTCTCCGCTCCCGGGAATCTCTCTGTTTACGAAAGCATATGGGTCATAGTCAAAATCAGCTGAAGTATCGTCAGAAGAAATCCCGACATCTGATCCCATATCTGATATGGAGGATTTTATCTGACTGATGACTGATGAGCCGATGCGGCCAAGTGCCGGTACAAATGTGAACAGTATGATAATCATCAGGACGATCCATACCGCGCATCCGAATTTCTTCGAGCCGGAAGAGGCAGGCGGCGGTGTCGTACGCTTTCTGGATCTTTGAGATACTGTGTTGTAATTTGCGGCATGTGTACCCGCTGACAGCGGCTCTGCCTGAACCGGTTTTGGAGCGGGAGATCGAAGCTGTTGAGGCTGAGCGTACGAACCGGCGTGAGATGCCGGTTTCATATGAGTGCGCTCGGCTCTCTTCTCCAGTCGCCTTTGCTGCGCAAAAGCGCTGCGGTAAGAATGATCACGGTCGTAGATTGAGTTGTCCAGCCCGCAGAATGTACATCGATTGTTGTTCAGCTTGCCTCCACACAGACTGCATTTCATTTTTACCATAATCCACCCCCTGTTCAAATTATTATAGTTTTTGACAAATTACGTCTTATTGTACCACATCTGCCTCCACATTTGGAACTACTATCACATAAATATTTGTAAAATTTCCTTAATATTACAGTATGAAGAATAAAAGTTATTGATGCTTTCCTGTATTTTCGCTATACTGTATAAGGAAAAAAGTTTATGAAAGTCAAGGAAAGAAAATATGACTGGGGAAGCGAAAAAAAGAGGTATTGAGATCGGAGCAGGGGCGCTGCTCTATATTATTGCATGGGGGATAACTTATAACTGGCCTGTCCAGGAATACGCTGAAACGATATTATTTCTGACAGCCTATGCTGCGCTGGCTGCGTCCGTATACTGGGAACAGATGAAAAAAGTTCTAAAGCGCCAGTTCATAGATGAGGACTTACTGATGATCATCGCTACTTTGGGGGCTTTTTTTGTCGGACGGCACAAAGAAGCGGTAGCAGCAATGCTGTTCTATCAGATCGGTAAATTTGTAGAAGACCTGTCTCTTGGCAGAACGAAGAAGTCGATCTCCAAATTTATTGATATTCGTCCGGAATACGCAAATCTGAAAGTCGGAAATACCGAGAAGATCGTTCCTCCTCAGAAACTGGAAAAAAATCAGGTGATCGTGCTGCGCCCCGGGGAAAAGATACCTGTGGACTGTGTTGTGACGCTTGGGAACGGCACGGTTGATATGAAAGCGCTGACCGGAGAGTCGGAACCAAGATCTGTAAAGATTGGAGACCGCCTGTACAGTGGAAGCATTAATTTAAACAGTGTGCTGGAAGCGAAAGTCGTAAAGCTGTATAATGATTCGACGGCGGCGAAAATCATGCGGCTGGTAGAAAGCGCCAACGAGAAAAAGTCGGACAGCGTGCATTTTGCAGACAAATTTACGAAATACTATACTCCGCTGGTAATTCTTATTGCCCTGCTGACAGTGCTCCTGCCGCCGATGATCTTCATAGAAGCAAGGTCGGAGTGGATCTACCGCGGACTGATTATCCTTGTGGCGGCGTGCCCATGCGGGCTTATGGTATCGATTCCTATGGCTTTTCTGGGAGGTATCGGCGCCGCGTCCAAACAGGGGGTTTTGATTAAGGGAAGCGCGTTTCTTGAAGAACTGACGGAAGTGGATACATTTGTTTTTGACAAGACCGGGACATTGACAGAGGGTGTGTTTCATGTGCGCGAAATCGTGCCCCACAATATGGACAGAGATGAATTGCTGGAGATTGCGGCGCTGGCTGAATCCTACTCGAACCATCCGATCGCGATATCGCTGGAGAAGGAATACGGAAAGAAACCGGACCGATCCCGTGTGGAAGATATAGAGGAACAACCGGGATATGGCGTGCGTGCCAGAATAGACGGAAAAGAAGTGTATGTCGGCAATACGCGGATGATGAACCGGCAGGGGATTTTTTACGAGCCGGTTACCGATGCGGGAACCGCTGTCTATATAGCTGTGGATGGAGCGTATGCGGGATATATACTGATCTCTGATGTTATAAGGGAAGACGCATATAAGCTGTTTCGATGGATGCACAGAAAGAATATGGGAACTGTGATGTTCACCGGCGATAATGAGCAGGCGGCGGAAGAAGTGGCGCACCGTTTACATATCGAGAGCGTATACGCGGAGCTGATGCCTGAGAATAAAGTGGCTCTTTTGCAGGAGTTCCGGGAGAACCAGTTTGAAGGGGAGAAGCTTGCCTTCGTCGGAGACGGAATCAACGACGCTCCGGTGCTGTCCCGGGCAGATATTGGAATAGCTATGGGAGGTCTGGGGGCGGATGCGGCTCTTGAAGCGGCAGATATTATTCTGATGGAAGATGAGCCGTCCAGGATCATAAGCGCAATGCGAATCGCCAGAGCAACGCTTCGCTCGGTCAGACAAAACATGATATTTGCGATCGGGATGAAAGTGCTGCTGATCATTATGGCATTTTTCGGTTTTGTGACAATGCAGAACGCGATTATCGCCGATATGGTAGTAATGTTGATTAATATATTGAATTCGTTCTGGATGCTGCAGTATCCGGTGAATGGAGTATGAGAGATGAAGATGAAAAAAAAGTGGACGACAATTATCATAACAGCCGTGGCTGCGGCTGGACTGGCCTGCGGGTGCGGAAACCCTCAAAAGGAGGGAGTTAAGGCTCTGGAGGATGGAGAATATCAGGAGGCAGAAACACAGTTTCAGGAGATGGCTCGGAGCAGTGACCGTGAAGAGTCGGCAGAAGGGTACCGGGGGCTTGGCATGACTTATTATGAGATGGAAGACTATGCCGGGGCGCTGGAGGCGTTTGAGCAGGCTCTTGAAAATGGAGCGCGGCAGAGTACCCAGTTGTATAATCTGATGGGAGTCTGTGCGATGCAGACAGAGAATTATGAAGCTGCTCTTGAGTATATTCAGTCAGGTCTGGCGCTTGCGGATACTTCTTCAGATGAGAAAGATCAGCCATCAGAAGATCTGCTCAGAGAGATGAAATATAATGAGATTATCTGTTATGAGCGGCAGGCCGACTGGGAGAGCGCAAAACAAAAAGCGGACGAGTACCTTGATGAATACCCGGACGATGAAGCGGTACAAAGAGAGGCAGAGTTTTTAGAGACCCGGTAGTGCGTAAGTACTGCCGGTTTTCTGTCAGATGATTTCATTTATGATCAGAAAAGTATTAAGGCAATTGACAGGAGAAGAGACATGTTTGAAACAGAGCGCATACAGGAACGGGTAATTCTTGTGGGAGTAGATACAGGCAGCCAGGAGCTGCCAGAGCGGTCCCTGGACGAACTTTCGGAACTTGCAAAAACAGCGGGAGCCCAGGTTGCCGGCCGCCTGCTTCAGTCTAGAGAGACGCCCCATCCGGCCACTTATATCGGCAGAGGAAAACTGGAGGAGTTAAAAGACCTTCTGTGGGAGACTGAGGCGGACGGAGTTATCTGCGATGATGAACTCACCAGTGCGCAGCTTGGAAATCTGGAGGCAGAGCTCTCTGTAAAGATCATTGACCGTACGCTGCTTATTTTGGACATCTTTGCGGCCCGCGCAATGAGCGGCGAGGGAAAGATACAGGTGGAACTGGCCCAGTTGAAATACCGGGCCTCCAGGCTTACGGGGCTGGGACGTTCTCTTTCCCGACTGGGCGGCGGGATCGGAACGAGAGGTCCGGGAGAGAAGAAACTGGAGATGGACCGACGGCTGATCCGCGAGCGAATCAGTCGTCTGAAGCGAGACTTAAGAGAGGTGGAAAAGCACCGCGAACTGGTTCGATCCCAGCGGAGACAGTCGGGGCTGAAAGTAGCCGCTCTGGTGGGCTATACTTCGGCCGGAAAGAGCAGTATTGAGAATGCGCTGACAGGTGCAGGTATCCTGGCGGATGCCATGCTCTTTTCCACTCTGGATACAACGACGCGTTCTCTTATGCTGGACAATACCCAGGAGATCCTTCTTACAGATACGGTTGGCTTTATACGGAAACTGCCTCACCATCTGGTGGAGGCGTTTAAGAGTACGCTGGAGGAGGCGAAGTATGCTGATATTATCATCCATGTAGTAGATGCGTCGAATCCCCAGAGAGATGAGCAGATGCATGTGGTGTACGAGACGCTCCGCCAGCTCGGGGTGGAGAACCGTCCTGTGATCACTCTTTTTAATAAACAGGATCTGCTGGAGAAGGAGGTAAGGCAGCGAGATTTTCAGGCGGATTACTCCATTCCGGTGTCGGCAAAGACCGGACAGGGGTTGGAGGAATTGAAAAAATCCCTCCTGGAGATTATCAGGAGGGATCAGATTTATATCGAGCGTCTGTACGATTTTTCAGAAGCGGGAAAGATTCAGCTGATCCGCAGCCGGGGTCAGCTTCTGTCGGAGGAGTATGTTCCGGAAGGAATTGCAGTGAAAGCGTATGTGCCCAGGGAAATATATGGGAAGCTCTGAATGCTAAATCATACCGCCGTCAAGACCGATGATCTGTCCGGTCAGATAGGAAGGGCTTTCGGCGAGCTGAAGGACCGCCTCGGCGGCTTCCCGGGGAGTGCCGTATCTTCCGGCGGGAATCGCCTCCTCGAGTGAGGCGCGCTCCCGGGCGTCCAGCCGGGCGTTCATCTGAGTGTCGATTGCCCCGCATGCCAGAGCGTTTACCTGAATATTGCTCGGCGCCAGTTCTTTTGCCAGCGCTTTCGTCAGCCCGTGTATCCCTGCTTTGGCGGCAGAATATGCCGCTTCGCACGAGGCACCTGCGGTTCCCCACATTGATGAAATATTAATGATTCTGCCGGACTTGCGCGACACCATATGGGGGATTGCCGCCCGGCAGCAGTAGAACACGGAAGAAAGATCAGTGTCTATTATATGCCTCCACTCTTCGTCCGTCATATCACTCAGCAGTCCGAACCACGCGCATCCCGCATTATTGACAAGGACGTCAAGCCCGCCGCAGTATGACGCGATCTGACGGAACATCGAGCGGACGGCTCCGGGATCTGATACATCGCCGGGAAGCAGAGTACAATTCCCGCCCGCAGAGAGGATTTCCGCTTCGGTTGACCTCAGCTCGTCAAGAGAAGATTTACAGTTGATAAATACATGGTAACCGCTTTTGGTAAAAGCAAGGGCGCAGGCGCGCCCGATCCCTCTGGAGGAGCCGGTCACCAGAACATATTTTTCTTTCATTTTTACAATTCTCCGTAGTGGTTGCCCGTTTTTTTGTATAACTTAGAGTATAACACAGCCGGAAGAGAGTGGGAATATGAAAATGTTGACTTTTCGTTGTACTTGCTTCCGGGCTGTGTTAAAATTTATTTGACAATCGGTATACGGGCAGGCTCATTCTGCGGATACTGTAATCCGGGGAATGACAGGGGCTTTGCGGAGGATATGACATGATAGATGACGCGATAGAGTTTGCGACGAAAGCGCACGAGGGACAGTTCCGGAAAGGAACGAGACGGCCATATATTGTTCACCCGATCGAGGTGGCGGATATTGTGTCCACGATGACGGGCGACGAGGAGGTGATCTGTGCGGCGGTACTTCACGATACAATCGAGGACTGCCGGGGAATCACCTTTGATATATTAAAGCTCAGATTTGGCTCCAGGGTGGCCCGGATGGTGTCTCAGGAGAGCGAGGACAAGTCCCTAAGCTGGGAGGAGCGCAAAGGAGCGACGATCCGACGACTAAGACAGGCGCCCCTTGAAGTACAGATGATCGGCCTGGCAGATAAGCTGTCCAATATGCGCGATATCGACCGGGATTATCCGACGGCAGGAGACGCGCTCTGGAAAAGGTTTCGTATGCAGAGCAAGTCGGCGCTTGCGTGGTATTATAAGGGGGTCAGGGACGCTTTGAGAGAGAATTTCTCCGGGATAGAGGCGTACGAGGAATATTGCCGGCTGGTTGAGAAAAACTTCGGACCGGAACCGGCGCATACCGAATGGAGGAAAGGAGACAGACAGCAATGACGGGGAAGACGAGGATAATCTGTTTTGCAAACAACAAAGGCGGGAGCGGAAAATCCACTACATGTTCCAATGTGGGGTATGGCCTGACGCAGCTTGGGCGCAGGGTACTACTTATTGACGGGGATATGCAGCTGAATCTTTCGCTCTCTCTTTTTGACGAAGATACCGTGCTGGAATTCGCCCAGGGGAGCCGAAACCTCTATGAGGGGATTCGCAGACAGGACGATCTGAAAGATTATATCGTACATACCTCCTATGAAGGACTGGATCTGATCCCGTCCTCCACTCTAATGAGTTCTATAGAATATGAGCTGTTTACGAAATGGCAGAGAGAATATATTCTGAAAAAAGGGATAGCGGGGATCATTGAATCTGGGGAGTATGACTATATCCTGATTGACGCACCGCCGACGCTGGGCGGCTGGGTGATGAACATTCTCTGCGCGTCAGACGAGATCATTATACCGGTGGAAGCGTCTCCGTGGGGGCTGTTCGGACTGGGAAATATGTTTGAATTTCTTGATGAAGTCAGACAGGTGACTCCGGAACTCAGACTTGGAGGCATTGTGATTACAAAAGTCGATACAAGGAAAAATTACTTCCGACAGACGCTGGAAACTCTGAGAGAACTTGACGATGTGAAAGTGTTTGATACTTACATTCGTGTGGACAGCGGAATTGAATGGTCGCAGGACAATAACGCGCCGGTTATGGCTTACAGAAAGAGCAGCAGAAGTGCGAAAGAATATATGGAACTGACGAAAGAGATAGACGCGGCAAAGTAAGATTTGGCGGAAACGCTGATTTGTTATATAATCTACAAAAATACACAAAGGAGAGAGGAAATGCTGAAAAAGTATTTAAAGCGCTGTGCGGCTCTCGGGCTTGTATCAGCGCTCAGCTTATCAATGTTAAACGGATGCGCGGCAATCGTATATTATGAATTTGCCCCAACGGCGGAGGAGCATGTGGAAAGCAGTTTCGATTCCGTACGGCTTGAGAGAGGATATAAGGAATCTGATTTCACCCAGGGAGATGTGGACAGCGATACTATTTGGTGGATGTGCAGCGCATATGCGATCTATACCGAATATAATGGCAAGGAGCATCGATATGTAGGCGGTATTACACAGGCGGATCGCAGATATTACGCCTCTGCAGTCCAGGAAGCTCTGTCAGACGGATGGGGAATTACAGGTCGGGAGGATGTGGAGAGTACGCTTAATTTCCTGCTCGCCGAAGGAGGACACCGTAAGTCATACAGAGAACTGGTAGAGCAGATGAAAGAAGACGGATTAATGGACCTGTCGGAGAACGAGGCAAAGGTACAGTTTCCCCAAGAGGAGAGGGAACGGTATGAGGCGGCATATACCGCTTACCAGAAACTCGGGGAAAAGGCGATCGACGGCTGGGATTACTCCCGGGCTCTCCAGGTTCTGGGAGATTGTTATCAGTGCGGATACATCAGTCTGGAAGAATGCCTGGATCTTTCGCTGCCTGTTGCCCGGGAATATCAGGCGGCCTATGACAACTGGGATGAAGCAGCGATGAGTTATCTCTACGGGTACCAGTTCTGGCAGAGCGGCCAGGAGAGTTATGACGAATACGAGATAGAGGCCAGATGGAATGTGTATGAAGAACTTAAGGATATGGAGAATGGACCTTACAGTGTTCCTTATGATACAGAGCTTGAAAATACATGGGAGAATGCAGATGAAAAGAAGGCAGGCGCCGAAGAGGAAGGGTATGAAATCTTACAGAACGGTGAACTGGCAAGAGTTAAGATAAAGATACCTGAGGGATTTGAGGCGTCCACTTACTCGGATGCCGACTCAAGATCCTATAGAAAAGAAAGACAGGATGATCTGTATGGAGAGACGACCTTCCTGTATCATCTCAGAGACAATACGTCTGACAGCATAGAGTTGGAGGAGGAGAATGCCAAGCGCGCCATCCAGGTAAGAGAGGATAACCCGGAGAATGAGAATGTGGAGAGCAGCGGGCCCAATGAACGTCAGGTTGGAGATCTTACGGTGCACTATTATACATACTCGTACAGTTTTGACACGATTACAATAAGATACTATGACGCATGGGCAGAACTCGATAATACAAATCTGGTTGTCTGCGAAGTCAAGGAAAGCGTATCTGGCGGAGAACTTCAGGATACAGGAGACGGTGCGATTCTCGATACGGCATTCGCCGATATCAAGTCAGCAAGATAAGACAAAAAAGGAGGCTATTTTATGCAAATAGGCTCCTTTTTTGTCTCTTTTTGTTTAAATATATTGGTTTGAGCAGAGAATATATATGATCAAAAATGAAAAAATCAAATTTGTGCAATATCAACCAAAAACGATCAAAAAATATGTGAATTATTTTGATTGTTTTTGACCGAATATGAATGTATAATAAAATCACAAAGTAAAAAGGAGAAGAAGAAATGATCTACACTGTTACTTTCAACCCGTCTCTGGATTACATCGTTTCTGTTGATGACTTTGAACTGGGTCTTACGAACCGGACCAGTTCAGAGCTGCTTCTGCCGGGAGGAAAAGGGATTAACGTATCAACAATTCTAACCAATCTTGGCATTGAGAGCACTGCTCTTGGATTTATCGCCGGATTTACCGGGGAGGAGATTGCGCGCAGAGCCGGAGAAACCGGGATTCATTCTGACTTTATCCGAATTGAGGAGGGAATCTCCCGCATCAACGTCAAACTCAAAAACATTGACGGAACCGAGATCAATGGGATGGGGCCGGAGATCAGTAAAGAGAAAGTCATGGAACTGATGGAGAAACTGAGCGTTCTTGGCAGGGGAGATGTTCTTGTTCTGGCGGGAAGCATTCCTGCTTCCATGCCCGATGACATCTACAGCCGTATTCTGGAACAACTTGCCGAAAAGGAAGTTACATTTGTGGTAGATGCTACGGGGGATCTGCTTCTGAATGTGCTTCGGTACCGTCCATTTCTCATAAAGCCGAACAACCATGAACTGGGGGGAATTTTTAATGTCAGCCTTAAGACAAGAAAAGAAGTTGTTCCCTATGGCAGAAAGCTCCAGGAGATGGGCGCGAGAAATGTCCTGATTTCTATGGCGGGTGAAGGCGCGGTTCTCGTGGCGGAAGACGGCAGCGTATATGACGCTCCCGCGCCAAAGGGTACTCTTGTAAATGCCGTGGGTGCCGGAGATTCTATGGTAGCGGGTTTTACAGCCGGCTGGATAGAGAAGCGTGATTACAGACACGCCTTTTATATGGGCGTCTCCGCGGGAAGTGCCAGCGCTTTTTCAGAGTATCTTGCGACAAAAGACGAAATCATGGATCTGTATGGGCGGATTGCCGTGAAAGAACAGTAAAAAGAGAAAGAGAGGTTTGAAAAATGAGGATAACAGACTTGCTGGATAAAAGGAGTATTTCTCTTACCGGAGCTCCTAAGACAAAGAGCGAAGCGCTCGACGAGATCATTGAACTGATGGTAAAAAGCGGAAAGATCAATGACAGGGAGGCGTATCGGGCGCAGGTATACGCGCGAGAGGAAGAGAGCACCACGGGAATCGGAGAGGGAATCGCGATCCCCCACGGGAAATGTGACGCGGTGACAAAGCCCGGCCTTGCGGCTATGGTTATAAAGGACGGCGTGGAGTTCGACGCGCTGGATGGGCAGCCGATAACGCTCATGTTTCTGATCGCCGCGCCGAATACAGAGGATAATGTGCATCTGGATGTGCTGAGTAAACTGTCCGTCCTCATGATGGATGAGGAGTTTGCGAACAGTCTCAGAAACGCCGGAAGCGCAGAAGAATTCCTGGCCATTATAGATAAAGCTGATGAGGAACAGAGCGGTATCGACGAGAGGCTGGCGGACACAAACGAGGCCGCATCGGGCGGATTTAAGATACTTGCGGTTACATCATGCCCGACAGGTATTGCCCACACATACATGGCTGCGGAGGGGATTGAGAAAGCAGCCAGGGCAAAGGACTGTTTTATCAAGGTAGAGACCCGCGGCTCGGGCGGCGCGAAAAATGTGCTGACAGACGAAGAGATCCGTGAGGCAGACTGCATTATCATCGCGGCGGACGCTCAGGTTCCGATGGAGAGATTTGACGGCAAGAAAGTGATTGAGTGCCAGGTATCCGACGGCATCAGCAAGGCGGATAAGCTGGTGGAACAGGCCATGTCAGGGAATGTTCCTGTCTACCACGGCACAGGAGAAAGGGCAGACTCTTCTGCGGGCAGCACAAAATCAGGAGGCGCGGGACATAAGATCTATACTCAGCTTATGAACGGTGTATCGCATATGCTTCCATTTGTTGTCGGCGGCGGTATTCTGATTGCCATTGCGTTTCTGATCGACGGTTTGAGCGTAGATCTGAATTCTCTTCCGGCTGATGAGCGGTCCCTGTTTGGTACGATTACCCCTATGGCAGCGCTCTTTAAGGGCATCGGAGACACTGCTTTTGGATTTATGCTTCCGGTATTAGCCGGGTTTATCGCTATGGCCATCGGAGACCGGCCGGCCCTGGCGGTGGGATTTGTAGGCGGTATGATAGCATCCGGTGGAAAATCAGGCTTTTTGGGAGCGCTTGTGGCAGGATTCGCGGCAGGATACATTATCTTACTTCTGAGGAAAATATGTGAGAAACTGCCTCAGGCAATTGAGAAGATCGCGCCTGTTTTGCTCTATCCCGTATTCGGCATTCTGATCATGGGGCTTTTGATGAACTTTGTTGTTGAGCCGATCATGGGAGGAATCAACACAGCGCTGAATTCAGGACTTTCCGGAATGGGAGAGACGAGCAAAGTGCTTGTAGGTCTGATTCTCGGAGGTATGATGGCTATTGATATGGGAGGCCCGTTTAATAAAGCTGCTTATGTGTTCGGTACAGCATCGATTGCGGCGGGAAACTATGATATTATGGCGGCAGTTATGATCGGAGGCATGACCCCGCCCTGCGCGATTGCGCTCGCGACACTGCTCTTCAAGAATAAATTTACTAAAGAACAAAGAGAGACCGGGCCGACCAACTTTATCATGGGGCTTGCGTTTATTACTGAGGGAGCCATTCCATTCGCGGCTTCGGATCCCCTTCATGTGCTTCCGGCATGTATCGCGGGTTCGGCAGTGGCCGGCGCATTGTCAATGGCGTTTAACTGTACGCTTATGGCGCCTCACGGCGGAATCTTTGTATTCCCCGTTGTGGGAAACGCGCTTCTGTATCTAGTGGCGCTGATAGCCGGTACGCTAATCTCAGCGCTTCTGCTCGGTCTGTTGAAGAAGAAGGTGGATTAATCATAAAAAATGGCGTACAATAGAGGAAATACTAACAGGGAAGAGGTTGTCATGTTATCAGAACAAAGATATGAAAAGATCCTTGCTCTTCTGGAAGAGAAGAAGAGCATCACTGTGGCGGAAGTCACAGAACTTCTCGGGATTTCCGAATCGACTGCGCGCCGGGATATTACGGCTCTTGACAGGGCCGGAAGACTGACTAAAGTATTCGGGGGAGCCGTGACAAGCGATGGCTCCCTCGTTACACATGAACCTACCGTCGCTCAGAAAGTGGAGGTTCAGAAGGCAGAGAAAATGTGCATCGCCCGATTTGCGGCGGAACTTATAGAGGATTCGGATTTTGTCTATCTGGACGCCGGAACAACCACATGGTATATGCTCGATTTTCTTCCGCACGTCCAGGCCACCTTTGTCACAAATGCCGTGGCACATGCGCAGAAGCTGGCGGCCCGGGGGAACCGCGTGTTTCTCATAGGCGGAGAACTCAAAAGTTCAACAGAGGCGGTTATAGGAGCCCAGGCGATGGAGACGTTGGAGAGATATCATTTCACGAAAGGATTCTTTGGCACTAACGGCATCAGTAAAAGGGAGGGATTCACGACTCCCGACGCCGGAGAGGCGCAGGTTAAACGGACAGCCATGCGCCAGTGCCGGAAGTGCTATGTGCTTGCTGACAGCAGCAAATTCGGCAACATCAGCGCCGTCACATTCGCCCCGCTTGAAGCGGGAACGATTGTGACGGAAAAGGCTGTAGAAGGCTATCAGGCCGGAGAGAGAATTATTCTCTGCGAGTGATTCAGAACCGGAAATCTCGTCGATTATCCTGCGCGATCAGACGGAGATTTTCCGTTACGACCGCCCGTGCTTTTTCGTTTGGAACGTTGAGCACTTCACGGTCGATGAGTCTGTCTCCAATAGCCTTTGTCTCAGGGGACGCATAGTCCATCAGATATTCTTTGAGTGTCATCAGCGCGTTGGGATGGCAGCAGTTCTGAATCTGTCCGCTCTTACACAGCGACATGAACCGGTCTCCGGTTCGGCCTTCGCGGTAACATGCGGTACAGAAACTGGGAATATAATCCATCTCCATGAGCCAGCGTACGACTTCGTCCAGAGTGCGGTTGTCGCTTACGTCGAACTGTTCGGATTTTGCGTCCTCAGGTTCGGGTTCGCAGTATCCGCCCACGCTTGTTCTGGAGCCTCCACTGATCTGAGACACGCCAAGGTGGAGTACGCGCTCTCTCGTCTTTTGGTTTTCCCGGGTAGAGATAATCATTCCGGTGTATGGCACCGCAATACGGATGCAGGCGACGATCTTGGCAAATGTATCGTCGTCAATGCCGTTGTCAAAGTCGTCCGGGTTGATGTCATCGGCGTGTTTGAGCCTTGGTACGCTGATGGTGTGGGGACCGACTCCGAAGGCTGCCTCTAAGTGTTCCGCATGCATCAGAAGCCCGGCGAATTCATAGCGGTATTTGTCCAGTCCAAAGAGGACGCCCAGGCCTACGTCGTCAATGCCGCCCTCCATAGCGCGGTCCATTGCTTCTGTGTGATAGTTGTAGTCGTGTTTTGGGCCGGTCGGATGAAGTTCCAGGTAGCTCTCCTTGTGATAAGTCTCCTGGAAGAGAATATATGTGCCGATTCCAGCTTCTTTCAGGAGCCGGTAATTGTCCGCCGTTGTCGCGGCAATATTGATATTTACGCGGCGTATAGCGCCGTTTTTGTGTTTGATACTGTAGATCGTTTCGATGGATTTCAGATAATATTCCATCGTGTTTCGCACCGGGTCCTCCCCTGCTTCCAGAGCCAGGCGCTTGTGCCCCATATCCTGAAGCGCAATAACTTCTCTTCTTATATCCTCCTGGGAGAGCTGCTTCCTCGGGATGTGTTTATTCTTCGCGTGATACGGACAGTAAGTACAGCCGTTGACACAGTAATTGGACAGATAGAGCGGCGCGAACATGACGATGCGGTTGCCGTAGAAATCTTTCTTGATCTGCTCGGCCAGCCTGTAGATCTCCTCGTTCTTTTCCTCAATGGGACAGGCAAGCAGAACGGATGCCTCCCGATGGGAGAGTCCTTTCCTTTTTTTGGCCTTTTCGATAATAGAATCGATCAATTCGACATTTTCTTTGTTCTCGTCCGCATAGGCGAGTGTTTCCAGAATTTCCCCGTGATTAATGAAATCATCGGCATGTTTTGAATTTACATCGTACATATATATTTCCTCCTCTTAATGTTTTTATAATATCAATTACATATTCAGCGAATCTCCTCTGGCAGCGGTGATATGGTATCCGATGGCCTCCATTTTCTGCGTCAGGTTTCTCACACTCTCGGCAGCCTCGTCTCCGGTACAGATCTTGTTATCATACAAAAGATACTTTTTCCGGACTCGGGCGGGGGAGAGATTGGGCATTACCACATTTGCTCCGGCCAGGATCCCTCTTTCCCTGCCGTCCGGCGCAATCGTTCCAAGCGCCGTGGTGGACGGCAGAAGCGCTTTTGGAATCAGAAGGCGTATAAGCCCGAGCATATAGGTTGTAAGTTCAACAGTTCCTGAAGCGTACTTCCCAAAAGGCGTATCGTGGTGGGGAACAAAGGGGCCGATCCCGACCATCTGGGGATTGAGCTCTGTGAGAAAAAGCATGTCGTCGGCCAGATTTTCGCAAGTCTGACCGGGAGAGCCGACCATAAATCCGGTTCCGACCTGATACCCGATTTTCTTTAAATTCCAAAGGCATTTCTGACGATGGTCTGCGCTGAGTGCCGGCGGATGGAGTCGGGCATAGTGGTCAGAGTCGTATGTCTCGTGGCGGAGCAGATAGCGGTTGGCTCCAGCGTCAAACAGCATCTGGTATCCCTCATAAGAGCGTTCGCCGACTGACAGGGTGATGGCGCAGTCCGGCCAGCGTGTACGAATTTTGGAGACGACATGAGCGAGCCGTTCGTCTGTGAAGTATCCGTCCTCTCCTCCCTGCAGTACGAAGGTGCGGAAGCCGAGCCGATATCCGGCTTCGCAGCAGGAGAGAATATCTTCTTCCGAGAGGCGGTAGCGCAGGGCATTCTTATTACTTTTTCGTATTCCACAATAGTAACAGTCGTTCCGGCAGTAGTTGGTGAATTCGATCAATCCGCGGATGTAGATGTCATGTCCGTAATGCCGGATACGGACTTCCCTTGCCCGCTCAAACAAGTATTCTGCGGCGTCGGGAGTGCGCTCCTGTATAAGGGCAATCCACTCATCCCGGGTGAGAGCGTGTGTCTGCTCCAGTTTATCGATCAGATCTGTTATGTGTTTTATATCCATCATATGTTTTTCCCGTAGATCGTCTTTGTGCTGACTCCCGGCAGCATCCCCAGTTTGCCGGAGAGAGCGCTGATGACGTTATTTGGCGCATCCATTGCCACGCTGATGACATGGATGCCTTTTTCCCGATAAGGAATTCCCATTCTGCCGATTACATATTCGCCGTATCGGCTCAGAAGATGATTCAGTTCATCGACAGATTCTCTTGATTCCAGAATAATGCCGATGAGCGCGATTCTATTTTCCATTTCAGCCTCCTTTTAACATGTTGTGCACAGATATGAAAACAAAAAAAGCGCCGTAATGGCGCATGGATACTCTCCGGAAATAATAAGGCGGCAAAGAGGGAAACCTATACAGTCTCCGCGGCCAATGACATTTCCGATATAGTGAATGATCCGTTATGGCGCCTTTTTGCTCAGGAATACTGCTCCCGCAGATACCCTTTACAGTCAGAACGTCTGTCCTGACCAGTATAACATGAAGAGGGCGAAGATACAAGAATGACGGATTGATTTTCTCCTGTTCACGGGATAAAATAGGAAAAGGAGGAAAAGAAAATGTCAGATATAAGAAAACATATTGTGTTTCACGGAAGAGTTCAGGGCGTCGGTTTCCGGTACACAGCGAAATACCTTGCCCAGTCACTGGATCTTACCGGATGGGTGCGAAATGAGTGTAACGGTACAGTGACCCTTGAGGTCCAGGGACGTGAGGCGCGAATCAATAAGCTTCTGGTCGGACTGAATCATGACAGATTCATCACGATAGAGTGGATGGATGCAAAAGAGATTCCGCTTGTGGATGGCGAGAAGAATTTTTCGGTAAGGTAGCCCGAAGGGCCGGGATCAGAGACATATTAAAAACAAAAATAATAGGAAGATATAGAAGAGGAGTTGAAGAAGATGGCACAGGACAGAATGAAGTTGGGCTTTATCGGCACAGGGAATATGGCGGGAGCTATTATTGGCGGAATTATAAAAAGAAAGATCTTTTCGCCGGATCAGATTATTGGATCGGACATATCTGCGGCAGGACGAAAAAAGGCGGAAGAGGCATACGGCATCGAAATGACAGAGGATAACCTTGAGGCTGCCCGCAGGGCGGAAGTACTCGTTCTTTCCGTGAAACCCCAGTATTATGCGGCGGCGGTCGAAGAGATAAGAGACTGCATCAGAGAGGATCAGCTTATTATCACAATCGCGCCCGGCAAGACGCTTTCCTGGCTTGAGGAGCAGTTTCAAAAGAAAGTGAAGATCGTGCGTACAATGCCGAATACGCCGGCGCTTGTGGGAGAGGGGATGACTGCGGCATGCGCGAATGAATATGTGACAGAGGAAGAAAAGGAGTATGCGCTTAAGATACTGGGAGCTTTCGGGAAAGTTGAACTGGTACCGGAACATCTTATCGATGCGGTTGTAGCAGTGAGCGGAAGTTCTCCGGCATATGTATTTCTGTTCATCGAGGCGATGGCGGATGCTGCCGTGGCAGAAGGGATGCCCCGGCAGCAGGCGTACGGCTTTGCAGCCCAGGCGGTACTCGGCAGCGCCAAAATGGTTTTGGAGACGGGCAGGCATCCGGGAGAACTAAAAGATATGGTCTGCTCGCCCGGAGGGACGACGATAGAGGCGGTTCGCGTTCTGGAAGAAAAGGGATTCCGCAGCGCGGTGTTTGAGGCGATGAAAGCATGTGCCGATGTCTCAAGGAAGCTGTAGAACTGCGTTGGATACAAGATGAAGTATCAATATCTAGTGCGTGGATTTCCGGGATGGGCTAGATGTTGAGTCTGTCTATTGACATATATTTCTATGAAGTGATAGAATGTAGCCAGATACCCGCAGAAAAGCGGGACATTGGGGAATAATATTATTTGTAGAAAGGAAGACAGGAATATGTATGATATAGGGATTATCGGCGGAGGTACCGCAGGTATGACAGCGGCTATCTATGGACAGCGCGCCGGGAAACGGACAATTATTATCGAAGGGAGCACATTTGGCGGTCAGATCACATCTTCCCCGAATGTAGAGAACTATCCCGGCATTGCCAGCGTAAGCGGCAGTGAATTCTCCATGAATCTCCTGGATCAGGCGATGAAGCTGGGAGCTGAGACCGTGACGGAGCAGGTGACGGGAATCAGGGATGAGGGAGGAGTCAAAGTAATAGAGACCACGGGAAAAGAATATCCGTGCAGGAGCATTATCCTGGCAACCGGGGTAACTCACCGGCATCTGGGAGTGCCAAATGAAGAGCGGCTCACAGGATCCGGCGTTTCTTACTGTGCAACCTGTGACGGAGCGTTTTTCCGCGGGCGTGATGTGGCCGTTGTGGGCGGCGGAAGCACAGCTCTTCAGGATGCGGAATTTCTCTCAAACTACTGCCGCAAGGTCTATCTGATTCACAGAAGAGATGAATTCCGTGGGGAGAATCGGATCGTAAAGCGCCTGGAGGAAAAGGAGAATGTTGAGTTTGTGCTGAACTGTACGGTCAGGGAGATTATCGGAGACAGTTCGGTAGAGCGTATCATTGTGAACAATAAAAAGACAGGAAAGGAATATAAACTTGAAGTGTCCGGCGTGTTTATCGCAGTGGGTCAGATTCCGAGAAATGAAATATTTGCCGACGCCGTAAAGCTGGATGAGAACGGATTTATACTGGCTGCGGAGGACTGTGTTACGTCTCATCCGGGGATTTTCGCGGCGGGCGACTGCCGGACAAAAGAAGTAAGGCAGCTGACAACCGCAGCGGCGGACGGAGCTGTGGCAGCATTGGCGGCGTGCAAATTTGTTGTGGATTAAATCGGATTTTCATACAGGTGAAATTATAACAATAAGAGCTTGGGATATGTTGTATCTCAAGCTCTTGTTATTTCTCAGTTTCCGAAATTAATCCTGGTACATTTTCATCCCCATCCACTGTTTCATATGGTCTACCATTTTTTCATCCGGTTCGATAAAGACGCACACATTCTTCTGATCTATCGGAAGCATGACAGCGTATGCTTTTGCGGACGGGTTGCCGGATGTATAGTCGAATATTTTATCCGGGCGGAAAGAGTTCAGCCGTGGAGATCCCTTTGGGGCAATAATCTCAGCGGCCTGTATATCAAAACTCTGCATGCGCTTGCGTTTCGCCTTGTTGTAGATCGCGTCGATCTGGAGATCATGGTTCAGGATGATATATTCGTATTCTACATTAAGTTTCGGGAATACAAAATAGTATGCGATAACTGCCAGTATGACTGCGATCATAAATGACAGGAAACCGATAAGGGGCATTCCGAGCAGGGCAACCGCAACGATCAGAACGATCACGAGGATTCTGACCGGAAGATCATAAGCTTTTGGCCTGCATGGAACAAGCTGTTCATATAATGCGTCGTTCATAGTCTAATGTTTCCTTTCTGCTTGTAAATAGTTTAGTACCATAGTGGCGATCTTGAACGTCATGGCATCTTCAAAGAGGCGGACGTCCAAACCGGTCTTTTTCTGGATCTGATCCAGGCGGTAGATCAGTGTATTCCGGTGCATATGGAGTTGCCGGGAAGTCTCGGCTATATTAAGGTTATTCTGAAAGAACCGGTTGATTGTTCCAAGAAGTTCCTCGTCAAATGAATTCGGAATATCAGCTCCGAAGATCTCCTTTAGAAAATTCTCGCACAGGGAAGCCGGAAGCTGGTAGATCAGGCGTCCGATTCCCAGTTCGTTGTACGGAAACACGGTCTGTTCAGAATAGAAAAGCTTTCCGACTTTCAGAGCCAGACTCGTCTCACGAAAAGCCTCCTGGAGATCTGAGAGACTGTTTATGACACAGCTGTAGGAGAGATGGACTCTCATCAGAGCTTCTGTGTTCAGCGTGTCAACCATTGTCTGAGCGGTGCGCCGGACGTCATCGGGCGTCTCAGACGCGCGGACAGGGCGGAGAACGGCGAGGGTATGTTCTGTCACCGGGACGAGATAAGTCTTTGTCCGGGAGGGAAACAGATTTTTCAGTATTTCATTTACTGTTTCATCCAGGTCTTTTGACTCCAGAAGAAACAGAACCCGTTCTTCTTCCGGATTGATATGAAGGCGGGAGGCGCGTTCCTGTATATCATAGGAGGGGATTCCGCCTGTCATAAGCCCGTTCAGAAAATCTGTCTTGTTATATTTTTCTTTATATGCCGTACACAGACAGCGTATCTGAGAAAGGGCATGTCCCATATCTTCTTCTGTGTCGTCGGGGATTTCAAGGGCAATGCCTGTAATCCGTTTGAGCTCACACAGCGCTTTTTCCAGTTCTTGTCTCTGATCCATTTTTTTCTCCGTCGTTAGAGCTTTCTTCGGAAGTTCCAGAAGGAATATTCCGGGGTTGTAAGCGGCCGCAAAGGTCTCGGGCAAGCCCGGATTTTGGCTTGGCGCTATCTCGAATAAAAGGGCTGCACTTATTCAGAAAGTGCAGCCCCTCATATTATGATAGATAAGCGGTAAGCCTGCCGGTCAGGTGACCAGCGTTGAATAGCATCTTTGCTGCCGCTCAGCTGCTATCCCAATTTTAAAGCATTAGTTTGTAATCGTCAACTCCGTCTCTTTGTCGAATACGTGGATCTTTTCCATGTCGAGCGCGAATACAGCTTTGTCACCTGTTCTCAGTGTTGTACGCGGATTTACCCGTGCTGTCATCTGAGTGCCCTCTACGTCAAAGTACAGGAACACTTCGGCTCCAAGCAGCTCGTAAACTTTGATCGTGGACTCGATGATACTGTCCGGTGAGTTGCTGATAAACGCCTCTGAATCATGCACATCCTCAGGGCGGATTCCGAGTACAACTGTCTTTCCGTCATATCCTCCGTCGATGAGCGCTTTTTTCTTGGAAGCCGGAACTTTCAGCACATGTTTGCCGACAGTAAGTGTAACGTCGTCGCCTTTGACTGTACACAGGGCGTCCATGAAGTTCATCTGCGGAGATCCGATGAATCCCGCAACAAAAAGATTGCAAGGTGTATTGTAGAGATTCTGAGGTGTATCCACCTGCTGAACAACTCCGTCTTTCATAACAACAATTCTTGTACCAAGTGTCATAGCCTCTGTCTGATCGTGCGTTACATAGATGATTGTAGCGCCCAGATTCTCATGAAGCTTGGAAATCTCAATACGCATCTGGACTCTCAGTTTTGCGTCCAGGTTGGAGAGAGGCTCGTCCATAAGGAATACCTTCGGGTTACGGACGATCGCACGTCCCATAGCGACACGCTGTCTTTGTCCACCGGAGAGAGCCTTCGGCTTACGGTCAAGAAGTTTTTCAAGATCAAGGATTCTTGCCGCTTCACGGACTTTCTTGTCGATCTCGGCTTTCGGAACCTTGCGGAGTTTCAGACCGAATGCCATATTATCATATACAGTCATGTGCGGATACAGGGCGTAGTTCTGGAAAACCATTGCAATGTCACGGTCCTTCGGCTCTACGTCGTTCATTACTTTTCCGTCGATTTTGAGAGTACCGCCGGAGATGTCTTCCAGACCGGCGATCATACGAAGTGTAGTGGACTTACCACAGCCGGACGGTCCTACGAAGATGATGAACTCTTTATCCTCAATGTCGAGGTTGAAATCTTTAACTGCATGAAATCCGTTCGGATAAATTTTCTGGATGCCTTCCAGTGATAAACTTGCCATTTTATGTAGCCTCCTTAAAAATAACTGGTTTCGTTGAATCTGAAATCAGTATAATCCAGACGGGGAAAACGGACAATGTAACGAGTGACCAAAAAAAATATTAAAAAGTGTACATTTCAACCATAGACCGTATGCTATAATAGTGTCTGTACGAATAGAAACAGCAGGAGGGTGTGTGCTTGTAATGAAAAAGATTCTTGAGTATTTTACAATAGACGGAGCTGTCGGAGGCAACCAGGAGTGGTTCAGAAATGTCGTCATGTACATCGGCGGATGCGCCGCTGCCACGGCATGCGACTGCTGCATCTGTCTGGCGCTTGAAAAAGGACGGGAACATCTCTACCCCCATGATCTTCATGCGCTGTGCCGGAAGGACTATGTGGATTTCTCGATGAAGATGAAGCCCTATCTGAAACCCCGAATCAACGGAATAAATAAGCTGTATCTGTTTACAGACGGGTTTGGCGCTTACCTGAGAGACTCGGGGGAGAAAGACATCCGTCTGGAAGAACTGCCCGGAGAGGAGCCGTGCGAGAGGGCGGCGGACTTTGTCCGCTCCCATATTGACGGCGGCACTCCTGTTCCCTATCTGATGCTGCGTCACAGGAAGGCGTATTATAAAGATTTTGTATGGCACTGGTTCCTCTGTTACGGATATGAGGAGCGGCCGGACGGGATGTGGATCACCGTGGCAACCTATGGCAGCTCTTATACCTTTTCGCTTAAAGATCTGTGGGATACCGGTTATGAGGAAAAAGGAGGTCTGATCGGACTAAGGCTGATTGACGGGGCGGTGTAAATCGGATAGAATAAAGGGCGTGTCTGTCAAAGTGTTGCGGGCGCTTTAGAAGAATAAGCAGTTTAGATGAAGGAGAGGTATGGTATTATGGCAAATCCAGTTGTAACATTCGAGATGGAAAACGGCGACATTATGAAAGCGGAACTGTATCCGGAAATTGCACCGAATACGGTGAAGAATTTTATATCCTTAGTGAATAAGGGATTTTATGACGGACTGATCTTCCACAGAGTAATCCGAGGCTTTATGATCCAGGGAGGATGCCCGGACGGAACAGGTATGGGCGGCCCGGGATACACGATCAGAGGAGAGTTTGCTCAGAACGGTTTTCAAAATGACCTGGCGCATGATCCGGGCGTACTGTCTATGGCCCGTGCGATGCACCCTGACTCAGCGGGCAGCCAGTTCTTTATTATGCATGAGAAATCTCCGCATCTTGACGGTGCTTATGCGGCGTTCGGAAAGATCACGGAAGGAATGGACACAGTGAACAGAATCGCAGAAACAGAGACAGACTACAGTGACCGTCCACTGGAGGATCAGAGAATAAAAAAGGTGACGGTGGAACTTTTCGGAGAAGCATACGATGCGCCCGAAACTGTATAACAGGCCGGCAGCAGTAACTGCGCTTTCCCTTTTGTGCTGCGCGCTTTGGGGAAGCGCTTTTCCCTGCATTAAACTGGGGTATGAGTGGCTGAATATTAACGGAGCGGGAAGCCAGATCCTCTTTGCCGGATACCGTTTTTTCCTTTCGGGAGTGTTTACCTTCCTGATCGGATGCGTTCTCGAGCGGAAGGTTCTGACAATGAAGCGCTCCTCGATCTGGCCGGTTTTTCGCCAGGGGCTCTTACAGACGACGATTCAGTATGTCTGCTTTTATATCGGACTTGCTTATACGACAGGTACGAAAGGTTCGATCATCAACGCCTCACAGGGGTTTTTCGCGCTGATTGCAGCTCATGTCATGCTGAAAAATGAAAAGATGACGCTGAAAAAGACGGCGGGGTGTATACTTGGTCTTTTTGGCGTCGTCGTGGTGAATCTGGCCCCGGGCGCATGGGGCAGCGGCTTTTCGATGAGAGGGGAAGGGATGGTACTGATCTGTACCATCGTGTATGCGGTCAGTATGGTTTTTCTCAAGCTTATAGCTGATCAGGAGAGCCCCATGACGATCACGGCGTACCAGACATTGATGGGCGGCGCGCTTCTTATTGTGACCGGACTGCTCATGGACGGACAGGTTGCCGGATTTACGGGAAAGAGTATACTCTTGCTTATTTATATGGCGCTGCTTTCCACGGTTGCGTTCAGTGTATGGACCGTCCTGATGAAGTATAATCCTGTGGGAAAGGTGGCTGTGTATACATTTACGATTCCTATATTTGGAACAGCTCTCTCCGGTATTATCCTCGGAGAGGCCGTGCTGGAATGGAAAAATCTGGCGGCGCTGGCGCTTGTGTGCGCGGGGAGCATTATTGTGAACAGACCGGAACAAGATTGTTAGCACTCGATTTAAAAGAGTGCTAATTTTCTATTGACTTTTAAAATTTCCTGTACTAGAATGTCTTGTAGGCATAAAGCACGGCCGACAGGAAAGGCTGATATTCAAAGAGGTGTTAGAGATGGAAATTAAGAAAGGCAACTTATCAATTGACAGCGAAAATATATTCCCGATTATTAAGAAATGGGTGTATTCAGATCACGATATTTTTATGAGAGAGATGGTGTCCAATGGCTGTGACGCGATCACAAAGCTGAAAAAACTGGACATGATGGGAGAGTATGAACTCCCGGAAGGCTATACTCCGAAGATCGAGGTGATTGTCAATCCGGAAGAGAAGACGATGAAGTTTATCGATAACGGACTTGGCATGACTGCGGACGAAGTGGAGGAATATATTACCCAGATCGCATTCTCCGGCGCGACTCAGTTCCTGGAGAAGTATGAGGACAAGACGACGGAGGATGACATGATCGGACATTTCGGTCTGGGATTCTACTCTGCGTTCATGGTGGCGGATGAGGTACAGATCGATACGCTTTCTTATAAAGAAGGAGCGGCGCCGGTACACTGGGCGAGCCAGGGCGGCACAGAGTACGAGATGCAGGATGGAAGTAAGACGACGGTCGGTACAGAGATCACTCTGTTTCTGAATGAAGACAGTCTGGAATTTGCTAACGAGTACCGGGCAAGAGAGGTGCTGGAGAAGTACTGTTCTTTCATGCCGGTAGAGATCTTCCTTTCAAAGGCCAACGCAGAGCCTGAGTATGAGACGATCGATGAAGAGGAACTGCTCGATACGGACGAAGTTGTCGAGCATATCGAGGAAGAGAAGAAAGAGGGCGAAGAGGGCGAGCCAAAGAAAAAGGTTAAGATTGTAAAACGTCCGGTATCTATAAGCGACATCCATCCGCTTTGGGGAAAGAATCCGAGCGAATGTACGAAAGAAGAGTACATCGAGTTCTACCGCAAGGTGTTTATGGACTACAAGGAGCCTCTGTTCTGGATTCATCTGAACATGGATTATCCGTTTAACTTAAAGGGAATCCTCTACTTCCCGAAGATCAACATGGAGTATGAGTCCGTAGAGGGGACGATCAAGCTGTATAATAACCAGGTGTTTATCGCGGACAATATCAAAGAAGTAATTCCGGAATTTCTGATGGTATTAAAGGGCGTTATCGACTGTCCGGACCTGCCGCTGAACGTATCGAGAAGCGCGCTTCAGAACGACGGATTTGTCAACAAGGTGGCGGACTATATCTCGAAAAAGGTAGCGGATAAGCTGACAGGCATGTTCAAGACAGACCGTGAGAATTATGAAAAATACTGGGATGATATTAGTCCGTTTATCAAATTCGGATGCCTCAAGGATGAGAAGTTCGGCGAAAAGATGAAAGATTCCATGATCTACAAGAATCTGGATCACAAATATCTGACGCTGGATGATATTGTTAAGGAGAGCGGAGACGAGCCGGCTGAGGCGGATGCTGCAGACGCCGCTGCCGCGGATAAGGGTGCCGGAGATGACAAAAAGGAAGAGAAGAAACGCATCTACTATGTGACAGACGAGGTGCAGCAGAGCCAGTATATCAACATGTTCAAGGCTCAGGGACAGGACGCGATTATCCTGACTCACAATATTGACTCCACGTTTGTTACTTATTTAGAGCAGAAGCATCAGGAGCTTGAATTCCTTCGTATTGATGCGGATGTTCATGATTCGTTAAAAGACGAAGTGGCAGAAGACGAAAAGGAGGATTTCCAGAAGATGTCGGAAAGTCTGGTGGAAATCTTCCGCAAGGAATTAAATAATGACAAACTGGAAGTAAAAGTAGAGAAGCTGAAGGACGATAAGGTAGCGTCTATGGCAGTCCTGTCTGAACAGGACAGGCGTATGGCGGAGATGATGAAGATGTACGGTATGGGCGGTATGGATCCGTCTATGTTCGGAAGCCAGGCGACACTTGTACTCAATGCAAATCATCCTCTTGTACAATTCTTAACAGCGCATAAGAGAAGCAAGAATGTGCCGATTATCTGCAAACAGCTCTATGACCTGGCGATGCTGGCTCACAAGCCGCTCAGTCCTGAGGAAATGACGGAATTTGTTCAGAGAAGCAATGAGATTATGATGCTGCTGACCAAATAAATAAGATGTATATCGAAGAAATAGCGGGATATGTTCCCGCTATTTCTGTTCAAACACAATATTCTGCTTTTTGAGAAAAGTCTGTACCATTTCGTCCCACATATGCTCCAGAGACTTATCCAGAGTAAATGTCTTAAAAGACGTTCCGGTAACACAGGAAAGATGAGAACCGTCGAAAGTTATATTCAGATAAAGCCCCTGTATGTCTCCTGTCTTAAATGACGGGCTGTTCTGTTCCACCAGATTCTGAATGTTTTTCGGAGATAAACTAAGGACAAGGCGGAAACTCAGAGGAGTCCGCTTTCCTTTGATTAACATAAGGCAGTATTCCCGCACATTTTTCCAATAAGAATACTCAGGAAGTTCCGTATCCGTATCAAAAAAATCTTTCTGGACATAACCGTCGATCCGGAAGGTATTGAATGTCACAATCTCGCCTTCGATGAAACAGAAGCGGTCAAATGTATCCTTCAGAAATAATTGGGATGTAACGTGTTTGATGTCCGGCAGATCAAGGGCTGTCATATAGCATTTATCCTCCATTAGTCAGGTATGATCTCATTATAGCACAAAACATCCTGCCTTTGTGTAAAAGACTCGAAGACAGCGGCAAAACGCCTGCGTCATTGACTTTTGATGATAAAAAAAGTATTATGAAAGGGTATTGCAGGCATTTTTAAACAGTTGATTACAGGATTGATACTATATATGAATCGAATGACACGGAAGACAAAACGCAATATTCTGCTCTGTGCATCAGCAGTAGTGATTATGATTCTGATCATACTGATCGTACAGGGAATAAGAGGGTTGATGAACAGCTCTGCCGACACTTCGGCGGGCCTTGATTATATCAGGCAGGAAGAGGAGGGCAATGTGGCGGAGATTGAGGCTAAGATCAGCCGTCTTGACGCGCAGAGCGAGGGCGGAGAAGAGGTCTCGCGCAGCCTGAAGGAGCGATTTGCCGGAGCGGCGGTGATCGGCGATTCGGTTGCTCAGGGATTTGCAGAGTTTAATGTGCTCAATTCCTCCAATGTGACAGCTCAGATTGGGGCGCACTTAACCCAGCTGGACGATCAGATCGAGAGCGCGAAACAGATCAGCCCTACGGTTGTCTTTCTGTCGATAGGCGCAAATGATGTGACATCTACAAATGGCGATGCCGGTCTGTTTACAGATCAGTATACAGAAGTGCTTGAAGAGATCCGCAGGGAGATGCCGGAGGCGAATGTTTTCGTAAATTCTATATTTCCAGCCCGGCAAAAGGCGATTGATAAAGAACCTCTCCTGGAAAAAATACCGGAATATAATGCGGCGCTCAAAGAACTGTGCGACAGCATGAATATCGGTTTTATTGACAACACCGAACTGGTCCGGGAAGAGTATTATGAACAGGACGGACAGCACTTTAAAGCTGAGTTTTATCCGATCTGGGCAGAACATATGGCGGAGGTGGCAGCTTTATGAAACAGGGAAAGATCAGCGCCGCGCGCATTATGAAATATGTTGTGCTTCTGATAGTCGTGGCTTTTATAGTATTTCTCATGCTGTTTGCAAGCGGCAGCAATAAGCCTTTTGAAGAAGTGTCACAGGCAGTAGGCAGTTCACTTGATACGACGAATCTGTCGGAACAGGACACATCAAGGCTGAAACGCAATTTCGGACTGAATGCGGCGGACTATGCGGGGGTGATGTATTATGCCTCCGACTCCAATATATCTGCGGAGGAAGTGCTGCTAATCAAAGTAAAGAGTGAGGAACAGGTACAGCGGGTAACTGATGCGATCGGAGAGCGGATCGAATCGCGAAAGAATGACTTTGATGGGTATCTGCCGGAGGAAGTACAGCTTCTTGATGACGCAAGACAGAGCGTGAGGGGAACTTATATCTTTTATGCATCATCGCCGAAAGCAGACACCTACTTAGACACATTCAGCGGCAGCCTGTAGCCGGAGTGAAGGAGAGAGAATGTTATTTAGCAGCATTACGTTTTTATTTTTATTTCTGCCGGTTGTACTGGCAGTCTACTACATCGTTCCGTATAAAGCGAAGAATATTGTGCTTTTGATCGCAAGTCTTTTCTTCTATGCATGGGGAGAACCAATCTATGTGATCCTTATGATTCTCTCTATCCTGTTTAATTACTTCTGCGGCAGAGACATTAAGTTTTGTGAAGACGATCCGCGCAGGGCACGTCTGGCCGTGATCTTTGCTGTTGTGGTCAATCTTCTGATTCTGGGATTTTTCAAATATTACGGATTTCTCCTGGATACTTTAAATGCGGTGCTTCCGGTTGACATCCCATACCGGGAACTCCCTCTGCCGATTGGAATTTCTTTCTATACATTCCAGGCAATGTCCTACATCCTGGATATTTACCGGAAAAAGGCAGAACCCCAGAAAAATATTCTGTACTTTGCGCTGTATATCAGTATGTTTCCTCAGCTGATCGCAGGGCCCATCGTACGCTATGCGGATATAGAAGAGCAGCTGGTTAAAAGACGCATAAGCGCCGCGAAGATCGGTCTGGGGGTCATGTATTTTGTCGTGGGACTTGCCAAAAAAGCAGTAATCGCCAACTCGGCCGGGGCTGTGTTCGAGGGAATATCGGAGATGCCGGCCGGCAGCCTGTCCGTGCTGACGGCCTGGATCGGAGTTTTTTCTTATGCGTTTCAGATCTATTTTGACTTTAGCGGTTATTCGGACATGGCAGTGGGACTGGGGAAGATGTTCGGGTTTGACTTCCGGAAGAATTTTGATTATCCGTATATTTCAAAGAGCGTAACAGAATTCTGGCGGAGATGGCATATCTCCCTGAGTACCTGGTTTCGGGAATATGTCTATATTCCTCTGGGAGGCAACCGCTGTTCTGTGGCGAGAAACATTTTCAACCTGATGGCAGTATGGACGCTGACCGGCATGTGGCATGGCGCGGCGTGGAATTTTATTGCCTGGGGCGTTTACTATGGTGTGATTCTTGTAATGGAAAAGTATGTGTGGGGAGTCTCGCTGGAGAGTCTGCCCGGAGTCGTCCAGCACATATATACAGGGATTATCGTTCTTGTCGGCTGGGTATTTTTCTTCAGTCCGAGCCTGGGATACGCGCTCAGGTATCTGCTTGCTATGATCGGGGGAGGCGCAGGTATCGTGGATTCCTCGGGTATATTCCTCCTGACGGGCCACTGGCTATTATATGTACTCGCGATCATCGGATCCTCCGCGCTCGGGCTTAGAATCATAAAAGGCGCTGTGAAAGCCTTTCGCAATACGGCGGCGCAGATGACAGTGGCTTCGGTGATTTACATCGGGATGTTTCTGATCTCGGTGGCATTTCTTGTGACAGATACTTTCAATCCGTTTTTATATTTCAGATTTTAGGCGGGGATCGGATAATGAACAGAAAAAGAAGAGGACAGATCGAGAATCTGGTCGGAAAAATTTTTATATTGCTGTTATTCCTGCTCATGATCGTGAATCTGGCTGTTCCAGACCGAGAACAGTCCGAGGAGGAAAACCGTATGCTGGAAACGAGGCCGGAGCTGAGCATGAATACGATTGTGACCGGGGATTTTACAGAACAGTGGGAAAACTATATGAGCGACCAGTTTGTGGGGCGCAATCTGTGGAGGAATATTAAAGTGTCTCTCGATCGTCTCGGGGGCAGCCGGCTGGAAAACGGCGTCTATATCGGACGGGACGGACAGCTTCTTGAGGAGATCGAAGTACCGGATAATGAGCAGTTATCCGCGAATCTGTCGGCTATCGAAACATTTACGCAGACATATCCGGATGTAAGGACAACCATGATGCTTGTGCCGGACGCGGCATGTATCTTAAGTGACAGCCTTCCCGCTTTTGCCACTGTGGAGGACCAGAGACAGCTTTTCGGGATGGTGGAGCGCAGACTGGGAGATTCTGTAAACTGGGTGGACACGGTATCCATTCTGAATAACCATACCTCGGATAAGCTATACTATAAAACAGACCATCACTGGACGAGTCAGGGCGCGTACTATGTATTTCGTGATGCTGCTCTGACACTTGGCATCGAGGGGAGCGCAGGCGATAACTTTGTATCTTACACGATTACAGACAGCTTTAACGGAGTGCTTGCATCCAAAAGCGGCGCAGGACTCTCGGAGAAGGAGCAGATCGATATTTATGTGCCTGTGACCGGGGATGACGATGTAGTTGTAAACTATGTGGATGAGGGCAGGAAGACGACCTCCCTTTATGACTCGTCAAAGCTGGAGACGCGGGATAAGTACGGTGTATTTCTGGGAGGAAATACCTCTCTTCTGGACATCAGAACAGTGTCGGCTTCCGAAAAGAGACTGCTCGTTGTCAAGGATTCTTTTGCCGACTGCTTTATCCCGTTCCTGGCCCCGTATTACAGGGAGATCGTCGTAGTTGACCCAAGATATTACAGCGGGACGATCGGGGATATAATGGATACATACCGGATCACAGATACGCTGTTTTTGTACAGCGGAAATACATTTTTTACAGATAACAGTATAAGCGGAGTGTTTACAGGTGAGTAATCGGATCAGGGAAGAATTTATACAGAAGAAGGAACCGGTAAGGCTGAATAAGTATCTGAGTGAGGCGGGCGTCTGCTCCAGGCGGGAGGCGGACCGCCTCATTGAGAGCGGGAAGGTAACTGTGGACGGAGAAACAGCTCTTATGGGAATGCGTGTTATTCCGGGGCAGGTAGTGCGCGTGGGACGAAAAGTCGTTTCCAGACAGGATGAGATGGTTGTGCTGGCGGTGAATAAACCCCGGGGGATTGTGTGCACTGAGGAGCGGAGGGAGAAGAACAACATTATCCGTTTTCTCAACTATCCGATCCGCGTCACATATGCGGGGAGACTGGACAAGGACTCCCGGGGCCTTCTGCTGATGACGAACAACGGTGATATTATCAATCAGATGATGCGTGCTTCCAACTGCCACGAAAAAGAGTATAAGGTGACTGTTGACAGAGAGGTCACTGATGAGTTCCTGAAGCATATGGCAGAGGGAGTACCCATTCTGGACACTGTGACAAGGCCGTGCCGGGTCAGCAGAATCGGGAAGTACACATTTTCTATCATTCTGACTCAGGGGCTGAATCGCCAGATACGCAGAATGTGCGAGGCGTTCGGATATGAGGTGAGAGACCTGCTCCGTGTGCGCGTTATGAATATACGTCTGGGCAGCCTTCCGGAGGGAGAATACAGAGAACTGACAGATCGGGAACTGGAGGAGCTGTCTGTCCTTCTTCAGGATACGCCGAGGAACTGAATCTTCTGACAGGCCGAAATGACACAGAACAGGGAGAATGACAAAATATGGAAGATAAGATGAAACGGATGCGTGATCTGGTGGAACTTCTGAACCGGGCAAGACGTGCCTATGAGCAGGAAGATACCGAGATCATGAGCAATTATGAATATGATCGTCTCTACGATGAACTTCAGGAGCTGGAGCGTGAGCTTAATACAACGCTGGCCTCAAGCCCTACTGTCAATGTAGGATACGAAGTTCTGAGCGAACTGCCCAAAGAACGGCACGAAAGTCCGATGCTCTCGCTCGATAAGACGAAGGATACAGAGCGCCTGAAAGAATTTCTGGGAGATCAGAAAGCCATGATCTCATGGAAGCTGGACGGACTTACGATTGTCCTCACCTACCGGGGCGGCACACTTGAAAAAGCGGTGACCCGGGGAAACGGCGAGGTCGGCGAGGTGGTAACGAATAATGCCAGGGTGTTTACAAATATTCCCCTGTCGATTCCCTATCAAGGGGAACTGGTACTGCGCGGTGAGGCGGTGATCTCCTATAAAGACTTTGAGAACATCAACGAGGAGATCGGGGATGCGGACGCAAAATATAAAAATCCGAGAAATCTGTGCAGCGGTTCGGTGCGGCAGCTCAACAATGAGATCACGGCGAAAAGAAATGTGAGATTCTATGCGTTCACCCTTGTTCGTGCCGATGGCGTGGACTTTAAAAACTCCCGGTTGTACCAGATGCAGTGGCTCTCCGGTCAGGGATTTGACGTAGTGGAGAATCATCCGGTCACAGCGGATACGGTCGATGAGGAAGTAGCATGGTTCGCGCGGCATATTAAAGACAACGAGGTGCCCTCAGACGGTCTGGTGCTTGTCTACGACGACATCGAATATGGACATTCTCTTGGAGCAACAGCGAAATTTCCCCGTGATTCATTTGCTTTTAAGTGGGCGGACGAGATCCGGGAGACCACTCTGCGAAAGATCGAGTGGAGTCCGTCCAGAACCGGTCTGATCAACCCGGTGGCCATCTTCGATCCGGTGGACCTTGAGGGGACAACAGTGAGCAGAGCCAGTGTCCACAATATCAGCATTATGGAGGAACTGGAACTGGGCGTGGGAGATACGATTACCGTATACAAGGCAAATATGATCATTCCCCAGATCGCTGAGAACCTGACAAGAAGCGGGGTAAGGGACATCCCGAAGGAATGTCCGGTGTGCGGCGGTCCGACGAAGATCTCGATGGAGAATGAGACCAAAACTCTCTATTGCACCAACCCTGGATGTCAGGCCAGGCATGTGAAGTCGTTTACGCTTTTCGTAAGCCGGGACGCCATGAATATTGAAGGACTTTCCGAGGCGACGCTGGAGAAGTTCATTGCCAACGGATATGTCAGAGACTTTACGGATCTCTTTCACCTTGACCGTTATGCGGACGAGATCAGGAATATGGAGGGATTCGGAGAGAAGTCCTATGACAATCTCCAGAAAAGCATTGAGAGCGCAAGAGTCACGACGCTGCCGCGGCTGGTATACAGCCTTGGCATACCGAATATCGGGATTGCCAACGCAAAAGTGATCTGCCGGGCTCTGGAGAATGATCCGGAGCGTATATTGAAGGCAGATGAGGAGGAACTAAGTGAGATCTCCGGAGTGGGAGGTGTGATTGCCGGAACATTTGCCTCGTATTTTGCGGAGGAGGAACACAGAGATCTGTTTAAGAGACTGCTTAAGGAGGTAGAGATTCCCCGGGAGAAAGAGTCGGAAGATGCCAGAAAGTTTGAAGGAGTGAATTTTGTGATTACCGGCAGCATGCATCATTTTGCAAACCGGGCAGAAATCAAAGAAGAGATTGAGAAGAGAGGAGGGAAAGTGACAGGAAGCGTAACATCGAAGACAAGTTATCTTATCAACAATGACATAGATTCCACTTCTTCTAAAAACAGAAAAGCGAGAGAACTGGGGATTCCTATTATCTCGGAAGAAGAGTTTTTAAATATGTTGAACAGATAATAGAAAAGAAAGGCAGGTAATGTGTGAATTTAAGAACGACAAAATTAAAAGAAAAATTACTGGAAAAACTATATGAAACTTTAAAGGCAGTGCTTCCGATTCTCGCGATTGTCCTTATTTTGTGCTTTACAATCGCTCCGGTAGAGCCGGGAATCCTTCTGGCATTCCTTCTCGGGGCAGTGCTTCTGATTGCCGGAATGATGTTCTTTACGCTGGGAGCTGAGATGGCGATGACGCCCATAGGAGAGAATGTGGGAACTTCCATGACGCAGACAAAGAAACTGTGGCTGATGGTATTTCTGACATTTATCCTCGGATTTATTGTGACTATATCGGAGCCGGATTTACAGGTGCTGGCAGAACAGGTGCCTGCTGTGCCCAATATAGTGCTCGTGCTGTCCGTGGCGTTCGGTGTTGGGATCTTTCTTGTAACATCTCTGCTCCGTATGCTGTATAACATTTCGCTGGCACATATGCTGATCGTGCTCTACATCATCGTATTCGGTCTGGCCTTTCTGGCGCCGGATGACTTTGTCGCGGTGGCTTTTGATTCGGGCGGTGTGACAACAGGACCTATGACAGTGCCTTTTATCATGGCGTTTGGTATCGGTATCTCTGCCATCCGAAGCGACGAACGGGCAGAGGATGACAGTTTCGGACTTGTGGCGCTCTCGTCTGTGGGGCCGATCCTCTCCGTGCTCGTGCTGAGCCTGATCTATCGCCCGGAAAGCGCTGAATATGTGCCGGAGAGCATTCCTGATATAAATGATTCGGTGGAACTATGGCACCTGTTTGCCGGGGAACTGCCCGAATATATGAAAGAGATGGCAGTATCTCTTCTTCCGATTATTGTATTCTTTATTATTTTCCAGATCGTATTCAGACGGGTGCAGCGGAGAATGCTTATCAGAATCGCAGTCGGTATGGTCTATACTTACGCGGGGCTCTTCCTTTTTCTCACGGGAGTCAATGTGGGATTCATGCCGGCGGGAAATTATCTCGGACAGGTGCTTGCCGATAACCCATATAGATGGGTCATTATCCCTATCGGAATGATCATCGGATATTTTATCGTGCGCGCCGAACCCGCAGTGTTCGTCCTGACACGACAGGTAGAAGATATTACATCGGGAACAATAAGCGCCGGAGCCATGAGTTTAAGTCTCTCCATCGGAGTGGCGGCATCTCTCGGCCTTGCGATGGTGCGTGTGCTCACAGGCATCTCGATCTTCTGGTTTGTGATACCGGGATATGCCATCGCCCTCGCGCTGTCGTTCTTCGTGCCGAAGATATTTACCGCTATTGCCTTTGACTCGGGCGGCGTGGCATCGGGGCCGATGACTGCGACATTCCTTCTGCCTTTCGCTATCGGCGCATGCACCAGTGTAGGAGGAAACATTGTTACAGACGCGTTCGGAGTAGTGGCTATGGTCGCCATGACCCCTCTTATTACGATACAGATACTCGGGCTCGTGTTCGAGCTCAACTCCAGACATCTCGAGAAGATGGAAGCGAAAAAAGCAGCAGCGGTATTTGCCCAGCTTCCGGACGATGAGATCATAGAACTTTAAGCGGGAGGAATAACATTATGAGTGAAATATATATGCTGATGACTGTCACGAAGAGATCCGTAGGAAAAAAACTTCTGGCATGTTATGAGGAAATCGGGCTTTCTTCCACGCTGTGTACGCTGGCGCAGGGAACTGCCTCCAGCGAGACGCTGGACTACTTCGGACTTGAGGTGACGGAGAAGATGGTAACGCTGACCGTTGTGTCAGAAGAGACATGGGAACAGGTGAAACGGGAACTTGAAGACAGGTTGCAGATCGACGTTCCCGGTACGGGAATCGCGTTTCTGATACCGCTCTCCAGTGTGGGAGGCAAGAAGGTACTGGAATTTTTAACCGCCGGACAGAAGATCGAAAAGATAGAGGAGAGTGTCATGAAGAATACGAATTATGAACTGATCATTGTAGTCGCAAACCACGGTTACAGCGAGGAAGTGATGGATGCTGCCAGAGCAGAGGGAGCAGGCGGCGGAACGGTAATCCACGCGAAAGGAACAGGGCTTGAAAGAGCCGAGAAGTTCTTAGGCGTTTCTATTGCAGATGAGAAAGAGCTTATCATGATCGTCACGAAGTCGGAGATGAAAAACGCGATCATGAAATCCATTATGGATCACGCCGGCTTAAACAGCAGGGCGCGTTCGGTTGTTTTCTCCCTTCCTGTTACAGACACTGCAGGACTCAGGCTTCAGGAAGTACAGTAGAGATGAAGCGGCACAGTGGATTCCAGGAGAGAAAGTATCCGGTATTTAGAAAAAGTTCATTTGTACACGGACGCTAAGTGTACTATAATGAAAATGCCGGATACATCCCGGCAAATTTAACTGTTTTAGAAGGGGATTACTTATGTCAGACCAGGATTTCATCTTAGTGGATGAGGACGATAAAGAAAAAAGTAACGGCGGGCAGAATGAAAATCCGGAGAAGGAAAAAAGGCAGGAAGTCGTCTCGACAGAAGAAAAGACGAAAGACGACGAGGATGACAGCAGCTATGAGAAGATCTGCTTTATCTGTCACCGCCCTGAGAGCGTAACAGGTAAGATGATCGATCTTCCCAACAACATTACTGTGTGCCAGGACTGTATGCAGAGAAGTTTTGACGCGATGACAAACGGCTCTGTGGATCTGAACCGTCTTATGAACATGCCGGGGGTTCAGTTTCTTAATATGTCGGATCTGGAGAATATGCAGCCCCAGCCCCGGAAGATTAAGAAAAAGAAGGAAAAACCCAGGGAATTCCGCCAGCTCAATATAAAGGATATTCCCGCGCCTCATAAGATAAAAGCAAGGCTGGACGAATATGTGGTTGGTCAGGAATACGCAAAAAAAGCTATGTCAGTGGCAGTGTATAACCACTATAAGCGCGTGGCAACAGATACAATGGACGACATCGAGATCGAGAAATCCAACATGCTGATGATCGGCCCTACGGGAAGCGGAAAGACTTATCTTGTCAAGACACTGGCAAGGCTTCTTGACGTGCCGCTTGCGATTACAGATGCCACATCGCTTACGGAGGCGGGATACATAGGCGACGATATTGAGAGCGTGGTATCAAAGCTTCTGGCCGCGGCAGACAATGACGTGGATAAAGCAGAGCAGGGCATTATTTTTATCGATGAGATCGACAAGATCGCCAAGAAGCATAATTCTAGTCAGAGAGACGTCAGCGGAGAGTCCGTACAGCAGGGAATGCTCAAACTCCTGGAGGGCAGCGAGGTGGAGGTGCCGGTGGGCGCCAACAGCAAGAATGCGATGGTTCCTCTGACTACGGTAAATACAAAGAATATCCTTTTTATCTGCGGAGGCGCTTTTCCGGATCTGGAAGAGATTATCAAAGAAAGACTACAGAAAAAGACTTCTATGGGATTTAATTCCGAACTGAAAGACAAATTTGACAAAGACAGAGACCTCCTTTCGAGAGTAACGGTGGAGGATCTGAGAAAGTTCGGCATGATCCCCGAGTTTCTGGGCCGCCTTCCAGTAATCTTCAGTCTGAAGCCTCTGGACAAAGATATGATGGTCAAGATATTAAAAGAGCCGAGAAACGCCATATTAAAGCAGTATCAGAAGCTGCTCGCATTAGACGAAGTGAAACTTGAGTTTGACGACGGAGCTCTTGAGGCGATTGCGGAGAAGGCTTTGAAAAAGGATACCGGAGCGCGTGCTCTGAGGGCGATTATCGAGGAATTCATGCTTGACATTATGTATGAGATTCCAAAAGATGACAGTATCGGAGAAGTGGTCATCACAAGAGAGTATATAGAAGGCACAGGAGGGCCTGTTATTCACCTGAGAGGCCAGGACGTGCCAAGACTCGGATAGACAGAAATAACGCGCGGAATCTATATGACACGGATAAAAATTCCCCGGCAGCCGAAAACGGCGGCCGGGGAATTTTTGCGACGGCGACGAGCCAAAGCCGGAAGTGCCCGGGACTTTGGAGCCCGCTTACAATCCCGGAATGTGCCTTTTGGCACTTCCGGCGATTACAGTTGGCGCATCGTCTCAAAGGTATTATAGAGGTTCAGTTGTCCGTAACCCCATTCCCGGTTGGGATATTCCATTGTGTCCGGCCGCACGGCTCCAAGGACAAGAAGGCTCTTGACCTGGAAGGAATCAATGCCAGGAACTTCCCGGATATACAGAAGCCATTCCAGCATCAGAGCCACGGCTCCCGCGGTGATGGCTGCCGAGATGCAGGAACCGGTGCGGGAGGAAAACCTTCCGCCCGGGAGCGCTCCGGTGACATTGACGCCCGGCGCAGTGATGTCGGGTTTGAGGCGGCCGGTGCGGGTGTATCCTCTGCCGGACGTCTGGGAGAGGGCTCCGGTATTTCCGTCGTAATAAGACACTACTACAGGACTGTCAGCATTGGCGGGATTGGTCAGCGTATAGTAGGGATCAGACTCCAGGAAGAACACTTCGCCGTTTAAAAAATCGGTCAGAGGCAGCCACATGTGGAAACGTCCGTCTGCTATGAAGAGAGGTTCCACGACAATCTTCCAGATGCCGGGAGCAGGTGCGTCAAACCGGAAGAATATCAGTTCGGAATTGCTCTTTTCCACAAGGAGGCGGTAGTCGACCGACACTTTTGTACGCTCAAACAGAAAGTCGATCTCGGCGCTGGCCCCGACACGAAACGGGATGCGGGAAGTATTCTCTCCCGAGGGTGAGACGATGGAGATGGAGAGAATATTGGGCACTTCCGTCCACAGTTCCATTGAGAAACCGGGAACATTTTCCCCTACCCGGATTTCCACGGTTTTCGTATCTCTGTCATCTTCAATCGTATTAAAATAGTGGTGCCTTTTATCTGCTTCATTCCCTGTGCCCACTACTGTGATATGGCTGGCACGGGTGCTGTAGCCGTCGATCAGAAAGGGAAGGGGCAGTGTGCCGATATGTCCTCCCATGCTGGAGCCGCATGTGATGCATACGACAAGAGGCAGTCCCATCGAGTCGGCAAGATCATTTAGATATTTTAGACCGAGCATGAGATCGGTCTCCTGGTAACACACTGAATCCTCCGGAATGAAATAATAGTCCCGGAGATATTTCTTCGCCTGTTTCAGTTTGACGACAGCAATGGATGACTCCGGTGCGGCTCCAAGGAACTGTTCTGCCGCGTCGGCGCCCCCTGCGGCAAGACTGGCGGCATATGTGCCGTGGCCGGTCTCATCGACGACAGGAACAACGGCGAGTGGTTCTTCAGACTGAAGAGCAATATCGATCTCCTCCCGGGTGAACTCGCTGCCGTAGGCAAATCCTTCGGGAGGGGTTCCGCTCTGGACGGTCTGATCCCAGATTGAGACGATTCGTGTTGTTCCGTCCAGATTGCGGAAAAGATCACTCTGATAATCGATTCCGCTGTCCAGAAATCCGAGCATGATTCCGTTCCCCTTAAGCTGAAGAGTAGGATAGTTCTGTACCGGTAGGATTCCGGTCTGATTCAGAGTCGCCATGCTGACCGGGGCATAACATTTTGGAATGGAATTGTAAGAATATCGCGGGAGTGTGATAGGATCTGCCACGGCGGCGGGCAGATAGAGGCATTGATAACCGAAGCCGGCGTCCTGTTCACAGTGTTCTTCCTGCGTGATGCTGTCTAAAAAGGAAGTACGCACATGATTGCCGATAAAATCCCGGTAGTCCTCTGAGAGAATATGTTCCCGACATGTCTCGATATTCAGTGGCATAAGCCGACACCTCCTGCTGATGATAAGCGATAAATATATATCTGTATCTGAATCATCATATGCGGGAGTATTTTTGAGTATGTCCTGAATCAGAGTGGTTAAAAAAGTATAAACTCCCCCTGAATTTATTGAAGTTGTCCGATAATCGGTTATAATGAATATAGATTAAATGCCCACTCTGGACAAAAGAAGAAGGGAGAATTTAAGATGAAAGATTTTTTTGAAGATTTGGGAAAGCGCATTGGTGAGACAGCAGAAACTATGACAAATAAAGCAGGGGACGCGATCGAGATTCAGAGACTCAAAAGCCAGATACGCGGCCTTGCCAGAGGCAACGCGGCGGATTTGATGGAATTGGGCCGCACGATCTACGACCGCTATAAAGCGGGGGAAGAAGTGGAGGAGAATACAAAAGGACTCTGCGACGCTATCAAAAACAGGGAGGTCTCGATCGAAGAGTACGAGAAGAAGATCGCCAGGATTAAAGGCGCTTCCGAGTGCTCCAACTGTGGGAAAATGGTGGCGAAAGATATGGCGTTCTGTCCGTACTGCGGCGAGAAAATAGAAGCGGTCCGGGAGGAAACGGAAGTGAGTGATGAAACTGAGAGGGCTGAGGAGACTGCCGCAGAGGAAGAGTCAAAAGAGTCGGCAGATGAGACGACGGATGATCAGTGAGATGAGACAGTCAGGTGGTGATGCCCGGTGAAAAGACGCTGGTTTATATTTGGAACGGCCGGTCTGTTTACAGCAGATCAGCTTCTGAAAACTTATGTGGAGCAGAATCTGGATAAAAAAGAAGAGAGGAAGATTGCAGGGCCGTTTGTTCTAAGGAGAATCGGCAATGAAGGAATGTGCCTGGGCCTGCTCTCCGAAAAGCCGGAAATTGTGCGGATTTTAGCGCTGTCGGCCGCGGGGGCGGTAACACTGTTTCAGGGGGCGGCGCTGATGCGCAGGAAAGGGTTCTGGAAGAGAAAAGGACTCTGCCTCCTGTCAGCGGGAGCGTGGAGCAACACGTTTGACAGGTTTGCCAGAGGGTATGTGGTGGATTATATCGGACTCTCTCTGAAAGATTCAAAGCTTGCGAAACTGACCTTTAACCTGGGAGATATTTTTCTGGCAGCAGGAGCGCTGGTTTTGTCTGTTCAGTCCATATTCTCTTCGTCCCGCGAAAAAAAGAGGGTCTCTGAAGACGGAGACCCGGAAAAAGGAAAGCTGCCTTAAAATCCGATGGCAGCTTTTACTTTGTCAATATCACCGGTGAAGACGATGCCATCCATGCCAAGAGACTGCCCGGCCTTTATGTTTTCTTCCAGATCATCGATAAAAAAGCACTCCCGGGGCACGAGGGAAAAAGCATCAAAAAGATACTGATAGATCGCCGGATCAGGTTTGGCAGTTTTAAGAGGGGCGGAGAATACAACTCCGCTGAACTTTTTAAGCACTTCACAGCCGGCGGCCCAACCGGCAAAATAAGTCGGGGCGTTTGACAGCAGATACACCGGAACATTCCTCTTTATCAGTTCATCTATGAACAAAAGAGTGTCCTGATATGGCGTAATATATTCCGGCCAGCCTGAAAAGAAAGCCCGGGCCGCCCCGCGCAGATGAGGGGGCAGGCGCAGGATACGCTCCTCACGGTATTCATCATAGCCTATCGTTCCCTTATCCAGCTCGGCCCATTTCTCATAGATGACGGAACAGAGCAGGTCGCAGTCATCCTCTGTATCACAGAACTGCTCCATCATATAGCGGCCGTCGAATCTTCCGATCACATTTCCAAAATCAAAAACAATATTCTTGTATTTCATTGTATAACTCCATTCTTTCCTCCTGGTTCTGAGGATAAAATTCCGGTCTCCAGGACATTATACATCCAAATGAAAGATACGGGAACCACAACGCATAAAAAATATTGACAAATCCTCTCTCTTTCCACTAAACTTATTACGGTTATAAGCCGAAATACACATGGTAAGGAGAGAAGCCATGAGCAATAATATTATCGAATTAAAAAATATTAAAAAAGTATTTGACGATACTGTTGTGGTGGAGGACTTTAATCTGACGGTAAAGAAGGGAGAATTTGTGACATTTTTAGGTCCTTCCGGGTGTGGGAAGACAACGACGCTCCGTATGATCGCCGGGTTCGAGTTCCCGACGGAAGGAGAGATTCTGCTCAACGGAGAGGATATCAGTCACCTTCCGCCCAACTTAAGGCCGATCAATACGGTCTTTCAGCGATATGCGCTGTTTCCTCATCTGAATGTCTACGACAACGTGGCGTTCGGCCTGAATCTCAAAAAACTGCCTAAATCGGTGATTAATGAGAAAGTCAGAAATGTTCTGGAAGTGGTGGATCTTGAAGGGTTTGAGAAGAGGGAAATTTCCACGCTTTCAGGCGGACAGCAGCAGAGAATCGCCATAGCGAGGGCGATTGTAAATGAACCGGATATTCTGCTCCTTGACGAGCCTCTGGGAGCTCTGGACTTAAAGATGAGAAAAGAGATGCAGTTAGAACTTAAATCCATGCATGAGAGGCTTGGGATTACCTTTATCTATGTAACCCACGATCAGGAAGAAGCGCTTACCATGTCGGACAAAGTTGTTGTTATGTCCGACGGCATGATTCAGCAGGTCGGCACGCCTGAGGAAGTGTACAATGAGCCCGGAAATGCGTTTGTGGCGGACTTTATCGGGGAGAGCAATATCTTCGAGGGAAGGATGGCTGCTTCCATGACTGTGGAATTCTGCGGTGCGAAGTTCCCCTGTGTGGATAATGTGCCGAAAGATACAAGAGTGGACGTCGTGGTAAGGCCCGAGGACGTTCTGATTACAGAACCGGATAAAGGACAGATTACAGGAGTAGTGGATTCTTCTATATTCAAAGGAATGTACTATGAGATCACAGCACTTCTCCCTGACGACAACGAGGTGGTGATCCAGAGCACAAGAAGCGCGAAAGAAGGGGAAAGGATCGGTATGTATATCGAGCCGGACGGCATTCATGTGATGCCTGCCGGCGTGCTGGTAAATGTCTTTGACGGAACCATTACGAAAGAGGGACGCGTGGCGTTTGCCGGAGGCGAATACGAGTGCGACCTTACCCAGCTCTGTGAGGGATCCGGGCCCGGAGAAGCGGCTTGTGTTGTGACGGCCGACGGAGAGGAGATCAGCCTGGCGGGAATTCCCGTTACGGTGGAGATTCCCGTGAAAGCAGTCTCTATGAGCGACGAGGAAAGAGAGTACAGAGCCACGGGAAATATTATCTCGTTTATCTATAAGGGAAACCATTATAACTATACAGTCCGTACAGCCGCGGAAGAGGATTTCGTATTAGATGAAGATGATCTGTGGAACGAGGGCGATTATGTCAGCCTGATGATCCCGAGAGATCAGATTATATTGAAAAGAAAGTAGGTGTGGATTATGAAAAATTTTCGGTTCAGCCGGAAACAGCTCTGTATACCGTACGCGCTGTTTCTGGCGTGTTTTGTAGTCCTTCCTCTCGCGGTGATCGTCTATTATGCGTTTACTGACGGGAGCGGGAGATTTACGCTGGCAAACCTGCTCAGCTTTTTTACAAACGGAAATACCATCGGCACACTTTGCTACAGCATAGTGATTGCTGTGGCGGTAACCGCTGTCTGTCTTCTGCTTGCCTACCCTGCGGCTTATGTGCTTGCCAGGAGCGGTATGAAGAGAGGACCTGTGCTTCTGATGCTGTTTATCCTGCCCATGTGGATCAACTTTACGCTGAGGATCACGGCGCTTAAAGAGATCCTCACCGTGATTGAGGGAAATCTGTCCCTTCATCCTTTTCTGAATACGGTGATTGCCATGACTTACGACTTTCTCCCGTTTATGATCCTGCCGCTCTATACAACGCTGCTCCAACTTGACAAGAGCCTTCTGGAAGCAGCGGAGGATCTGGGTGCGGGGCCGGTGGAAGTGTTTCTGAAAGTGACGCTTCCTCTGTCCATGCCCGGAATCGTAAGCGGAATTACAATGACGTTCCTTCCTGCCATGACAAACTATGTCATTCTGGATATGATTTATAACAGCACATACATTATGGGCTCTCTGATCGGAAGCTACTTTAATATCTACGACTGGAACAACGGCTCCATGATTTCCCTGATTCTGTTTGGAGTGATCTGCATTGTGTATCTGATCACCGGACGGGGAGAGAATAATGACGCTCAGAACAGGGGGGCAGTATTATGATGAAAAAAGTGATTTCGTATTCATGGCTTGTCCTTGTAGCACTTTTTATGTATATACCGGTTCTTATTCTGGCTTTTTACAGTTTTACTGATTCGACAACAATCGGTGCTGTGCGGGGATTTTCCCTTCAGAATTATGTCACTCTCTTTACTTTGGAAGAACTAAGAGAGATGATCGCAGGTACGCTACTTCTGGCTGTGGGAGCCGCGGTGATCGCCTCGGTTCTGGGAACGATAGGGGCCATCGGAGCCTTCTATTCGAGACCGTTTACAAGGACGGCGGTTGAGACGGCGAATCGCATTCCGGTCGTCAACGCGGATGTTGTGACAGCGTTTTCGATCTGCATTATGCTGATTATCGTATTCGGCATTGAGAAGGATACATTTCTTCCGCTTGTGATCGGACATGTCGTGCTGTGTACCCCGTTTGTATATCTGGCGGTAATACCCAGGTTAAAGCAGATGGACAACGGGCTTTATGAAGCGGCGCTGGATCTGGGAGCGACTCCGTTCCAGGCGCTCCGTAAAGTAGTTATCCCGCAGATTGTACCTGGAATCGTTTCAGGGTTTATGCTGTCAATTACCCTGTCACTGGACGATTATTTTGTCTCGACCTACACAAAGCCGGCAACATTTGACACGATCAGTACTTATGTGGTCAATGCCACCAGGGGCGCGCAGACCGAGATTAAAACCGCGCTGTGGGCATTGTCTACAGTGATCTTTCTCGTAGTGATTCTGGCGGTGGTGATTATGAACCTGGCGTCTGCCGGGCCGACGAAAAAACAGGAGGTGAGCGCGCATGACGGCAGGGAAGAGATTTAGACTTCTGGGCAGAAGAGCGTCTGTGACGGCTGCCGCATTGATAATGTCGGGGACAATGATATTGAATATCCCCTTAAATGCCTCCGCATCTTCCGGCGGAACAACAGACAGAGGGGAAAAAGTAACACTCCGTATCGCCAACTGGGAAGAATACATCGACGAGGGCGACTGGGATGAAGAAGAGATTATTGAACTGGAAGACCGTGAGAATACGTCCATTCTGGGAGAGAATTCTATGGTGGATGATTTTGAAGCATGGTATCTGGAAACTTACGGCGTGGAAGTGGAGGTAGAGTATTCCACGTTCGGAAGCAATGAGGATCTCTATAACCAGATGACGCTTGGTAATGAATTTGATCTGGTCTGCCCGTCGGAGTACATGTTTATGAAACTGATCGCGGAGGAGAGGCTCCAGCCGCTGTCGGAAGCGTTTTTTGACACTGCCGTGGAGGAGAACTATTACAGCCGGGGCGTATCGGATTACATCAGGAATATATTTGATACAAATACAATAAACGGAGAACCCTGGAGCAAGTATGCGGCGGGATATATGTGGGGAACGACAGGGATCGTCTATAACCCGGATGAGGTCTCCAGGGAAGATGCCTCCCACTGGGCAATCCTTGCGGATCCGAAGTACAGAGGACAGGTTACGATCAAAGATAACGTGCGCGACAGCTATTTTGCGGCGCTTGGAATTCTAAATGAAGAGGAACTTTTAAGTCCCGGGATTCTGCAATCTCCGAACCGTCTGGAGCAGATCGCAGACTGGATGAACCGTACGGACGAGGAGACGGTAGAAAAGGCCGAAGATATTTTAAAAGAGATGAAGGACAACGCCTACTCATTTGAGTCGGACAGCGGGAAGGCGGATATGGTGACAGGGAAAGTCCTGGCGAACTATCAGTGGTCGGGGGATGCTGTCTATACGCTGGATCAGGCGGAGATCGACGACTACTATCTCGCATATGCTGTACCTGAAGAATGCACGAATGTGTGGTTTGACGGTTGGGTCATGTTAAAAGACGGAATTGACGGCGATGCGGCGAAACAGCAGGCTGCGGAGGCGTTTATGAACTTCATGTCCAGACCTGACAACGTAGTTCGCAATATGTACTATATCGGCTACACATCGGTTATAGCGGGAGGGGAGAGCGACATCATCTACGCTTACGCTGACTGGTGCTACGGCGCGGAGGAAGACGCGGAAGACACGATGGAGTATCCGGTGGGATTTTTCTTCAGCGGAGACAATGAGGACCCGGACTATGTAATCACGGCGGAATCTGATCAGGCGGACAGACAGCTTTTCGCCCAGTATCCTCCGCAGGATGTGCTGGAGCGGGCGGTGGTCATGCAGTATTTTGACCAGGAGAACAATGAGCGGATCAACCGGATGTGGGTCAATGTCCGCTGCTTTGACCTGACGGAACTGACGTGGGCGGACTGGGCGAAGATCGGCGGAGTCATTCTGGCAGCTGCCGTGGCCGCCGCAGTGTTTGTAAAGCGGGATACTTTGAGAAACCCGTTCAGAGTGTTCCGTCGCAATCAGCCGGAATGACAGTCATATCAGAACGTGCATCTGTAATATACATTTTATAGAAAGAGCCGGGAGCAGCGCGGTTTTGATATTGGACAGCTTCTCCCGGACATGGTATAAAAGGATGCAGGAGTATATACGGATGAAGTGGAATGACAACACCTTTAAGCGATATATGGAAGCAGGTCTGGCCGTCCTCCTTGTCCTCACTCTGGGGCTGGCAGGGATGACAGGCGTGCTCTCGCCCCGCGGGGAAAAGGCCGGGCAGGAGAATGTGTCTGCCAGCTCAGTTTCATCTGATGTCTCAGACGCTTCTGATGATGACATTCAGGAAGCTGTGGCGGACGGGCAGTACCCGATCATGGGAAACAGCAGTGTGACAGTTCAGCAGATGATAGATTATTTCCAATCTTCAGGAAAAGAATATCCTTCCGATGAACTTGCCGCGGGCGGCGCCGATTCTATCGAGACATTTTGCCAGATGTACTATGATGAAGCGACGGCAGAAGGAGTCCGGCCGGAAGTGGCCTTTGCTCAGACGATGAAAGAAACGGGATTTCTCCAGTATGGAGGAGACGCGTCCATTGAGCAGTTTAACTTTGCCGGACTGGGAACTACAGGAAACGGTGTGCCGGGAAATTCATACCCGGATGTACAGACCGGGATACGGGCCCAGATTCAGCATCTGAAGGCTTACGCAACAGCAGACCCTCTAAACGGAGAGTGCGTGGACGAACGTTATGAGTATGTGAAGAAAGGATCGGCGCCCTATGTACAGTGGTTAGGGCAGCAGGAGAACCCGGAGGGACTCGGATGGGCGACCGGAGACAATTACGGGTATGATATTGTGGAAATGATCGCGGATATGATGTGACGGGGCAGCCTGTGCGGCTGACATCTTAAGATTTTCTAAACCGCTTGACAAATCGCGCGCTTACTACTATAGTATTTGATAGTTAATTTTTAGTTAACAAATTCGTAAAAGGTGCAGAGAAAGAGGAGTACATTATTACTTCTATCAGAGAGGATCGCCCGGACGGCGCGCGAAGAGAGAACAGCAAAACGTCCGGCTGAAAGGCGGTCTTGGAACAGGATAATGGAAGGTAGCTTTTGAACCGGATGGCTGAAAGGCGCGGATGAGGTCGCAGATAGGCTGTCCCGGAGTAGTCCACGTTACAGGACTTAAGAGATATATGCCCAGACCGAAGCATATATGAAATAAGGTGGTACCGCGGAATCTTCGCCCTTTACATTATGTAAAGGGCGTTACTTTTTTGTTTGTGAAAAATCCGTGAACACCGGCGGGCGCCGGACATCAGGCGTAAGAGTTTACCCGAGGGGACGCAAGGAGAAAAAAATGAGTAAAGAATTAGCAAAGACTTATGATCCGAAAGCGATCGAAGAAAAACTGTATGAAAAATGGTGCGAGAACAAATATTTCCATGCGGAAGTTGACCGGAGCAGAAAGCCGTTCACAACGGTGATGCCTCCTCCGAACATCACAGGAAAGCTCCATATGGGGCACGCCCTTGATAATACGCTTCAGGACATCCTTATCCGCTATAAGAGAATGGAAGGGTATAATGCACTCTGGATTCCGGGAACGGACCACGCGGCGATCTCCACAGAGGTAAAGGTAACCAACCAGCTTAAGGAGGAAGGCATTGACAAAAAGGAGCTGGGCCGTGAAGGGTTCCTGGAGAGAACCTGGCAGTGGAAAGAAGAGTATGCCGGCACGATCGAGGCACAGTTGAAGAAGCTGGGCGTATCCTGTGACTGGGACAGAGAACGTTTTACGATGGACGAGGGATGCTCCAGGGCGGTTGAGGAAGTTTTTATCAGCCTTTATGAGAAAGGATATATCTATAAAGGCTCAAGGATCATCAACTGGTGTCCGAAGTGTAAGACTTCCCTGTCTGACGCAGAGGTGGAGCATGAGGAACAGGAAGGTCATTTCTGGCATATCAAATATCCGATCGCCGGAACGGACCGTTTCCTTGAAATCGCAACGACGCGTCCGGAGACGATGCTGGGAGATACGGCGATCGCCGTACATCCGGATGATGAACGCTATAAAGATATTGTAGGGAAAAACGTGATCCTGCCGCTGGTGGGGCGGGAAATTCCGGTTGTAGCGGATTATTATGTAGATAAGGAGTTTGGTACAGGAGCCGTGAAGATTACCCCGGCCCATGACCCAAACGACTTTGAGGTAGGAAAGCGCCATAGTCTGGAAGAGATTAATATCATGAACGACGACGCCACCATAAATGAAAATGGCGGAAAATACGCAGGCATGGAACGCTATGAGGCGAGAAAGGCTATTGTGGCAGAGCTGGAGGAACAGGGCTATCTCGTGAAAGTCGCTCCCCACACACACGCGGTAGGTACGCACGACCGCTGCGGAACGACAGTGGAGCCGTTGATCAAACAGCAGTGGTTCGTAAAGATGGAAGAACTGGCCAAACCGGCCATCAATGCGCTGAAAACCGGTGAATTAAAATTTGTGCCGGACCGCTTTGACAAAATCTACCTCCACTGGCTGGAGAATATTAAAGACTGGTGCATCTCCCGTCAGATATGGTGGGGGCACAGGATTCCAGCTTATTACTGTGACGAATGCGGCGAGCTGGTTGTTGACCGTCACGCACCGGAGAAATGCCCGAAATGCGGCGGTACGCACTTTACCCAGGATGAAGACACACTGGACACATGGTTTTCCTCCGCGCTCTGGCCATTCTCTACACTTGGCTGGCCTGAGAAGACTGAGGATCTGGATTATTTCTATCCGACGGACGTGCTTGTAACGGGATATGACATCATCTTTTTCTGGGTAATCCGCATGGTATTTTCAGGATATGCGCATACTGGAAAATCCCCGTTCCACACAGTGCTTATTCACGGACTCGTAAGAGATTCCCAGGGACGTAAGATGAGTAAGTCACTCGGAAACGGCATTGATCCTCTTGAAATTATCGACAAGTACGGCGCTGACGCTCTCAGGCTTACTCTGGTGACAGGAAATGCTCCCGGCAATGATATGCGTTTCTACAACGAGAGAGTGGAGGCAAGCAGGAACTTTGCCAATAAAGTGTGGAACGCATCCCGCTTTATTATGATGAACATGAAGGACGATACAGTGGAAAAGCCGGAGGAAAGCCTGTTTAAGCCGGCGGACCGCTGGATCTTGTCGAAGGTGAATACTCTGGCCAAAGATGTGACAGAGAATATGGATAAATATGAGCTGGGCATCGCGGTTCAGAAAGTCTATGACTTCATCTGGGATGAGTTCTGTGACTGGTATGTGGAACTGGCAAAATACCGGATCTACCACGCAGAAGAAGATCCGGAGTCAGCGAACTGTGTGCTCTGGACCTTGAAGACTGTGCTGGCCCAGGCGCTCAAGCTCCTTCATCCCTTTATGCCGTTTATCACAGAGGAGATTTACGGCGCCCTCGTACCGGAGGAGAAGTCGCTTATGATGTCTGAGTGGCCGACATACAGAGAGGACTGGGTATTCCCCGCGGATGAGAAGACGATGGACCGCGTAAAAGCGATGACAAAGGGAATCCGTAACATCCGATCAGAGATGGATGTGCCTAACAGCAGAAAGACAAAAGTATATATTGTCAGTGAGGATGATGAAATCTGTACCGGCGCAGAACTGCTGAAAGAATCGGTCATGCCTCTTATGATGGCAAGCGAGATCATTATTCGCAAGACAAAGCAGGATGCAGATGACAGTGCGGTCTCTGTTGTTGTGCCGGACGCGGTAGTCTATCTGCCGCTGGAAGATCTGGTTGATCTTGAGCAGGAGAGGGAGAGACTTGCAAGGGAAGAGGCAAGGCTGAACAAGGAGATTAAAAGAGCACAGGGGATGCTTGCCAATGAGAAATTTGTCAGCAAGGCTCCGGAGGCAAAAGTGCAGGAAGAGCGCGACAAATTAGAGAAATATACCCGGATGCTTGCGCAGGTAAAGGAGAGAATGGCAGCGCTATGAGACAGATTCGTATCAGGAAGCCTGATATAAAAGGATTTTTTACAAAAGTCAGAAATCTGAAATTAGAAGATATTAAAAGACACCATAAGGAGAGGAAGGAACGGCGCCGAAGAATACTTGAAGAGCGTCGCAACAGCAAATTTGCGCGCAGAATGCAGCCCATATATAAGTGGATGAACCGATTTTCTCTTCCGCTGCAGTTCCTTCTTGCCTGTGTGATTAACTTCCTGATCGAAGTGGTCTCCCGACTGTCATTTTTCGAGGCATGGGATTATCTTACGGGAACACCTCTGGTATTCCTGTATAACGCATTTATGATATTTGCCACCTTTACTATTGTGTATCTGGTGCGCAGAAGAGTATTCGCAAGGATTCTGCTCAGTGTATTCTGGCTGTTTCTGGGAATCTGTAACGGCTACCTGCTGACAAAGCGTGTGACGCCGTTTAATGCCCAGGATCTGAAAGTACTGTCGGACGCACTGGAACTTACGGGTAATTACTTCAACACGTTTGAGCTGATCATGATCATTATCGGGGTAGTGGCCGTTGTGTTCTGGATCGTCTCCATGTGGAGACGTGGCGGGCAGTTCACAGGTAAGATGCACAGGATCATCGCTCTGGGCGGAGTAGCCGTCTCCTTCGGCGCATGCCTGTGGCTGACGGATGAAGCCATCGACAAGCGCGTGATCTCGAATTATTTCGGGAATATTGCGTTTGCGTATGAAGATTATGGTTTCCCCTACTGTTTCTCCGCAAGCCTCTTTAATACCGGGATCAATGAACCCGCGGGCTACAGCGAAGAGACGATGAATGTCATCGGCAATAACGGCGAACTGACGAAAAGTGAGACCGGGCGCTCGGAGGAGGAACTTCCCAATATCATATTCGTACAGCTGGAATCGTTTTTTGATCCCACAGAAGTAGAATGGCTGCGTTTCTCGGAAGACCCGATTCCGAATCTGAGGAAACTGTTCAACGAGTACTCCACTGGATACTTCAAAGTTCCGTCTGTGGGAGCCGGAACGGCCAACACAGAGTTCGAGGTGCTGACCGGCATGAGCATGCGTTTCTTTGGGCCCGGTGAGTATCCGTACAAAACCTACGCGAAATTCAATCCCCTTGAGAGCGCGGCTTCTGCTCTCAAGACACTGGGGTATGGCGCGGAGGCGCTCCACAACAACGGCGGTAATTTCTACAGCCGCGCCCAGGTATTTAACAACATGGGATTTGACCACTATACAAGCAAGGAATTTATGAATATCCTTCAGACGACTCCGAAGGGATGGGCGACAGACGACATCCTGGTTCCGAACATCATGGAATCTATGGATACGACGGAAGGACAGGATTTTGTATTTACGGTCAGTGTGGAAGGGCACGGAGAGTACCCGACAGAAAAAGTACTGGAGAATCCGGAGATTGTCGTCAGCGGCGTGGAGAATGAAGGCGAGCGCAATGCATGGGAATATTATGTCAACCTGGTGCATGAGATGGACAAATTTGCAGGGGAACTGATCGAGGCAGCAGAGTCCAGAAATGAACCTGCCGTTATAGTATTTTATGGAGATCATCTTCCAACGATGGATCTTGAGGCAAAAGACTTGAAAAGCCGATATCTCTATAATACAAACTATGTGATCTGGGACAATATCGGCCTGGAGAAACAGGACGGCAACCTGGCGGCCTACCAGATCATGGCGGAAGTGTTCGATCGGCTCGACATCCATTCCGGATCCGTGTTCAATTACCATCAGCAGCGCCGTCAGACAAAAGACTATCTGGCGGATCTGGAACTGCTCCAGTATGATATTATGTACGGAGATCAGTATGTGTACGGTGAAAGCGGCGCGCCGATTACGGAAGGCCATATGGTTATGGGAGTGAAAGACGCGCTCCTTACACAGCTTGTCGTGCAGGCCGACGGATCGACCTATACGATTTATGGAGACAACTTTACGAAACAGAGCAAAGTCTATATCAACGGCGAAAAACAGTCCACGACATTTCTGAATAATACGAGACTCGATCTGAAAAATTCGCAGATTTCGGAGGGAGATACCGTTATGGTGGCTCAGGTAGGATCAAGCGATACGATCTTCAGAGAATCGAAGACATACCAGTATATCGGGGGCGAACTGATCGAACTGACGAAAGAGTCAGACACGCCGGAGAACGGAAGGCAGGCCTTTGTTACAGAGGAAGAACAGAAAGAATGACATACAGCGAGGCGGTAGATTATATACTGGGAATCCCCAGATTTACAAAGAAAAATGACGTAAAGCACACGAAGTCTTTCCTGAAATATCTCGGGGATCCGCAGAGGGGACATAAGGTGATCCATGTGGCGGGAACCAACGGGAAAGGCTCTGTGTGCGCGTACCTTGACAGTATGCTCCGTTCGGAAGGCAAGCGGACGGGGCTTTTTATATCTCCCCATCTTATGAAGATCAATGAGCGGATCAGGACAGACGGAGTTCCGGTCAGTGACGAAGCTTTTCTGCTGGCGTTCCTCCGAGTAAGAGACGCTGTTCGTAAGATGGAGCGGGCAGGGTTCTCTCACCCGACTTTTTTTGAATTTCTGCTGGGGATGGCGATGTGCGTATTCCAGAAGGAAGAGACGGAGTATGTGATATTGGAGACAGGACTGGGCGGAAAGCTGGACGCTACAAGCGCGGTGGAACCGCCCGCGGTGTGCGTGATTACTTCCATCGGATATGACCACATGCAGTATCTGGGAAACACGCTGGAAGAGATCGCGGGAGAGAAAGCGGGAATCATCCGGCCGAAAGTGCCGGTATTTTACGCCGCATCCTGCCCGGAAAGCGACAGAGTAATCGAGAGTACGGCAGAGGAAAACGATTGTTTCTGTAAAAAAATCGGGAAAGATGCGTACGAAATTCTCGGAATAAAAAACAAACATATTGCATTTTCCTGTGCCAGTGATTATTATGGAAATACCACGTGGAAACTGAACAATACCGGAATCTATCAGCCGGGAAACGCCATGCTTGCAATGGAAGTTATGCGGTATCTCATGGGAGAAAAGGCACATCCGGCGGCCTGGCATAAGGCGCTGTCTGATCTGAAATGGGAGGGCAGGATGGAAGAGGTTCTGCCGGGGGTATATGTGGACGGAGCCCATAATATCAGCGCAGTTGAAGGATTTGTAAAGAGCATTCCGGCAGATAAAGAAGGAAATATTATCATTTTTTCTGCGGTGAAAGACAAGGCATATGAAGAAATGGCAGCAGTACTCTGCGAAAGGTCGGGGGCAAGCCTGTATGTAGTGACACACATCGGGGGCGACCGGGGACTGGATGCGGAAGGACTGGGAAAGATTTTCAGAAAATATACGAAACAGCCGGTCGTCGTGAAGGAGTCGGTAAATGAGGCTCTTGCGTTTGCCCTGGAGCAGAGACAGGGGCGGAATATCTACTGCCTGGGCTCCCTCTACCTGACGGGGATGGTTAAAAAATGGATTCAGGAGGTTGGATAAATGCTGGACTATGAAGAAGAATTAAAGAAATTCAAGCCGAGCCTTGAAGTCGAGGAGATCGAAGACGCCGTGTATCAGGAAGATCTCACGGACATGACGGATCTGTTAAAACAGGTAATGGATCAGAAGAAATAAGATACAAATAGAGCGGAAGTATAGAAAGTTAATGGTGGATATAGATGGATTACAGGAAAAAGATCGTATATCAGTCGAATTACTGGTATAACGACGGCCTGCGCAAAGCGCAGATCCGGGACATGTCAGGGGCAATCGCCTCTCTGCGCAGAAGTCTTCAGTTTAACAGAGAGAATATTGCGGCGAGGAATCTGCTGGGGCTGGTTTATTACGGTATAGGAGAGGTGCCGGAGGCGCTGGTAGAGTGGATTATCAGCAAAAACCTTAAACCCCGCGATAATATTGCCGATTATTATATCAGGACAGTGCAGGCGGCGGTAAAAGAGCTGGAGACGCTGAACCTGGCAATCAAAAAATATAATCAGTGCCTTACATACTGTCAGCAGAACGGGGAGGATCTGGCGATCATACAGCTAAAGCAGGTAGTCGCCTCTCATCCGTCCTTTTTAAAGGCACATCAGCTGCTGGCGCTGCTTTATCTTCATACAGGGCAGTACACCCGCGCCCGTCAGATGATCCGCCAGGCGAGAAAGCTGGATACCGGAAATGAGATTACGCTGAAATACATGCACGAGCTGACTCACCAAAGGGGGAAACAGCGTCGGAAACCTTCAAGAAAAAAAGAGGATGCAGTGGAGTACAGCCTTGGAAATGAAACGATCATACAGCCGAAGCACTCCCGCATAAAAGAGATGGCAGGACAGCTGGCGGTCGCCAATATTTTCATCGGAGCGGCGATTGGAGCGGCGATCATCTGGTTTTTAGTGGCCCCGGCGGTGAATCAGTCTACATCCAACCGGCTGAATGACCAGATGCGGAACTACAGCGATCAGATTCAGTCTCTGGAGGCTCAGGTCAGTGCCCAGACAAGGACACTGGATAACTACCGGGCTTCCGGCGAAGCACTGGAGGCGGATACTGCTCAGGCTCAGACGACACAGGACAGCTATGAGAATCTTATGACAGTGATCGATCAGTATGATTCCGGGGAATACAGTGATGCCACAATGGCGGATACGCTGCTTGGCGTCAGCAGGGACGCCCTGGGCACGGAAGGACAGGCCCGCTATGATGAGCTGACGGCCGAGATTTATCCAAACGCATGTGACAGAAATTTCTCCAACGGTACAGACGCCTTTGAGGCGGAAGATTATCAGACTGCCATCGACGCGCTGTCCAAGGTAGTCCGCATGAATGCGGGATACAATGACGGCGAGGCGCTGTTTTACCTAGCCCGGGCATATATGAACAATGGTGACAGTGAGAACGCCGTTACATATTTTCGCCGGGTTGTGGATGAATACGGTGATTCGGAATATGCTGAGGAAGCACAGACGAACCTGGATACTCTGTCCGCTGCCGGAGAGACACAGACAGATGGGAATGCCGGGTAATCTGCCCCGGAGCAGAAGCAACAAAATGAGATACGAAAGAAAAGGATATGCAAAGAGCTGCATATCCTTTTTGCATGCATGGGACAAATTATGAAAATGAGGAGGAGTAACATGAAATATCAAGTTCAGGAGAACTGTCTTACGATCTATCTGCCCCGCGAGGTGGATGATCACAATGCCGAAGAAATAAAAAGAGAGGCTGACGCGGTTATTGACCGGAATCATATCAAATATATCATTTTTGATTTTGAGAGGACGGATTTTATGGACAGTTCGGGAATCGGGGTTATTATGGGGAGATATAAAACGATCAGTCTGATCGGCGGCGAAGTGTGGGCCGTTCACGCGAATGAGCGGATACGAAAGATCCTGACGCTGTCAGGTGTAACGAAAATAATGCAGATCTATGAGGAGGAAACAGTATGAAACATACGAATGAAATGGAAATCAGGTTTGACAGCCGCTCAGAAAACGAGGGGTTTGCAAGGGTAGCGGTCGCTTCGTTTATGACTCAGCTCAACCCTACGGTGGAAGAAGTGGCAGATGTGAAGACGGCAGTGTCAGAAGCGGTGACCAATGCGATTATTCACGGATATGAAGGCCGTACGGATAAAGTGCGTATCAGATGCCGTATCACAGAAAATGTCTTCTGCGTGGAAGTCAGCGACCGCGGAAAAGGAATCGAGAATGTACAGGAGGCAATGCAGCCCATGTTCACAACGAAGCCGGAGCAGGATCGCTCGGGGATGGGATTTGCCTTTATGGAGGCCTTTATGGACAGCGTGGAGGTAGATTCCAGGCCCGGGGAGGGAACCTGTGTGAAAATGGAAAAGACTGTCGGAAAAGGAAGGGAGATATGGACCACACAATCGCTTTGATCAGGAAATCACACGAGGGAGATAAAGAAGCGAGAGAACAGCTTGTGGAGGAGAATGTGGGTCTGATCTGGTGTGTAGTCAAACGATTCCACGGCAGAGGCGTGGAGGCGGAGGATCTTTTCCAGATAGGCAGTATCGGGCTTTTAAAAGCAATCGACAAGTTTGATCTGTCCTATGATGTGAAATTCTCCACCTATGCAGTGCCCATGATTTCAGGCGAGATCAAACGGTTCTTAAGAGACGACGGCATGATCAAGGTCAGCCGTTCATTGAAAGAACTCTCATATAAAATCATGCAGGCCGGGGAGAAGCTGACTACAACGCTCGGGCGGGAGCCTACGATGGCAGAACTCTCTGAGGAGCTTGGTGTGGACAGGGAGGAACTGGCGCAGGCGATGGAGGCGGGAACAGAAGTGGATTCGATCTATCGCCCGATTCACCAGAAGGAAGGAAGCGAGATCTGCCTGGCGGATAAGATCGAGGAAAAAGCGGCAAGAGAGGAGGAGATCATTGACAGACTTGTGCTAAAGCAGCTTCTGGAAACACTGACGACAGAAGAGCGCAGGCTCATATATCTCAGATACTTTGCCGACAAAACCCAGTCGGCAGTGGGAGAGATCATGGGAATCTCACAGGTTCAGGTATCCCGCATGGAGAAGCGGATCATGGAAAATCTCAGGAAAAAGAGTCATAGCTAAAAACAGAATATACCGTGTATAATTTCAGCACAGAACCGGATAATAAGAACATGGAAAGGACGGGTGATCAAATGGAAGATGGAAGAAAGAAGATCTGGCTGTGTCTTCTGGTTATTGTGCTGGCGGCGGTTGTGATCGGAATCCTGTATTATCTGAGCAGCGCGGATGCCGGAAGCGCAGAAGGGTTCCTTATCAGAGCGACAGAATGGGAGCGTGGTGTCTGATGGCGGCGCAGAAAGTACTGTATATCAAGGGTGACCGTGATGTGGAAGTGACGGAGCCAAAAGTAGTATTGAGCGATATTCTCATGATGGAATGCACGGACAAAGTGCTGCTTCAGAAACTAAAGGCACTGAAGATCCTGCGGTTTCACAAGAGCGGCAGGCAGAGGCAGGTTATTTCCGTGCTGAAGGTGATCGAGATGATCCACGGGATCTGTCCGGAGACAGACGTTCGAAACCTGGGAGAGACGGACATTATTGTGACTTATGAGGATCAGAAGACGCCGGCCTTCGCCTGGCATATACTCAAGACAGCATTTGTAGTACTGATCACCTTCTTCGGAGCCGCATTTTCCATTATGGCTTTTAATAATGATGTAGATGTCTCAAAGCTGTTCGATCAGGTCTATGAACTGGTTACGGGGCAGACATCTGACGGATACACTATACTGGAAATCTCATATTCCGTCGGGGTGACGGCGGGAATTCTGATTTTCTTCAATCATTTCGGAAGAAAACGCTTTTCTGTAGATCCGACGCCGATGGAGATTCAGATGAGGCTGTATGAGAACGATATTCAGACGACTCTGATCGAGAACTCAGAGAGGAAAGGAGAGGAGATCGATGTGGATACGGCAGATTCTTCTGGCACTCATCGGACTTAGCGCGGGTATCGCCGCGGCAGGAGGTCTCTTCGCCTTTATCGTAGAACTTGGCGTCATCGCGGATTTTGCCGACCGGACGCACACGGGAGACAAGATCCTCATTTATGAGGACAGCACAGCTGTCGGGGGAATCCTGGGAAATCTGTGTTATGTCTTTGGCATCGGTATACCGGCGGGGCCGTGGGGACTTGGAATCTTCGGCATATTTGCCGGTATCTTTGTGGGCTGCTGGGCGATGGCTCTGGCGGAAATTCTGAATGTATTTCCTGTTTTTATGAGACGTGCCCGCATAGTAAGGTATATGTCGGCCTTTGTCATCAGTCTGGCTATCGGAAAAGGGCTGGGAGCTGGCCTCTTCTTTTTTCAGGGATGGTAAATGCATAAAAGTATATAATTTCCTTTCTGTACAGTGACAAAATGACTGTTTTTCGCTATAATAACAACATTGAGGGCGGAGCGCGTATCAACTGACAGAAAGGAGAGACAGCCATGCTTCAGATCAGGGAAGTCTGTAAAGAATACCGCACCGGAAGTCTGGTTCAAAAAGCGCTGGATCGGGTGAATTTAAACTTAAGAGACAATGAATTCGTCGCCATCTTAGGACCAAGCGGCTCGGGAAAGACGACGCTTCTTAATATTATCGGAGGTTTGGATCGGTATGACAGCGGAGATCTGATTATAAACGGGATCTCAACAAAGAAATATAAGGACAGAGACTGGGATTCCTACAGAAATCATACGATCGGGTTTGTATTTCAGAGTTATAATCTGATCCCCCATCAGACGATACTCTCCAATGTGGAACTTGCTCTTACGATTTCTGGGATTGGGAAATCAGAGCGCAGAAAGCGGGCAAAGGAGGCCCTTTCGCAGGTCGGGCTTCTTGAACAGTGCCACAAAAAACCAAATCAGCTCTCGGGAGGACAGATGCAGAGGGTGGCGATTGCCCGGGCACTGGTCAATGATCCTGACATTCTGCTGGCGGATGAGCCTACAGGAGCTCTGGACAGTGATACAAGCGTGCAGGTTATGGAACTGTTAAAGGATGTGGCGAAAGACCGTCTCGTAGTCATGGTAACGCACAATCCGGAGCTGGCATACGAGTACGCTACCCGTATCGTCAATCTAAAGGACGGCAGGATCATATCTGACAGCGACGAGTGCATCGTGGATGACGCCCGGATGGAAGAGCCCGCGCACCGGAATATGGGGAAAGCTTCCATGTCCTTTCTTACAGCTCTGTCTCTGAGCTTTAACAACCTGAGGACGAAAAAGGGCAGGACGCTCCTGACGTCTTTTGCCGGATCTATCGGTATTATCGGTATCGCACTGATTCTCTCCCTCTCAACGGGAGTGAACGATTATATCGGACAGATCGAGGAGGAGACGCTTTCGGAATACCCGCTTCAGATTCAGAGCACAGGCTTTGACTTCTCTTCTATGATAATGAGCGATGAGGCCGCCAAAGGGGGAGATGAAGGAGAGATCCATGTGGTAGAGATGGTTACAGATATGTTTTCTACAATGGATACCAACGATCTGGAGTCACTGAAGTCCTATCTGGACAGCGGCGAAAGCGGGATTGAGGATTACACAAACGCGGTAGAGTACTCGTATAATACCGTTCCCCAGATCTATAAACAGACTGGCGACGACATACGGCAGGTACATCCGGATCGTTCTTTTGACGCTATGGGGCTTGGCAGCGCCTCCAATTCCAGCAGTATTATGTCCTCCATGATGAGTACGAACGTATTTTATGAGATGCCGGAAAACCCGGAATTATACGAGGGGCAGTATGATGTGAAAGCCGGCCGGTGGCCGCAGAACTACAATGAGTGCGTGCTTGTGCTGACCTCAGGCGGAAGCATGAGCGACTTTATGCTCTATACAATGGGGCTTCGTGATCCGCTGGAACTTGATGAGATGGTGGATCAGTTTATAAATGAAGAGAACATTGATGTGCCGGAGGATATAGGAACATATGACTATGACAATATCACAGGCATTACATTTAAACTCGTAAACAGCGCGGATTACTACGAATACGACAGTCAGTACGGAGTGTGGACGGATAAATCAGGAAACGACGACTACATGAAAAAGCTGGTCGAGAACGGAGAAGACCTGACAATCGTGGGAGTGGTGCAGCCCTCTGAGGACGCCAATGCCTCGGCTTTAAATCCGGGTCTGAACTACCCGGCGTCACTGACTGCACATATGGCTGAGTATGCTGCGGATACTGAGATTGTGCGGCAGCAGTTATCTGACCCGGCCGTCAATATCTTTACGAATAAACCTTTCGGGGAAGAGAATGGCGAAGCGTTTGATATGCAGTCTTTGTTTGCTGTGGACGAGGCAAAGCTGCAGGAGGCGTTCGGGTTTGACGGGAGCGCATTTTCCAATCTGTCAGACTCTTTTAACTTTTCTGATGTGTTCTCCGGAGCAGGGAATTCTGTCGATCTGTCAGGAATGATTGATCTGAACGGAATCAGTGTGAATCTTCCGGATATGCCGTCAATGGACCTGGGAGAGATCCTGACCGGTCTCGATGTGACCATATCAGAGGAAGGCTTCGCGCGGATGGCGGAAAGCCTGATGCAGGGTTATCAGGAGTATGCGAAAACCCACCCTGAGGCAGACTATTCCGGCCTTCAGAAGAGTTTCCAGGAGTATCTCCAGACAGATGCGGCGCAGGAGATCATGAAGGAGCATATTGCCGGAATCATCCGATCCGAAGAGGGAATCACAGTGACCGATGAGCAGATCAGGACATTATTTGCGTCTTTAAAATCGGGCTATCTCGACTATGCGGGAACCAGACAGTATGATACGGCGGAAGATTTTTATAGTGGCCTTGAAGAATATATCACTACCTCTCCGGATGCGGTGGAGATTATAAATACATGGTTTAATGATATTTTCACTGCATATATGGAATCAATTGAAGTACAGCCCGGGGAGATTGCCAGCCTGGCCCAGGCGCTTGCGGCAGGATATGGTGAATATGCCCGGCAGACCGGAGCGCCGGATCCGTCCAGAATGGGAGAACACTTTGTCGCCTATCTTCAGACAGAGGACGCACAGAGAAGGATCTCAGAAGGAATGTCTTCCGCTGTTGATATGACGGAACTTAAAGACCAGCTTACCGGTGCGGTTGAAAATTATATGCAGACAGCGTTGTCTGCTTACGGGAGCGCCTTAGGGGAGGCCATAGGAAACGAAATATCCGGTGCTATGCAGCAGGTGATGGGGCAGCTTGCTTCTGGTATGGGAGATGCCATGACGCAGGCCATGAAAAATGTAGGAAGCAGTCTTGAGAACGCCATGAGCATCGACGGCGATGCATTTGCCGAGGCGTTCCAGATGAATATGACAGGGGAAGAGTTCATGCAGCTTATGATGTCAGTGAACTCCGGCCAGAGCGCTTCCTATGAGAGCAATCTGACCTCGCTTGGGTATGTGGACTTTGATGTCCCTTCCGGCATTGACATTTATCCGAAAGATTTCGAGAGTAAAGAGAGGGTTATTCATATACTGGATGACTACAACAGCCGTATGGAGGCCGAAGGAAAAGAGGAACAGGTAATCACCTACACTGATGTGGTCGGAACGCTGATGTCGTCCGTGACGGAGATAATAGACATTATCAGCTATGTGCTGATCGCGTTTGTGGCGATTTCGCTGATTGTATCTTCAATCATGATCGGAGTGATCACATATATCAGTGTGCTGGAGCGAAAGAAAGAGATCGGTATCCTGCGCGCCATCGGAGCGTCAAAGGGAAACATATCTCAGGTGTTCAACGCAGAGACGTTTATTATCGGCTTCTGCGCGGGTCTGCTTGGAATCCTGATTTCTCTTCTGCTCCTGATTCCGACAAATGCCCTGATTCATCTTCTTGCCGGTACAAACGATGTAAATGCAGTACTTCCCGCAGTTCCGGCGATTGTGCTGATACTCCTCAGTGTTGTGCTAACTCTGACCGGAGGACTGATCCCGTCCCGGAAAGCAGCCAAGAGCGACCCGGTGACTGCGCTCAGAACGGAATAAGCGGGAGACGAGAAAGGAGAGGCGGTTATGGAACTGCGTGTCTTAAAGTACTTTTTAACAGTAGCCAATGAAGGAAATATAACAAGAGCCGCCGGGCTTCTTCACATCACCCAGCCCACCCTGTCGAGGCAGATGATCCAGCTGGAAGAAGAACTGGGAGTGAAGTTGCTAAAGAGAAAGGGTCATCATATCTATCTGACAGAGGACGGTGTGCTTTTAAAGCGGCGCGCCCGTGAGATCACGCTGCTGGCAGAAAAAACCCAGAAGGAACTGAGCCATCGCGAGAGTGGGATCGCCGGGGAAATTTCGATCGGAAGCGGTGAGTTCAGAAGCTCCCGCTGCCTTACTGAACTGCTTGCACAGTTTCAGGCAGAGCATCCTCTTGTGCGCTATGAGATATACAGCGGTAATACGGAGAATATCAAAGAGAGGATCGAGAGAGGTATTCTGGATCTTGGACTTCTGATGGAACCGGAAGATATAAGTAAATATGATTTTGTCCGTCTGCCTCAGAAGGAAAAGTGGGGAATTCTTGTTAAGGAGGATTCACCTCTGGCGGAGAAGGAGAGTATAAGACCGGAAGACCTGGCAGATATTCCGCTCATCATGACAAGGAGGGAGAGCGTAAAAAATGAACTTCTTCACTGGTTTGGAAAATATGCCGGCAGGATTGAGATCATGGCGGGAGGGAACCTGCTCTATAATATGGCTTCAATGGCCCGAAGCGGGATTGGAACTGTTGTAACGCCTGTTCTGGAATGTGCTTATGAAGGACTGAAATATGTGCCTCTTACCCCGGAACTGAAATCAGGAACTGTACTGGTATGGAAAAAAGACCAGCCCTTTTCGTCGGCGGCTCAGGCTCTGATTGATTTTATCAGGATTACCTGCCGGGAGGAGAAACATTTTTAAATCGCTGAAATATAAGGAAACCGCGTATTTACGGAAAATGGTAATAAATTCCGTAAATATGCGGTTTTTTTATACCGGAGTATACGGGAATTGCCTCCGTGACTTCCGCTATGCGAAGGCGGCGCGCTCCTAACAGCGCTGATACCCCATAATGGAAGTATCTCCTGATTCCCGCGGTATCACAAAAATTAACAGGCTTTAGATAAAATATACAAAAAGTATATGAAAAAATTAGTAAAATGGTAGAAAAATACTAAACGAACATATACCAACGTAACGAACATATAATACTGTTGTTAATATTCATAAAAAATGATATTTTCATATAAAGAAACAAAATAATCATAAAGGAGGACGTGAAATGAGCAAGATTGACGAGATCACGCGAGAGAGCTGGATTATGAGCACATTTCCGGAATGGGGGACCTGGCTGAACGAGGAGATTGAAGATGAAGAAGTGCAGCCGGGAACCGTTGCCATGTGGTGGCTTGGATGTACGGGAATGTGGTTCAAAACTCCGGGCGGATGCAACATCACAGTTGACCTCTGGTGTGGAAACGGCAAGCGGACACATGGGGACGGGAAGATGAAAGAAGGGCATCAGATGGCAAACATGTGCGGCGCAAGGGCGATGCAGCCCAACTTAAGAGCAGTTCCGTTTGTGATCGACCCTTTTGCGATCAAGGCGGTTGACGCTGTTCTTGCAACCCACTACCATCAGGATCATATGAGTGCGGAGTATGCGTCTCATGTAATCAAAAGCAACATGACGACAACAGATGAAAACGGAACAGAGATTCCAGTGCCCTTTATCGGCCCCAAAAAATCTGTCGAACTCTGGCAGAAGTGGGGGGTTCCGGCAGATCGATGCATCACTGTGAAACCGGGAGATTCTATTAAAATTAAAGACATTGAGATCATTGCCCTTGATTCCTTTGACCGAACCTGCCTTGTGACAACGGATTCTCAGGGGGCTGATCGAGAGGAACTGACCGGAAAATGCCCTACAGACATGGATGAGAAAGCGGTCAACTATCTGCTTAAGACTCCGGGAGGAAATATTTATCACAGTGGTGATTCTCACTATTCTATTTATTTTGCAAAGCATGGAAAGGACTATGATATTGACGTTGCATTCGGTTCGTTCGGGGAGAATCCCGTGGGCATGCAGGACAAAATGACTTCCATCGATATACTCCGGATGGCAGAGGCGCTCAGGTGTAATGTTGTGATTCCGATTCATTATGACGTATGGACTAATTTTATGGCAGACATCAATGAAATCAAAGTTCTTTATGATATGAAAAAAGACCGTCTGGGATATCAGTTCCATCCGTTTTTCTGGGAAGTGGGAGGGAAATATGTATATCCTACAGACAAGGATAAACTGGCATATCATCATAGAAGAGGCTTTGAGGATTGCTTTGAAGCGCCTCAGAATATTCCGTTCCGTTCGCTTCTGTAATCAAGTGGGAGGGAAAGCTATTGCTAAGAGAATTTGTGGAGAAAAATCATGTAAAATTTGCCGAGATGGCACAAGACTGGAGAGACGCGGTCCGAATGAGCTGCGAGACGCTGGAAGCCGACGGAACAGTGGAGAAAAACTATAAAGAAGACATCATAGCCTGTATAGAAAAATACGGCCCATATATCGTCATTGCCCCGAACATTGCAATGCCTCATTCCCAGGAGGGGGCTCAGGGCGTACATAAGACGGAGATAGCCTTCATGAAACTGGAAAAGCCCGTGAGCTTTGAGCCGGGCAATCCGGAGATGGACGCGCAGCTTTTCTTTACACTGGCTTCCTGCAATTCCGATCAGCACCTGGATAATATGAGCAGACTTTCTGATATGCTCTGCAACGAGGAACTGGTAAAGGAACTGGCAAGGGCACGGACGGCAGAAGACTTATTGATGGTTCAGAAGAAGTATCTGGACTGAAAGAGAGAGAAGAAAACCATACAATAGAAAGAAACCGAGGTGAAAGAATGAATATTTTAATATCTATATGGGAATATTTCGCAACCAATATTTTACAGCAGCCGGCATTTATGATTGGTCTTATTGTTATGCTGGGCTATATACTCTTAAGAAAACCGTGGTACGACATACTGGGCGGGACTTTAAAAACCATTGTGGGATATCTCATCCTGACAGTAGGTTCCGGTGGGCTTACAAATAACTTCCGGCCTGTTCTCGTCGGTCTGGGCGAAAGGTTTAACATGGACGCAATGGTTATTGATCCGTATTTTGGTCAAAACGCGGTAACCGCCGGCGTGGAGGAGGTGTTCGGAAAAGGATTCGGAGACGTTATGATCCTTCTCTTCATCGCCTTTATCGTAAATATTCTTCTGGTGCGTTTCTCGAAGATTACCAAAATGCGAGCCCTCTTTACAACGGGTCATGTGCAGGTGCAGCAGAGCGCCACGGCTTACTGGCTGATTATGTTTGCCCTCCCCGGACTTCTTACAAACCGCGTCGGCATGCTCGTTGTTATGGCGATTCTTCTTGGCGCTTACTGGGCGGTAGGATCGAACCTTACCATCAAGCCGTGTCAGGAAGTAACGGATGGCGCAGGTTTCTGTCTGGCGCATCAGCAGATGTTCGGCGTAGCCTTTAACTACTGGCTTGCCGGAAAGCTGTTTGGAAATAATAACAAGAAAAACAAAGGAAAGAAAGTAAAGAGAATCGAAGATATCGAACTTCCGGGATTCATGTCCATGTTCAACGACAACATGGTATCAGCGTCGATTCTGATGCTGATCTTCTTTGGAGCAATTCTCTGTGTGCTCGGAAGAGATTATCTTACGGAGGCGGGCTTCCTTGCAGAAGGCCAGAGTATGGTATTTTATGTGATCCAGACATGTCTGTACTTTGCGGTTTACCTGGCGATTCTTCAGCTTGGCGTAAGAACGTTCGTTGCAGAATTATCTGCTTCTTTCCAGGGAATTGCTGATAAGATCCTTCCGGGATCCGTACCTGGGGTCGACTGTGCGGTTATATATGGATTTGGCGCTTCAAATGCGGTTCCTCTCGGATTCATTGCAGGATTTATCGGACAGATTATTGCGATTGCGATTCTGGTAGTAATGCAGAGCCCGGTACTTGTCATCTGCGGTTTCGTCCCCGTATTCTTTGACAATGCTACGATCGGCGTCTTCGCGAATGAAAAAGGCGGTTTGAAGGCAACACTGATACTTCCGTTTATTTCCGGCCTGTGCCAGGTGTTTGGTTCTGCAATTATTGCCGGCTGGGTTGGAATGGCGGCGTACGGCGGTTATCTTGGCATGTGGGACTGGGCAGTCGTATGGCCGGTATTTACCGTGGCGATGAAGTACTTAAGTTATGCGGGGCTTGCTGCCGTTGTCATTGTGCTGTTTGCAATACCTCAGATTCAATATCGCAGAGATAAGGAAGGATATTTCCTTATGACAGAGGACTATGAGGCATACAAAGAACTGAAAGCGAAACAGGCTCAGGCGAAATAGCTGAAAAGAACATATAAATGATCTTGTGCGGTGCCGGAGTGCTGCTCCGGCATGAAAGGAGAAGAAAAATGGCAGGCCAGAATTTAAAATTTTTAGTGTGTTGTGCAAATGGAGCCGGATCCAGCCTTATGGCTCAGATAGCTCTTGAGAAAGTTCTTAAAAAATACGGCATTACGGCGGGAAAAGTTCATCACTGCCCCCTGTCAGAGGGCAAAAGCAGTGCTGCGCAGTATGATGTGGTCGTCTGTGCGCAGAACTTTGCGAATATGTTTGGAGACGCCGAGAAAAAGGGGGTTAAGATTATCCCGCTAAAAAATGTAATGTCAGTTCCGGAAATAGAGACAAAACTCAAAGAAAATGGTATTATTGACTAAAAAAGAACTATGAGGTGAACTTGATGAAGAGAGAACGCGCATATGTGGACGCAAGAAGAAATCAGATCCTTGAGATCATGAAAGAAAATCCGAAAGTGATGGTGGATGAGCTGGCGGAGCGGTTCAGGGTTTCTCTGATTACAGTGAGAAGGGATCTTCAGTATCTGGAAGATCACAATCTTCTTGTACGGTTTCACGGAGGGGCGCAAAGTGTCCAGTCTCCTGATGCGGCTCAACAAAACGAAGTAAATCTGTACCGCCGGCTGATTGCACAGTATGCAGCGACTCTGGTGGAGGATGGCGATTCTCTCTTCATCAATACGAGCCGCAATGCTCTTCAGATGCTGGAATATGTGAAAAACAGAAACGTGACAGTGATTACGAATAACGGAAAAGCCCTCCGAATGGAGTACAATGCGGGAACAAGCATTATCCTTACGGGAGGCGAGATCCGGTACCCCAAAGAAGCCCTGGTTGGAGATTTTGCGATCCGTAATGTCCAGCAGGTATTCCCAAAGAAAGCGTTTATTGGCTGCTCGGGATTTTCACCATTGTCGGGGATGACAACGGAGATTGCGGGGGAAGTGAAGATCAACGAACTGATGATACAGAATGCCAGCCAGGTCTATGTGCTGGCGGATCACACAAAGATTGGAAAAAACAGCAGTTTCACAAGTTCTCCGCTTGAAGGGATCGGACATCTGATAACGGATGAAAAAGCTTCCCGGATGATTCTCGATGAGATCAGAGACGCAGGAGTCAGAATTCATCAGGTCAGGAAAGGAGATTTTCAGACATGAAAGAGTATACTATCGGATTGTATGAGAAAGCAATGCCGGGTGACTTAAGCTGGAAAGAAAAAATGCTGGCGGCAAAAAGAGCCGGGTATGATTTTATAGAGATAAGCATCGATGAGACAGATGCCAAGCTGAAGCGTCTTGAAATGACACAGACAGAGCGGAGGGATCTTGTATCGCTCATGTATGAAACAGGGATTCCGATCCGTACAATGTGTCTGAGCGGACATCGCAGATATCCTATGGGAAGCGGTGACCCCGAGACGAGAAAGCGGAGTATGGATATTATGGAAAAGGCGCTGATCCTGGCAGAAGATCTGGGGATCCGGATCATACAGCTGGCCGGATATGACGTATATTATGAGGAAAGCGGAGACAGTACGAAGGCCTGTTTCCTTGAAAATCTCAGGGCAGCTGCCGAAATGGCGGCCTGCCGGGGAATACTTCTGGGATTTGAGACTATGGAGACAGAGTTTATGAACACAGTTGAGAAAGCCATGCATTATGTAAATGCGGTGGATTCGGTTTATCTGAATGTATATCCTGATCTTGGGAATATTACAAATGCGGCTGTTATTTACAGAACATCTGTGGCGGATGATCTGGAGACTGGAAGAGGACGTCTTGCGGCCCTTCATTTAAAAGAGACGGTTCCGGGTAAATTTCGGGAGATTCCGTACGGGACGGGGCATGTTGATTTTGAGGAGGGCATACAAAAGGCCTGGGAGATGGGCATTCGGCGCTATGTCACGGAATTTTGGTATACGGGGAATCCTGAATGGGAAAAGGATATGGACGATGCGATCAAAAAAATGAAGGCGATTTTAGACAGATTTGCCTAAGGAGGAATATTATTTTGAAAGTAAATAAAAAAGTCATTGGAAAGCTGACAAAGTGTTATTCGATCTGTCCCCTCGTTTACAGGGGAAGAGGTCATATCCTCGTAGCGGCGGAGAAACAGGATCCATGTTATCTGTTTGATCTGGAAGGAAACAGGGAGGAGACGGTCTGGGAAGAACCGGGAGGTGTCATGAGTATGGTGCAGATACCGGGAAGCGACGGAGTTTTTCTGGCAACGCATAAGTTTTACTCCCCGAATGACTCTAAGGAGGCAAAAATCGTGATCGTTTCACCGGGGCAGAACGGCCGGTGGGAGGTGCGTACGCTCGCGGATATTCCCCATGTTCACCGCTTTGATATTGTAAAAAGAAACGGGGTGAATTATCTGATCGCATGCGCCCTGAAGACGGGACATGAATATAAGGATGACTGGTCCTCGCCGGGGAAAGTATATGCGGCTGTCCTTCCCGATAATCTGAGCGGATTTGACGAGGATCATCAGTTAGAGTTTACGGTCGTCAAAGATAATATGCTCAAGAACCACGGATATTATAAGATTGTTGAGGACGGCATTGAGAAATGTATTATTTCCTGTGACAGCGGAGTGTATCTTTTTGTTCCGCCGTCAGATCCGAACGGAAACTGGGAGATCAAAAAACTGGTGGACGAGGCGGCAAGTGACGCTGTTCTTGTGGATCTGGACGGAGACGGGGAGAAGGAACTGGTTTTAATTTCCCCATTCCACGGGTCAAATTTGTATTTCTACAAAAAAGTAAACGGAAAATATCAGAAGGTGTATACTTATGACAGCGCAGAGTTCGCACACGCGATCTATGGAGGGGATTTTCTTGGAAGACCGGCTGTGATCATCGGTCACAGGAAAGGGGAGAAGAATCTGCTGCTCTTCACATATGACGAAACGTGCGGACAATATAAAACAGAAGTCATTGACAGAGACTGTGGTCCTGCAAACGTCTACAAGTACGAGTGCGACGGGAAGGATGTTCTCATTTCGACCAACCGTGAAATTGATGAGATAGCGATGTATATTTTTGAAAAGTGATCGGAGGGAAAAACATGCTGGAACAGCTTAAAAAAGAAGTTTATCAGGCCAATATGATGCTGCCAGGGTATAATCTTGTAACCTTTACATGGGGGAATGTAAGCGGTATTGACAGGGAGAGCGGACTGTTTGTTATCAAGCCCAGCGGTGTGGAATATGAGAAACTGACGCCGGAGGATATGGTTGTCGTTGATTTAAACGGCAATAAAGTTGAGGGAGATTACAATCCGTCTTCTGATACGCCTACCCATGTGGTTTTATACAATCGTTTTCCTGAAATCGGCGGTGTTGTGCACACACATTCTTCGTGGGCTACGAGCTGGGCCCAGGCCGGCCGGCCCATTCCCTGCTACGGAACCACCCATGCCGATTACATATATGGAGAGATACCGTGCGTTCGGAATTTAACCAAGGAAGAGATTGAAGATGATTATGAAAAAAATACGGGAATTTTGATTGCGGACGAATTTGCAAGATGGAAGAAAGACTACATTGCAGTGCCTGCGGTGCTTTGTAAAAATCACGGAGTCTTTACATGGGGGAAGCATGCCTGTGAGGCGGTGCACAATGCAGTTGTTGTTGAAGAAGTCGCGAAGATGGCGGCGCGGTGTGAGATACTTAACCCTGATGTGGAGCCGGCTCCGGGGGAACTTCAGGATAAACACTATTACAGAAAGCACGGAGCAAACGCTTATTATGGACAGATACAGCATTAAGGATAATAAGAATGATAAAAGCAGTGTTTTTTGATCTTGACGATACTATCTATGACTATACCTGGGCGGATGAAGCCGCGATGACAGCTCTTAAATCCTACTGTCGGCGCGAACTTGGCCTTTCAAATGATGACTTTGAGCAGTATATTTCCGCGGCCATACATATGGCGGACGACAGAACCGGGAAGGGGTGTGCTGCCACGCATAACCGTCTCATCCGCTTTCAATGCATGCTTGAAATACTAAAGAAGCCGCTATTTCCTCACGCTTATGAAATGTACCGGATTTACTGGAATACGCTGATTAGCAGCGCAAAACCAGAGCCGGGCATCCGAGAGCTGATGAGGAGCCTGAGATGCCGGGGTACCTATGTGGGAATCGGCACTAATATGACCGCAGAAATACAGTACCGGAAGCTGGAACATCTGAAGCTTGGACAGTTAATTGACGGGATAGTTACCAGCGAGGAGGCCGGAGTGGAGAAACCGGATAAAAAGCTGTTCTTCCTCTGTGCGCAGAAAGCATCGGCAAGCCTTCATGAATGCGTGTTTGTAGGAGACAGCATTAAAAATGATATTCAGGGGGCTGTGCGTGCCGGAATGCATGCTGTCCTCTATCAGAAGAAAGAGAAGAAGACTAAAGAGACGGCGGGCTGTCCTGTGATCCGGGATTTTTCCGACTATTTTAAGGCGGAACAGTCTGCTCTAGAAAGGAGCAGGTAAAATATGTTTGAAGGAATGACGATGCAGATGATTTTTCTTGTGGTAATCGGAGCCGTGCTCCTCGTAACCGGCACAACTTCGTTTCGGCGGGGAATCAGACTGAAGAAACCAAATGTCATAAAAGACGGAAAAGTAATTCGCTCAAAACATGTTCAGAAACAGGATGAGAAGGGATTTTTCGTTCAGAACTATTATGAACTTCGGGTGGCATATGAACAGTCGGGACACAGAAATGAAAAGACGGTCAAAAGCATTGACGAGTACAGAGAAGGGGATACAATCCGGCTGCTTTCGGAGGTTGATAGGGGAGGAGTGCTGCGTGTATATGACGACAATTATTCGGTGTTTGGATCATGGGTGCTCATAGGCTCGGGGATTCTTATCATTTTTCTTCCGTTTATCCGACAGAGATATGGAGATGAGTACACTTCCGCTATTCTGGCGCTTTTATTTCTTTTGATTGGAATTGCGCTGATCCTTGTTTATATAAGGGATAAGAGACGTGACACAGAGGAAATAGAGGCAGAGATCGAAGGTGTGCTGAAATGGCAACCGGAAAGAAAGAGAAAATGGACGACTCCGTCAGCATCCTATTATCCGATTATCGGATTTATGGCGGGTGGGGAAAAGAAAAGTATGCGCAGCCGGTATAATTCCAGTATGGCAGGGAGTTATAAAATCGGAAGGAAGATTGTTCTCTACCGTGACAAAACAACTGGCCGCATATTGGAGAGAGGACCGAGAGTCAGCATGCTTGCCGGAGGAATCGTTTTAATTCTGTTTGCCTGTGTAGGTATATACAGTACGTTTGCCATATTTTAGATGTAAGTTGTTTGACGAAAATTAAGAAAAAGACAGCGGAGAATAAAATCCGCTGTCTTTTTCTTAAATGGACCTGGCGGGAATCGAACCCGCGTCCAAAAACCTATCCCATGTACTTCTACTATCATAGTCCGTTATTTAAGATTCCCTCCGCCGCATGGAAACGGACATCCCTGCGGTTTCAGTAGCTTCATGATACGCCTGACGGCTCAAAGCTTTGCCGTCATCGTTTCTCACATGTTTGATACCGGATTTCCAATGTGTGAGTGCACCGGAAGCGGTATGCAGCATTTAGGCTGCAGCTAATTCGTAATTATCGTTAGCGTTTAATTTTAAGTTTGCGATTTGACGCATCAGCCTGCGGATAGCTTCTCCATCTTCAAGATCCCTGTCGAAACCAGTACAAGCCCTGAATAAACAGTCATTTATGCAGAATTGCACAGTCAAACTAACGATTCAGTATATAATATAGTACTCCAAAGCAGAAGTGTCAAGACGTATTATCTGCAAATATTTAACATAACATTATCCCTGGATAGCTGGATTTTTTGAGCAGGATATGTGATAATATGTAACAGGCGGCCGGCCTGTTACAGACGGCAGCCTGTGGCTATGCGGAAGGTTTTCCGCGAAAACAACAAGAGAAAAGAGGAAGTTATATGCCTACAACATATGCACATTATAAATTCGGAAATGAGGTTCTGAGCGCGCTTCCGCGCCCCCTTTTAAGTTCTATTGAAAACCACAGAGAACTGTTTGACATTGGCGTACATGGCCCTGACCTTCTTTTTTATTATAGAGCGCTGATTAAAAATCCTGTGAATTCCCAGGGGTTTGCCCTGCATGACAAGATGGCGGATGAGTTTTTCAGTCACGCGATAGAAGTGATCGGGCAGGAGACGGAGGATCCGGCGGCAGCCAGGGCTTATATCTATGGATTTATCTGTCACTTCGCTCTTGACAGCGAGTGCCATCCCTACATAGAGAAAATGATCCGCACAAGCGGGATCAGCCACTCGGAGATTGAGATGGAGTTTGACCGGCTTTTATTAAAAGAAGACTATATTAACCCTGTGCGTTACCTGGCTACGGGCCATATTCACCCATCCCGGAAGAATGCCGCTGTGATCGCGCCGTTTTATGAGAATCTGACGCCGGAACTTGTGGAGAAGGCGATGCGGGGAATGATTTTATGTCACAAAATGCTCCATGCGCCGACTCCGACGAAGAGAAGGATGATCTACGGCGCAATGAAGCTTGCCGGACAGTATGAGAGCAAACATGGGATGGTGATGAGTCTGGAACCAAATCCGGCATGCAAAGATTACTGCCAGCTTCTGAAGCGTCTTTATGCAGGAGCGGTGCCGCTGGCGGCAGGTCTGATCATACAGTATCAGAAAGCGCTCTTTGAGGGCTCAGGTCTTCCGGAGCGTTTTCACCGTACTTTCGGAGCGGGAGATAACTGGGAGAACCTGCGCCTGTAAATATATTTTTCTTTATATTTACAAACTGTGGAGAACGATTCAAAACTGCGGAAAGGAGCGGCAGCTATTATGAAATTCAAACTGACTTCGCTTGAGAAAAAATGGGTACTCTATGACGTGGGAAATTCTGCGTTTACAATGATGGTTTCCACAATCTTCCCGATCTATTTTAACTCTCTGGCGGGAAGCGCCGGCATATCAGATGTGGACTATCTTGCATACTGGGGGTACGCTACATCTGTATGCACCCTGATCGTTGCGATTCTTGGTCCCACTCTGGGAGCGATTGCTGATACGAAGAATTATAAAAAGATCATCTTTTCGATTGCGATGGGAGTCGGGGTGCTCGGGTGTATTGTACTTGGCTTTTTATCCTCGTGGCTCTGGTTTCTTATCATCTTCGTGCTCGCCAAGACCGGGTACTCGGCGAGTCTTGTATTCTACGACTCCATGCTTACTGATGTGACAGAGCCGGAGCGGATGGATTCGGTGTCTTCCCACGGATATGCGTGGGGATACATCGGGAGCTGCATCCCGTTTATTGCCTGTCTTGTGCTTGTCCTGGGAGCGGACAGCTTCGGGATCGGGATGCAGAATGCCATGATACTGGCTTTTATCATTACAGCTCTCTGGTGGCTGCTCTCGTCCGTTCCACTTCTGCGTTCCTACCGGCAGAGGTATTTCTCTGAGTCGGGAGAACATATTATAGCAAACAGCTTCAAAAGACTGGGGCGCACGTTTCTGGAGCTGATCCGGAATAAGCGTATTCTGTTGTTTTTGCTTGCTTTCTTTTTCTACATCGACGGAGTCTATACTGTGATCGATATGGCGACGGCTTACGGGCAGGCGCTTGGGCTCGACAGCACAGGGCTTCTCCTGGCCCTCCTTGTCACTCAGGTTGTGGCGTTTCCATCTGTACTGTTTTTCAGCCGCGTCATAAAGAAGGTAAACCCGGAGACAATCATTACCGTATGTATTGCCGCGTATTTCTGTATCGCCGTGTATGCGTACTGGCTGGACACCCAGTTTGACTTCTGGCTTCTGGCTGTGCTTGTGGGAATGTTTCAGGGAACAATCCAGGCGCTGTCCCGCTCTTATTTCGCGAAGATTATTCCGGCGGAGAAGTCGGGAGAGTTCTTCGGCATCTATGATATATGTGGAAAGGGCGCCTCTGTGATCGGGACGGCCCTGGTCTCCTTTCTGAGCCAGACAACGGGAAGTATCAACATCGGAGTCAGCGCGCTCTCAGTAATGTTTCTGATCGGTTTGATTCTGTTTCGGATTTCTGCCAGATTGAATAAAGAACACAAAAAAGTGTGAAATCATCTGAAATTCTTAAGAAATATCTTAAAAATTCTCAGTTTTATGTTATAATTTAATCAAATAATCGGAAGTGCCAAATGGCACATTCCGGGAGTATAAACGGTCGCCAAGGTCTCGGGTAAGCCCGGATTTTGGCTCGCCGCCATTGCAAATGAAACAGAGTGGGTACGTTTAAGAGTATCCGCTCTGAATGTATAGGAGCGGTGTCATGAGTGGATTTGTCGAATTGAAAGATATTACGAAAATATACAAGATGGGAGAGGTGGAGATCCGCGCGGCTGACCGGATCAGCTTCTCAGTGGAAAAGGGGGAATTTGTCGTTGTTGTAGGTCCCAGCGGAGCGGGGAAGACGACAGTGCTCAATATTCTGGGCGGCATGGATACGGCTACGGACGGAACGCTGCTGGTGGACGGCGCCGATGTCACTTCCTATGATTCCAGGAGACTGACGGAATACCGTCGGGAAGATATCGGGTTTGTGTTCCAGTTTTACAATCTGGTTCCGAATCTGACTGCCCTTGAAAATGTAGAGCTGGCGCTCCAGATATGCCGTGATCCCCTGGATGCAAAAGAGGTACTTGAAGAAGTAGGGCTGGGAGACCGGCTCAATAATTTCCCCGCGCAGCTCTCAGGCGGAGAGCAGCAGAGGGTATCGATTGCAAGGGCGCTTGCGAAAAATCCGAAGTTGCTGCTGTGTGACGAGCCTACGGGGGCTCTGGACTATAATACCGGCAAGGCAATTCTGAGGCTTTTGCAGAATATGTGCAGAAACAGGGGGATGACAGTAATCGTGATCACACATAATCAGGCAATTGCTCCTATGGCGGACCGACTGATTCACATTAAGAACGGACGGGTTTCCAATATGGAGATTAACGGTCATCCGGTATCGATTGACGAGATAGAATGGTAGGAAGGCGTATGAAGAAGAAAGCGTTGAGAAAAGACTTTTATATGGAGATCCGGAGAAGTCTCGGGCGTTTTCTGTCCATTTTTTTCATTGTCGCTATCGGCTGTGCTTTTTTCTCGGGAATCCGCTCGTCAGAGCCGGATATGCGTTACTCGGGGGATGCGTATTTTGATAACAGAAATCTGATGGACATTGAGGTGATCAGCACCCTTGGGCTGACCGGGGACGATGTAGACGCGATCCGCGGCGTAGAGGGAATCTCAGACGCAGAAGGGGGATATTCGGTGGATGTCCTCTGCTCAGAGGGGGATAATCAGATCGCGGTCCATGTGATGTCGCTGCTTCCGACGATGAATCAGGTGCAGTTAGAAGAAGGCAGACTTCCAGAGAAGGAAAATGAGTGTGCTATGGATGTCGATTATCTGGAAGAGAGTACTCTGGAAGTCGGGGATGAGATCACTTTCACCAGCGGTACCGACGAGGCCGTTACAGATACGCTGAAAACGGATACATATACAATAGTGGGAGCGGTCAGCAGTCCGAATTACATCTCGTTTCAGAGAGGAAGCACGACGATTGGTAACGGAAGTCTGGCCGCTTTTATTGTAGTGCCCGAGGAGAGTTTCACGCTGGACGTATATACGGAGATCTACGCTCAGGCAGATGGGGCAAAAGAACTGACCGCCTTTACGGACCGGTATGATGATCTGATAGGAGAAGCTGTGGATCAGGTGGAAGCGATCCGGAAGGAGCGGCAGCAGGCCCGGTACAACGAAGTTGTTGGCGAGGCCACTCAGGAACTGGAAGAGGCCAGGACGGAGCTTGCCGATGCCCGGCAGGAGCTGGAGGATGGAAAAGCGCAGACTGAAGCCGAGCTTTCCGATGCGAGAAGCCGGCTTGAGGATGCTCAGAACGAGGTGGACAGTGGATGGCAGGAGGTTTCTTCGTCGGAAGATCAGCTCCAGTCATCCAGACAGCAGCTCATTGACGGCCAGGAGGAGATTGACAGGAATACTGAAGAACTCAATGCCAGCGTTGAAATACTTAACGAACAGATTGAAGCGCTCAATAAAGTAAAGGAACAGTACAATGCTCTGGCAGAAAGCGGACAGACGGATGAAACAACAATGGCCGCTATGGCTCAGATGTATGAGCAGATACAGAGCGGAGATGCGGCCGTATCCGAGGCGCAGACACAGATTGAATCCGGAAAGGCCCAGATCGAATCGGCCCAGCAGGAGATCGATAACGGCTGGGTGCAGATCAAGTCGGGAGAACAGGAGATCTCTGATGCCAGAGATCAGCTTGTCCGGGCTCAGAAAGAGATTGACGCGGGCTGGGAAGATTATTACGAAGGCGAAGCGGAAGCACAGGCTGAGATCGCGGACGGGGAGAAGCAGATCGAGGAAGCGCAGGAAGAGATTAATGCTGCTCAGGAGGAGGTTGATGCCATTGAAGAGCCGCAGTGGTATATCTATGACAGAACAAATCTCCCGGACTACAGCAGTTACGGGGAGAACGCTGACCGTATGCGCGCCATCGGTGAGGTCTTTCCGGCGATTTTTTTCCTTGTGGCCGCGCTGATCAGCCTGACGACTATGACCCGTATGGTGGAGGAACAGAGAACCCTGATCGGAACGCTGAAAGCGCTGGGATATGAACGACATTCGATCGCGGGAAAATATATCGGATACGCATTGTTTGCCACAGTAACGGGAAGTGCGGCGGGAATTCTGTTCGGAGAGAAAGTATTTCCCTATATTATTATTAATGCCTACGGCATCATGTACCGGCATATGAATGAGATCGTTCTTCCGTATAATCTTGCCTACGGTCTGGGCGCGGCGGGGGCGGCCCTTGCCAGTACCCTGCTTGCCACGCTTTTATCCTGCTATAAAGAGCTGAAAGAACAGGCGGCGGAACTGATGCGGCCGCCGACTCCGAAACAGGGGCAGAGAGTACTCTTAGAGCGGGTTACATTCATTTGGAAAAGGTTGAATTTCTCATGGAAGGCAAGTATCCGAAATCTTGTCCGGTATAAGAAGCGGTTGTTTATGACCGTGTTTGGCATCGGGGACTGTATGGCGCTGATACTGGTAGGATTCGGACTGAAGGACTCTATTTTCGCTATTGTGGATATTCAGTATGGAGAAATACAGCTCTATGATGGAAATATAATTCTGAGGGATGACGTCACGGAGGAGGAGAAGCAGAATATTCTCACCCGGCTTAATAAGGACAGCGCTATGGCGGGAGCTGCGGAAGGACTTCTGACTCAGATTACAGTTGGGAACGGAGAAGAATGGCATGATATCTATCTGAATGTGCCAAAAGACACGGAGGAGTTTCCGGAGTTTGTAGTTTTGCAGGATCGAGTGACTAACGCCCGTTACAGCCTTGACAGTACAGGAGCGGTACTTACGGAGAAGATGGCTTCAGAACTGGATGTACAGCCGGGGGACGCGATAACAATCCGTGATGAGGAGCAGGGGGATCTTGAAGTGGAGATCAGTGCTGTCTGTGAAAACTATATGAGTCACTATCTGTACATGACGCCCGCAGTCTATGAGAGTTTGTATAAAGAGACGCCGGATTATAATTGTATTTTCTATAAGACCTCTGATCGAATGACAGAAGAGGCTGAGAGGATCGGAGAGGAGGCCCTGGCGCTGCCGGGAACCCTGAGTATCAGCTATACAACGGATCTGAGAGAACAGGTGGACAATATGTTAGGGGCGCTCGATGAAGTTATCATCGTCCTGATTATGTCCGCGGGGATGCTGGCATTTGTCGTGCTTTATAATCTGAACAACATCAGCATCACGGAACGTCAGAGAGAACTCGCCACCCTCAAAGTGCTTGGATTCTACAACAGCGAGGTCTCTATGTATGTCTACAGAGAGAATATTGTACTTACTCTGTTCGGCGCGGTGTTTGGAATTGTTCTCGGAAAGATCCTGCATCAGTTTATCATTGTCACTGTGGAGATCGAGTCTGTGATGTTTGGGAGAAATATTGATCTGAGCAGTTTTATCTATGCTTTTCTTCTGACATGCCTGTTCTCGCTTCTTGTAAACGGAGCGATGTACTTTAAACTGAAGAAGATCAATATGGTAGAATCATTAAAAAGTGTGGAGTGAAATTATTTCACTCCACACTTTTTGACAATATGAGAGAAGCGCGAATGTGACGAATGGCGGACAAGTGCGATTACAGGCTTTCGATAAATTCGTTTATGAAGTAAATGGCAGCCCCCACGGCCGCGGCCTCTTTGCGATAGTGACATACTCTTATATAATCTCCGCCCTGTTCAAATGGATTGAGGCTTTCTACTTTTCGTCTGAATTCATCTATGTAGTCGGCAAGATAAGCCCCGACGGCACCGCCCAGTACAATGTCGGAATCATAACACATGCGCAGGTTTTTGACGGCAATTGCGAGATGATCCAGATAATGATCAAATATGCGGCGGTAACCGGGGTTGTTGCCTTTCTTTAATTCTTCAAAAAAGATGTCGAGATTTTCATTTGTAAAATCAGATAACACGGTGGCGGAACAGTAGGCGTCAAGGCATCCTTTCTGGCCGCAGTAGCACTGTTCGCCTTCGGGAATGATGCACATATGTCCGAATTCACCGGCTCTCCAGTTTTCTCCGGTAATGATCTGTCCGTCGGCGATGCGGGCGCCGCCGACACTGTTCCCGAGAAACAGATAGGTCATGGATTCGCCTGAGTCGGAGATCCAGCTTTCGGCCAGACCGGCAGAGTTGGCATCATTGAACAGAAGGAATGGATATTTGATATATGCGGACATCCTTTGATATATATCTCCTGACAGGTTGATTACTGTTGCATAGGAAATGGACTTTTGATCTCTGTCGATGATAACAGGCATTGAGATTCCCACCCCGAGGAGTTTTCTGCGGTCTATCTTGTTCGCGTTCAGTATTTCTTCGATTTCTGCTTTCACACTCTCGAAGTATTCACCTGAATCTGAAAACACACAGCGAATTCTCTTCTGGGAAATAATGTCAAGATGCATATTGATCAGAACGAGAGATAAATGCCTCTTTGTAATATCGATTCCAATGGCAAAGCGGGCGTCAGGGACGCACTGGTAAGTGTAGGCTTTTCGCCCTCCAGTAGACTGGCATACTCCGGATTTGTAGACGAGTCCGCTTTTTGCCAAAAGATCAAGATTATTTGTGACGGTAGGAAGGCTGATGCCCAGTTCTGAAGCTATTTGTTGCCGGGATCGCTGCTTTTTTAAATATATGTCACGGAAGATATTGCCAAAGTCTCTTGTTTTATATTTTTCTCCTGTCATAAATCTGTCCCCCGTTAGTAACTTTGTTTAACAATCTAAATATAAATCAATATTCTGATCCAGTCAACCAAAGTGAGAATAAGATAAAAGATTAATAAAATACTTTCTATAACATATGATGAAAAATTGATAAGTTAGATAAAAATTTAACAATAAATTATACATAATGCACAAAAGCATCAAAAATAAATTGTATAAACAAACAAACTTAAATAAAGAATTTGACAAAAGAGGCGCGGTAATGTACCATTGTCATAACAAAAGGATAAGCGAATAATATAACTTCTCGGAATCTCAATGAATAAGATTCCAACCGAAACTTGACAACTGAATATCGTGCAGGAAAAGAAATTTA